>CAZAHB010000056.1:0-25645 GCA_964484945.1 uncultured Armatimonadia bacterium | reverse complement strand
TGGTGGCAACAAAGATAATAAGGGCCGGTCCGGCGCAGCAGGCCCCCCCCCCCCCCAAACGCCCGAAGTCGGGAAGCCTGCGCCACATGTTGGGGGCTGGTGGTGCGGGGGAAGGTTGGACGCGGGGGTGCGGGGGACCTTCATCGTCGCGAGGAGGGGCCGGCCCCTCCAACGGCTTGCAGGTCCTCGTGCGCCTCTCGGCGAACCGTGGTCTTCCCGCGTGGATTTCGCCCCACGGGGCGCGCAACGGTGAGTGCATGAGCCAGTCTGATGACCAGATCGCCGACGCGTCAACCAGTCCGGACGCGCCGCCATCCGACCTCGTCGGGATAACCGGCCGCGCGTTCGTGCTGACCGTGCTGTTCACCTTCGCGACCTACCTCATCGTCCGCCGGCTCGGCTTCATGCAGCTTGTTCCGCCGGTTCCGGCGATGATCTTTCTGCTGATCCTGGTCGGGCTGAATAAGCTCGTGGGCCTCGCCGACCGGCTCCCAAACTGCCCCCGCTGGCTTCGGCCCATGAGCCGCGGAGAGCTTCTACTCGTCTACGCGGCGGTCTCCATGGCCCCGGTGATGGACCGTGGGGTCTACGTCATCCACTACCTGTTCTATCCCCAGTACTACGGGAACGACGTCAACCAGCTTGCGGAGATCTTCCAGTACTTCCCCAGCTTCTACATCCCCCACGAGGAGTGGGTAGTGAAGGGCTTCTGGGAGGGCTCGAGTTCGGGACTCGTGCCGTGGGAGGCGTGGAAGATCCCCCTGATGTGGTGGATGAGCTTCAACATGCTCATCATCGTCGCCACCGGCTGCCTGGTGGCGTTCTTCCGGCGCCAGTGGGCGGAGGCCGAGCGGCTCCGCTATCCGCTCCTGTTCCTGCCGCTGGAAATCACCGGCGGCTTCGAGGGATCGGCCGTCGAGCGCGGCTACTTCTTCCGCGACCCGCTCATGTGGACCGGCTTCGCGATCGCTGCGATCTTCAACGGCATGCGCATCGCCCACGAGATCACGCCCGCGATGCCGCAGGTGGATCGCTACATCCGCGTGGCGCAGGGGTTGGCCGACCCGCCCTGGCGGTGGTTCCGACCGCTGATTCTGCACTTCAACCTCGACACATGGGGCCTGTCCTACCTTGTGCCCGGCGATGTGCTGCTTACGGCGCTGGTAATCTACTTCGGGATGAAGCTGGTCAAGGTGGGCGGGCTGTCGGCCGGCTACCGGAAGTGGCGCTTCCCGTTCTACCAGGAGGTGTCCGCGGGATCGTGCATCGCCGTGACCATGTACATGCTTTACGTCAGCCGTCGGCACTTCCGGAAGGTGCTGGCACGCATCCTCAACGGTCCGGGGGAGTACGATCGCAATGAGCCGCTCAGCTACCGGGGGCTGGCGATCGGCTTCGGGGTGAGCATGGTGGGCATCTTCTGGATGCTGCTGCACGCCGGGCATCGCTGGGATCTGCTGGTGATCTACTTCGCGGTGATGTGGATGTTCGTGCTGGTGGCCGCGCGCATCCGAGCCGAAGCCGGGCCGCCGGTGGCGTGGACGCACCCGTATGGCTACGACACCGAGGTCGCGGTGCACCTGCTGGGCAACCGCTTCCTGCGGGGGTTCGGCAGCCCGCAGCCGATGGTGTTGTACTACGCTCTGCACTACATCGGCCGCACCGTCTTCTCCCACGTGGGCGGGCAGTACTACACCGACGGCTACCGTATCGTGGACTACGGGAACGCCAGGCGGGGTTCGGTCTTCAAGCTGATGCTGCTGGTGCTGCTGATCTCGGGCTTCCTCGCCTTCTGGTCGCATCTGGACCGAGGCTATGAGGTCGGCAGTGCCTTCGCCGATGTGCGAGAGGGGCGCGAGCATCGCACCTGGCCGATCAACTGGTCGCGCCACCACTATCGCTTCCTCAACCGGGCGCTGGAGAATCCCGGAGGGCCTGATGTCGCGCGCTCAGTCGGCTACGGTGCGGGCTTCTTTGCCACGGTGGGGATCACGTGGGCGCGACTGAACGTGAGCAACTTCCCGCTCCATCCGCTGGGCGTGGTGCTCGGGACGCTGTATAACGACTGGTCGCCCTACTGGGGGCCGTTCTTGATCGCGTGGCTGATGCAGCGATTGATGCTGCGCTACGGTGGATTGCCGGCGTATCGGCGCATGGTCCCGGGCTTCGTAGGACTGTTCTTCGGTCACACCCTGCTGGGGAACGTGGTGCTGCGAGTGATAATGCGGCTGAGGGCGTGAAACGGCAGGGGATGGGGGATGGGGGAGCGGGCAGTGGGAACGGCGTCTTTGCGCAGCCATTTGGGAGGGCGGTACTACGTTGGCGCCCGCGGCGTAGCGAGTCGAGGAGGCCGGGCCTCACCCCCCTTCTATGCATTACGGACATATTGGGGCCGGCCGTGAATGCCGTGTGGAGGGGCCGCCCGAGGGGCGATGCGCCAGCATCGTCGCGAGGGTGACGCCTGCGCGCCGTTTGCGCAGGCGTTAGGTTCCACCCCGGCCCGGCCGTTTATCGTCCGGACGCCCGAGCCGCCGCGGAATCGGTATGCCGTGGGCCGGGGTGGAACCTGAGGCGCTGGAGCGCCTCACTCCTCGCGCCGCTACACGGCAGCGGGCCCTCGGAGCGGCCCCTCCAGACGACCTGCCGTCCGTCGTTGCCGTCCCCTTTTCACCTCTCCCTCTTCACTCTTCCCTTCGCACCGCCACCTCCACCGTCGCCTCCGCCGTCTCCCCGGTGATGATGTCCAGCGCCCGGATGGTCCACGTGCCCGCGGGGTCGTTCAGCGCAGGTGTGAAGCCGCCCGAAGCGGCCCCGTCGGAGATGCGCACGTTGTCCGCGTACCAGGGGCGCTCCTCGCCGTCCGGGCCGATGACCGTCACGCGCGCGACCGTGTCGTTGCCGCTCTCCAGGGACAGCGTGTAGCCGACCGCCTCGCCCAGTGACGCACCCTGCGCCTCGACCCCGAGGCCCTCGATCTCGTCTTCGGCGTACACGATTACTGCCGGCCCGTGCTCCATCTGCGCGGTTGCCCGCGTCACATCGCCGAGGTAAGCGTGTTCGCGGGCGTCGTAAAGGTGTGCTCCGGCGGGAAGCTCGTTAAGCGTCACCTCGCCGGTGCCGAATGCCACCACGATGGTGGCGTCACCGAACCGTCGCGGGACCCAGAAACGGAGGTCCCCGTCGATGAACCGCGTGGCGGCGGACAGACCCGCTGCCTCGATGCTCTCCCGGAAGCGCGCGATGGTCTCGTCGCTCAGCGGCGCGGGAAGCTCATCCCAGACCGTCACGTTCATACCCTCGATGGGCGTGGCGTCGCGCATTCGCCCGATCTCGTCGTAGCGCCCAAGGCCCGAGTCCGCGATGACCGGATGCTTGGTCGCGTAGTCCGCGATCGCATCGAGCGTTGCCTGGGGGAGCGCCCACGCCCGCGGCGCCACGAGCATCTGGTAGTCCTCCAGCGCGCCCTTGGCCACCTGGTGCTCGTCCACGTAGCGGTAGGGCACGCGGAGCTTTTTAAGCAGCCGCACGAAGGTCTCCTCGCACTCGTCCCAGCGCTGGTCGAGGGCGTCGGCGGGCGTGTCTTCCTCGGCGCTGAGGGCCGCGATGTAGGCGCAGCGGCTCGGCCACGAGTGCAGGATCGCGACGGGCTCCTGTGCGGCCTCGGTCTCGATCAGCAGCTTCCCGACACCGGAGTTGAGTTCGTGGTTGACGCGCGAGATCCACTTCGCGCGTTCGCCGAGGTTCAGCGTCCCCGTCAGCGTCCCGTAGCCAAGCTGTCGGCCGACCCCGTACCAGCCCATCATGGTGCCCCCGTAGGTTGGCAGCAGCCAGCCCTCGCGCTCGATCTGGCCCTCCGGGCGCGAGTAGCCCGACCAGGTGCCGATGAGCTTCGGATCGCGGAACCACGAGCGGGCGCGGTCGTGCGAGCGCGGGTAGATCTGCCCGTACTCCAGCACCGGGAAGAGCTGCGACATGACGGTGCAGGTGGTCCAGCCCTCATCCCACGGGTTCACGCCGCCGATGTGCGTGTCCCCGGCTCCCTCCTGCGCCCACGACTGCATGGTGCGCGTCTTCTCCACGAACGTGTGGGCCATGAACTTACGGAACTGCAGGAAGGGCGCGAGGTTACCGGGCCGGTGCTTCGCCTGCTTGAGGCGCGACGGCTCCACGTCCTTCCAGTTCGCGAAATCCGTCTGCCAGGTCGCGTTCAGCTCATCGAGCGACGCGTACTGCTCGCGCAGCCAGTCGCGGAATGCCGCGCGCGTGTGCTCGCTGAAGCACGCCTCCTCGCGGCCGATCGACTGCTCGTCGCCGAGGCCCAGCAGCACCGGCGACAGTTTGCGGTAGCCCTCCACGCGGCGCTGGATCTCCTCCTTCGCCTCGGCCATGACCTCCGGATCATGCAGGCACGGGGTGCGAACCCCCTCCGCGTCCACGTTCCCGTTGCCCACGCTCGTCAGCCGATAGGGCAGCGCCGTCGCGTACCCCTGGTCGAGGGAATGCCACGCGATGCCCGAGGGCTGGATCATGCGGATGCCGAGGTCCTCCCAGATGCGCGCGTAGGCGTCATAGACATAATCCGGGCACTCGCGGTTGCCCCACACGCCGGAGTAGGGCAGGTAGTCATCCATCACGACCTTCTGCGGCCGCGGCACCAGCTTCTCCACGCGCTGGGCGGGGCCGTCCTCGCCGGGGACGGTCAGGCGAAGCTCCACGAGGCGCTCGTGCGAATCGATCAGCGGCACGCGGATGTCCTGCGCGCCTCCGGCCTCTGCGTCCACGCTGCCGAGCAGGCGATCGTGCGAGCCGACGACCTCCGCGCGCACGTCGAGGCCGCCGGGGCCCTCAGTGGTGGCGGTCGCCACGAGCGTGGAGCCGTCCTCGGTGCACTCCGCGACGACTTCCGCGATGCGCGTCTCGCGCCGGACCCGATACTGCGCCGATGCGATGCCGGTCGCGTCGCCCTCGTCGCTCATAAGCGTCATCGCAATGTGGTAGAGCCCGTCCTCCGCGGAGGCGGGCAGTACGAGCGAGGCCGCGCCGTCGGCGACGGGCACCGGTTCGAGCGTCTGCGGCTCCGCAAACGGTGCGAGCCAGACGGGGCGCACCTGCGCGGCCTCGCCCTCCAGTGTAAGTGTCACCGTGGGCTGCTCGCCGGGCGCAATCGTCTCGGGCACGTCCACGGTCGCGACCTGCGCGGTGTCGCGGCGCGCCGCGGCCATGAGGACCTTCACCCAGCGCCCGAACTGATACTCCCAGTAGGGGTAGCGCAGCGTATGCGCCGGTGGATCGAGGCGATTGACCGTTCCCCAGAGGGACCACCGCAGGCCCACGATGCGGCCCTCACCGTACTCGCGGATGGTGGGGCGGTCGAGCGCCCGGTGATCCAGCGGTGAAGCAACCGTGGAGACGTCCAGCGGCTCGGTCTCCTCCAGCAGCGCGTCAAGTTCGGTGGGATCGGCATCCTCGCGGCGCGAATCGACCACCACCAGTCCCGCGCCGTCCTGCACCTGCGCGAGCAGCGCCTCCATGGCGTGATCGGGGACCTGGTCGAGGCGCGTGCGCACCAGCACGATCACGTCCAGCGGCGGCTGGGAGATGAGGCGGTCGTAGAGCGCGTCCGCCTGTTCGAGGGAGAGATTCTGGCCGAAGACCCCGCGCCCGCCGATGTAGTTTGTGGCGGAGGAGACGGCAGCAGTCTCCATGTCGATGCGCTGCTGAAGCTCGACGATCTCGCGCTCGTTGATGTCCCCGCAGACCCAGAGCGTCTCGATCGGCCCGCCGGCCAGCGGCGTGGCCCACGGGATCGGGTCCTCGGTCATGTACAGGCCCGGCTCAAGGTCGCTGATGCCGGGCGCTTTCACGAGGCTGGTGATCGTGGTCATGCGCGGCAGGGGGTTGTTCTCATCGGGTACGTAGCCTGCGTCTGTGGTGAGCGCAAAGACGTCGAACATGTGCCCGCACTCGCCGAAGGTCTCGATCTCGAAGGTGTGCGTGCCCTCGCCGAGATGCACCTCGCCCATGTCGAGCCAGTCGAAGCGCAGGTCGGTGTCGGAGGTGAACTCGTGGCCACTGGAATCGTAGACCTGCTGTCCGTCCACACTCAGCGTGAAGGAGCCGTTGCGGAATCCGTCCATCCACCCGCGCACCCACAGCTTCCAGTCGCGGTCGGCGGGGATGGTCAGCGGGAAGCTCACGCGGCCCTTCTGGTTGTAGGCGACCATGTCGCCGGAGGGCTGGTTGGCGCCCCTGGTCCACTCGATGGCCTTGAAGCCGGATGCGTGGACCTCGGTAGCCGAGAACAGATCCTCCATCTCCAGCCAGCCGTAGTACTTGCCGGTGCGCTCGATGAAGCCGACCTGCGGCGGTTCGGGCGCCTCGTACTTCAGCCGCACCATGTACTCGCCGCCGTCACGCTCCTCGGCCTTGAAGGACGTCCAGCCCTCGCGCCATGTCTCGCCCCCATCCTTGCTGAGGGCGGAGCGGCCGTAGTCGTTGTCGCGGTCGATGCCGAGGTAGAAGTAGTTCCCGCGGTCGCTGAGCGTGATCGTGATGTAGTTTTCGCCGCGCATCAGCAGGTCCGGGTCCACCTCCAACTCGTGCCAGCCCATGGTGCCGACCTCGATGAGCGGCTCACGCAGCACCTCGGCGCCGTTGAGCGTGATCACGAGGTCCTCCCATGTCACGCCCTCGACGGGACGCGTGTAGAGCTTCCTGGTCTCCACGTCATAGGGGCGGACCTTCATGTAGTACTGGATCCACGCCTGCTGCAGGTCGGCCGGGTCGCGGTCGAGGATGAGTGTCTTGCGGCACACGTAGTGGGGGCTGCCGACCTGTGCCCGGCCTTCGTCGGCGGTACCGTCGTCGTCCCGGATGGTATAGATGCGGGTGTCCTGGGCGAAGACGGGCAGCACGCAGACAAGTGCAATCGCAACAGCGAGCAGGCGCTTCATGAGAGTGTTGCTCCTCTGTCGGGGTCGTTCAGAGCGCAAAGTGCATTTCGTCACGGATGGGGCGGAGGCCTGCTGCAAACGCGCGGAGAAACGAGATCGGAAGAGCGCCATCTGACGGAAGGAGTGCTGCAGTATGTGCACCACTCGAGCGTGTAGCTCGCTGAGATTACTTCTCATCGCCATGGCAGGGTTGCTGGTAACGTCGTGTGCATTCGCTCGCCAGACAGCCACGGGCGTGGTTTACTATGACACGAACGAGAACGCCATCCGCGATGCCGGCGAGGAGGGGCTGGCGAACATCGCGGTCTCCAACGGTCGCGACGTGGTCGTGACAAACGAGGAGGGCCGCTACGAGGTCAATGTCGATGGCGACGACATCATCTTCGTCATTAAGCCCCGAGGCTGGATGACGGCGGTTGACGAGAATGGCGTACCGCGCTTCTGCTATGTGCACAAGCCCGATGGCTCGCCGGACCTGCACTACCCGGGCGTTGAGCCCACCGGTGACCTGCCCGAATCGGTGGATTTCCCGCTCTATCCGCGAGAGGAGCCGGAGCAGTTCACGGCCCTCGTCTTCGGCGATCCTCAGCCCCGCAACATCCGGGAGGTTGACTTCATTGCCAATGACGTCCTTGACCCTATCGCAGAGGCCGGCACCGATGCAATCGTGTCGTTCTCACTGGGCGATATCGTCAGTAATCCACTGGACCTGCTGGACGATGTAGGCGACGTCTACGGGGTGCTCCCGACACCGAACTACTTTGTCTGTGGAAACCACGACGAGAATTACGACGCGCTCTCCGATGAGTTCGCGGATGAGACCTGGGAGCGTGTTTTCGGGCCGAATACGTATTCCCTCAATTGCGGGCCGGTGCACTTCGTGGTAATCGATGATGTCATCTGGCACCCGGGTGAGGGCACGCCCGATACCTATCACGAGTGGGCCAAGCAGGGCCGCTACACCGGCGGCATCAGCGACGAGGACATCCAGTTCCTCCGCAACGACCTGGCGCTGGTGCCGAAGGACACACTGGTGGTGTACATGTTCCACATTCCACTGGCTCCGAATATGGGCAACTACAAGCAGTTCGCTTCGCTCTTCGAGGGGCGCGAGAACGTGCTTGGCTTCTCTGCGCACACCCATACGCAGTTCGGCAGGTTCTTCGGCCCCGATCAGGGCTTTCCTACCAGGAGCCCGCACCTGCACCTGACCGCGCCCACCGCATGTGGCGCATGGTGGGGCGGTGAGGTAGACGAGATGGGCATCCCCGTCTCGCCCTGCCGGGACAATGTGCCGAACGGACATCTGGAGGTGAGCTTCGACGGCAGCGACTACTCCATCGAGTTCGTGCCCGCGCGACGGCCGCGGTCACACCAGATGATCGTCTGGGCGCCGCAGACCATCGACCGGGAGATGACCGCGGTGCCGGTCTACGCCAACGTCTTCCTCGGCAACGAGCGCACGACCGTCGAGATGTGCGTGGACGGGGGCGAGTGGCAGCCCATGGAGCGGGTCGGTGAACCGGACGAGGCGCATGTGGAGCTGTTCGCGGGCGAGCGTGACGAAGCGCTGGCGGGCGTGGGGCGAGCGGACCAGGCTCCGGCGGTCAACCAGCCGGTCAAGTCCGCTCACCTGTGGTTCGCGAATGCACCCGGCGACCTCGAACCGGGCTACCACACGGTTCGCGTCCGCTCGACTGACATGTTCGGCCACACGTACCACGGTCGGCGCACAATACGGGTGCAGTAGAGTCCGAGACCCGGGCGGAGTTGACCGTCATTTCGCGACCGTGCAGCGGCAGTCGCTGATCTGCACCGGGACGGCCTCGTAATCCGAGACGCCGTCCCGGTTCGCGCGTACGTGCAGTATCCATCCCTCGTTGCCGCCGTAGCTGTCGGCATCGAAGACGAAGTTGCCGAGGCAGTAGGAGATCAGGCCGCCCCGGTAGCGCTCGATCTCGCCCCGTACGTGGGCATGGTGCGCCATCTCTATGGGCGAAGGCCACGACCCGGCGCGGTTGAGCGTGATCGCGGACGACCGCCAGCAGTTCGGGGGCCTCGTCGCCCGACACGTCCGCGCTGTCTACGAATGAGACGCGATCGTTCCCGGCGCTGTGCCCGAGGCCCCAGAAGCCGAACTGATTCCACTCGTACGCCACAAGCAGCCTCTTACCGTTCAGACCCCGCTCGACCGAAACGAGTTCCATGCGATCGTTGGGAAGCACCTGCGCAAGCTCCGCGCTCACGTAGGGCCGCGACAGCCGAGAGCCTCGCCAGCGGGGGTAAAGCTCGCCCGCCTCGTTCCACGAGTAGATGAAGAACCGCCTCTTCGTCTCCTCGTCGAGAGCGGTGTGGCTCCAGGTGCACAGCGAGAGATCCTCCGCGCCGTCGCCATCCACATCCCCGGCGGAGGCGCGCCAGAAGTTGTAGCCGCTGGTGTCGGGCAGCACCTCCCGCGCAGCCTCTTCACCGGATGGATCCACCAGTGTCAGGTGACTGCCGAGAGGGTGGTCGCCGGAGGTGTCCTCGGCGCTGAGGGCGAGCAGGCGGGGGCCGTCGATCGAATGCGGATGGACCTCGATGACCTGCAGGATCGGGTCCTCGGACTGCCAGACCTCAGTTTCGTGGACGTCCGGGCCATCGCGGTCGAGCGTGCAGGCATAATGGTCGGTCCAGAGGAAAGCGCGCGTACCGTCGCGAGAGGTCGCAAGCCCCCTGGCGTCCCGCGGAACCTGCCCGGCTGCGAGCATGCGATCATCAGGAGCCTCGAAGAGGCCCACCGAAGTGATGCGCCCGTCGCTGGAGGCGACGAGAAGCTCTCCCCCACAGCCGACAGCCAGGTTGTTCCTGGTGTCCGGCAGCAGACCCGGTGAAAAGAACATCACCACCAGGATAGCGAGCATCACGAAACCGAGCACGACCTCGATGATGCGCTTCATCTGTCCGCTCCAGCAACCTGTGGGCGCAAGTAGGGTGCGCGCAGTTTCGCGACAGGGAGGTGATTGACCTGCAGCGTAGAAGCGCGGTTACGAGGTGATGACAATGCGTGATCCGTCGATGACCGATTTCTTCAGCGACGCAGGCTGGGGCGTGTTCCTGCACTATCTGGCGCCGGTTGTTGCCGATGACGACATCGAGCCATCCACCTGGCAGCGTCTCGTGTCGGGCGTCGATGTCAGGGGGCTTGCCGAGCAACTTGACGAGTGTGGGGCCGGATACCTGTTCGTGACGCTCGGACAGAATTCAGGCTACTATCTCTGCCCGAACGAGACGTATGACAGCATCGTCGGCTACGAGCCCTCGCACTGCTCCGAGCGGGATCTGATAGCCGACCTGCACGAGGCGCTGGCGCCGCGGGGGATTGACCTGCTGGTCTACCTTCCCTCGGGTGCGCCCGATCGGGATGAGCGGGCGATGGAGGCTTTCGAGTGGCGCAAGGGAAGCCAGACCATCGGCTCACGCCCGCCACGTGGGGCCGACGAAGACGGGCGGCCGTGGGGCATCGAGAATCCGCGCCTCGCGGACTTCCAGCGGCGCTGGGAGGCGGTCATCACCGAGTGGTCCGAGCGCTGGGGTAAGCGCGTGCGCGGGTGGTGGTTCGACGGGTGCTACTACCCCGAGATGTATGAGTCGCCGTTCGCGCCGAACTGGAGCAGCTTCTGTGACGCCGCGCGCGCCGGCAACCCCGACAGCATCGTCGCCTTCAACCCCGGCGTGATGGTGGACCTGATGGTGCTGACCGAGCAGCAGGACTATGCCGCCGGGGAGATCAGCGATACCTTCCCGCCGTGCACCGGCCGCTGGATCCACGGCGTGCAGTGGCATGTGCTCAGCTACCTCGGCGACACATGGGGCCGGGGGGCGCAACCGCGGTTTGGCGATGACTTCGCCCGGCGGTACACGCGCGAGGCCGTCGAGCAGGGCGGTGTCGTGACATGGGACGTCCCACCGCGGCCAGACGGCCTCATCGAGGGTCCGTTCCTTGAGCGGCTCACACGCATCGGCGAAGCGGCGCGTGGCTGACGCTCACTCGGCACGCTCGATAACCGCCATCTCGCCCTCGGCCAACTCGAGGCGGACCAGGCGCTTACCGTCCTCCACGCGCTCTTCTCCTGAGCGATCGGTCAGCGCGCCGTCGGCATCGTACCAGTAGACTGTGACGGCGTCATCGTCGCCCAGGCTGAATGTGCCCGGGACCGCGGTGATCAGCCGCTCCTCGCCCAGTACCCAGCCGCGGTGAAGCTCCACGGGCGTGAAGGGGAACATCTGCTGCGTGATCGTCGGGTACGGCTGCGCGGGGCGCGAGTAGTAGTAATACAGCGTGCCCCACATGAGCTTGCGCCGGATGTCCTCCAGCAGTGTGGCGAAGTCCTTCACGGTCTTGTGATCGCCCAGCGAGATCGGCGTGTAGAGGTGCGAGCGGGCCGGATACCACTCCGCGGCGGTCTCCACAAAGCGCGGGAAGTGCAGGTCCTGCATCGTGCGCGTACGAGGCGCCGAGTTGCCGATCAGCATCCCGCCCTTGCTGCGGATGTACTCCACCAGCGCCACCTTCGCATCCAGTGAAAGCAGGTGCGGGTCCCCGAACTTGCGCTCGATTCGGTGCTCGTCATCAAGCTCCGCGGAGTGCCCGTCCCACCGGTCATACGTGCGCCTGGGGCCGATCATCTCGACTTCGTCCCAGTAGATGCCTTCCGCGCCGATCCTGTCGTCGTCCAGGCACACATCCACGAGGCGCTTCAGCGCGTCGAAGTACGAGTTCTCCAGCGTTGGATAGCAGTAGTAGAAGGGCATGCCGATGCGCTTCGTGTAGCCGGGGTGCGTGTAGGGCGTCCCGTCGGCGTTGGTGATCACCGAATCGGGGAAGCGCTCGGGAGTGTCCTCGTGAAGGTTGATGAAGCTGTGAATGTAGATCAGTGACGTCACGTCCGGTGCGATCTGCTCCAATCGGTCACAGGCCCGGCCGAAAAGCTCGTGGAGATGCTCGGCCTCGAGCGACTGTGCCCCGTGGTAGTAGGGCGGGTCGCCGCCGTGGTTGGCCCACGTGCCGGTGGAGATAATGGAAAGGTCGCGCTCCTCGATCCGCGTGAGGAGCTTGTCGGCGTCCGTGACTGCCACTGACGGCAGGCCGAACTCGAACTGGCCGGGGATGGTGAAGTTGACGCCGAGGTCCTCGCGGACGAGGTTCACGAAGTCGAAGTAGTCAGGCCGCGAGATGGGATAGATCGCCCACTCAAGCGTGTACTCGCCGTCGGCGGGGAGGCAGAAGACTGAACTGCCGGCGCCGGCCCCATCATCCCAGGTCATCTCAGCCTGCATGCGATATACGTCATCGAGCGCGACGATTCCACAGCCGGCCTCGTATCCGCTGACGAAACAGGTCGGGTTCTCCTTGTCCTTGAGGCCGACCATGGCCGGGTCGGGGTTGCCGCCGAGCCAGGCTTTGACGATATCGCCGGTGGCCGCTTCGATG
Organism: uncultured Armatimonadia bacterium; assembly: GCA_964484945.1. Classification (GTDB taxonomy): domain Bacteria; phylum Armatimonadota; class Zipacnadia; order Zipacnadales; family UBA5352; genus UBA5352. The sequence goes on along the minus strand of CAZAHB010000056.1, from coordinate 13,219 downwards.
CGGTTGTCGAAGGCCAGGCCGATGTCGCGGTCAGTGGTGTTGATCACGCGGTCGCTGACGGCCACATGATCGCCTTCAAAGCCTACCGTGCGCTCGACGCGGTAGTCCGCGGCCGTGGCGACGACGCGCGCGGCGCCATCGGCGGCCGAGCAGTCCACGCGCCACTGGTCCTGGCCGGATGGCCGGCCTTCGGCGGAAAGCTCGTTGAAGCCGCCGCCCTCGTACGAGAACAGTGAGCGCACGCGCAGATCCATGTCCTCGAGGCTGACGCTCATCCCGCCTCCGGGTGCGACGTTAACGACCTCCTCGGCCGGAAGGTCCGCTGGCGGCTGAAGCATCACGCGGTCAGCGGAGAACTGCTCCCGGGCCGGCACCTCATCCACCACGGCCGGCTCCTCGGAAAGCTCCACCGAAAGCTCGCGGAAGACCAGTTCAAGCGTGGGCTCCACATCCGGGAACGCCTTCTTCAAGTCCATGGCCTCGCCGCGGTGCAGCACGGAGATAGTGTTCTGTTCACCCCGCGCGACCAGGTCGGTGATGTCGATCACGAAGCGGTAGGGGTCAACCTGCTCGACCTGCATCCCTTCGGCAGCCTGGTTCTGCACGGTCTCGAAGTCCGGCGAGTAAACCGCGCGCCACGTACTGCCGCGGGACCACCCGATCTCCAGGCCGCTGGCGAGAGTGAAGCGCAGGGGCTTGTTCAGGAGCCTGACGGCGGTCCGCGTGGCAGCAGCCTGGAGCGGCTGTCCGTTGACCTCCCACGCCATCACGTAGGTCGAGCCGGCGGCCCGGGGGAAGTGCATGCGGACGTCATACACGAGCCGGACGGACTGGTAGTCGTCGGCAGGAGTGAATGTGAACTCGGCGGACTCGCCGTAGGCAAGCTCGTAGCCCGGATCGGCGAGCGGGATGGTCTCGGCACAACCGACGGTGGCGGTGGTGGCGATGATGAGTGCGATGACGATGGAAGTGCACATGGTCAGCCTCCTCGATGGGTGAACGGCGGCCCCTCCCCCTGCGACGCCTTCGGCGTCATGGCGGGAGAGGGGGACGGCCAACGGCAACGGTAGCTGCGGGTCACTCAACCGGCCGCAGCAGCCAGCGCTTCACGCTGAAGATCTGGTTGGTGGCCTCCGGGTTCTTGCCGATGATCCGGATCGCGACAGTGTGCTCGCCTTCGTCAAGCTCCACCTCGCCGAAGGACTGGACGGTGCCGGAGGCGTCAACCGCGGGCCAGTAGCCGTCGAAGGGCTCTCCGATGACCTCACCGTCCACCAGCACCTCCACGATTCCGTAGCTGTACGCGAGCACGAAGTCGCCGAGAAGCTCGTAGCGCCCCGGCTCCACCTCGGGCAGCGTGAAGCGCAGCCAGTCACCGTTCTCAGTGTCGCCGATGAACTGCGAGCCGAGATTGTCCAGGCGCTTGATGTAGGTGCCCTCGGAGTGCTCGACGGGCAGGTCACGGGCCTCGAGGACGATCCCGTCGAAGGGAGGTCGCTCGATGGAGCTGAGGCGGACGGTGTACTCGCCGGTCTCATCGAAGGGCATCACCAGCACCAGCTTCGCGTTACCGAGCGAAGAGCCCCCATCGCGCTTGTAGGGGTTGTGCTGAGGGGCGGGCCAGCGCAGATGCGCGCCTTCGGGGATGGTTACACGCAGATCCCCGTGGACGATCGCCTCACCGGTCTGCTCGCGGTCGAGGATGAGCTGCTCATCAACCAGCGGGAGCTTCTCTCCGTCCGCCAGTTCGAGCGTGCGCCCGTGTACCATCAGCGGCAGGTGCGCCTGCACGTCGGCGCCAGCCGGCGCGCGGTATGTCAGCAGGACGTCCTCGCCCTCCGTGCGCGCTTCGACCGAGCACTCGGCACGGGCCCGTTCGGCCTCATCGGGGACCAGCTTCCCGAGCACCACGTCATCGAAGTAGCCCTCGGCGATTGTGCTCCTGCCGATGTAGACCAGCACCGTCGCGGCCACCGTGCCCTCGGGGGCCTTCAGGTTGCCGCCGTACTTCGTCCACTCGCCCTTCCCGGGACACTGGAAGGCCTTCACTCCGTCATCAAGGCGCCCGTCCTCGCCCCAGAACTCGAGGTAAATCGCACCGTTGTTCTCCTCCTCGCCCAGCCACCAGGCCTCGGCGAAGAAGACCTCGCCCGGCTCCGCGGGTACTCTTGGGCTTCGCAGGCCAAGGCTATCTCCATCAGCCTGATCCGACAGCGACAACGCCTGCTCGCCCTCATGAGCGGCGTCCGCCGCCACGCGCATCTGCTCGGCCGCACCGTAGTCCACGCCCCACTCGGCGGGCAGTGCGTCTGCGGCCGCTTCTTCGAAGCCCTGTGTGAGCACCGTCTCGCGATTGAAGCGCTCGCGCTCTTCGAGGACCGCGTCGAGGCGCGTGAGGTCGCCGTCGCGGCTGACCGTGGCCTCGCTCGGCGTCCACACAAGATCGATGTCGGGCGTGAAGTCCGGATGTGTCTCCCCGGGCGTGTGGCTCAGAAGCGATGGGTCGCCGAGGGTGAACGTGGACCAGTAGGGCTGCAGCTTCGTGTTGCCACCGCCGGCGACGAGGCCGAGGTCGTTGTGGAATACATCCACCAGGTTCTGGCGGTCCTGGATCCAGCGACTGTCGGGCACCGGCGTGGCATACGCGGACAACGCCCAACTCCAGTCACTGGCGCGATCGCCGGGGAGTGCGTCACCGCGGCGGATCAGCGCGTCATTGTCGCCGAGAGTGATGACGCCGTCCTCGGCCATCTCGCCCGGCATCACGACCTCGCCCTCGCCGCCGTAAAGCAGCAGCGCGGCAGCCATGTCGGCGGAGATCAGTCTGTCATTTTCGCCCGCGTAGCGGCGCATCTGGGCCATGAGGTAGCCGCGGCCCTCGGGCGTGTGCGCGAAACCGGGGTTGCCGATGCGGATACTCCTGTGGTAGATCTGGCGCTCATCGATACAGGAGACCGCTGAGCCATCGGGCCAGAGTGTCGCTGAGTGGAAGTGGGCGGCTCTCTCCAGCGCATCGAGTACGACCGGATCCTTCGAGTATGCGTAGTAGATTCCCAGCGAATCGGAGTATACGAAGTTGTAACCGATCACGGGGCCGAAGTTCTCGGTCCAGAAGCCGACCGGATCCTGCTTCTCGACAGCTTTCGCCATGAACCGGGTTGCGCGCTGCTTCCAGTCATCGTTGTCGAAACACTCGCCCGCGATGTAGAGCGCCATCACGCGGTGTGTGGGGATGTTATGCACGTGCGAGTCGGGGAAGTACTGGGCCATCACTCCGAATCCGAGCTTCAACCCCTCCTCCCACGTCTCGCGGGCGTCGTCGGGCAGTGCGTCACCGACCAGGTCGTATGCCCGGATCCAGCGGGAGTAGGTCCACGGCATGTGGATCTGGCCCCAGTAGGAGCCATCTTTCTTGTCAAAGCGCCAGCGGCCGGCATCGTCCTGGGCCTCCATCAGCGCCACACCACCGCCGGCGACGGCCTCAAGGACCTCGTCGGAGTGGTAGTATGGATTGTCGGGGTGGTCGAGGCTCCAGGCGGCGGCCAGCGGGAAGATACGGTTCTGATCCGAGCAGATCCACGGCTCGGATCCGAAGCGGCCGGTTTCGGGATGATAAGACTCGAGGAGAGAGGGGATTCTCTCCACAAGGCTCTCCACGAGGTAATCGCGTGGCGGCCAGTTCTCCAGCGGCTCGTCCGCACATGCCAGTGTACAAACAAGGATGGAACTAATGACAATAGCAGTCGTCAGATACTTCACAGTGGCCTCCTGAGCAGCTCTGGCGGTAATCATGGGATTGCAGGGGACTGTTCGCTTCCGGTGCAGTCGACTCCTTCGACGTGTCGGGAACCGGCGAAGGTCGGTGGGCGCTGAAGAGGACAGGGTAAGGCCGGGTGTGACCTTGCATTGTCGGTGCACCGGACGTGGCACGACAAAGGCTCACGACGACCTCACCCCCGCTACCCCCCTTCTCCCTGTGCGCAATACACGACGTTGCGCCTGCGGGCCGGACCAGGCCCGAAGGGTCGAGCGGGTGGGGGCGGTTGTCCTTCACATCTACGTACAAAACCCGGTCACACCCGTAATGCTCACCTTATTGACGTGGCTCTCACGGGTATCATAGACTCGGTGTAGCTCACGCGCTGTTATGATCGGGGGGTCTTTTGATGAGCCGCATAGTGCGGATCACAGGTTTGATCGCTCTCATGCTGACCGGCTCCGTGCTTGCGGGGAGCGCGCAGCCGGTGCAGTGGCATGTCGAGGTGGGTTTCGACGGCCACTATACCCAGGACGCATGGACACCACTTCGCGTGGTCCTCGACAACCGCGGCAATTCCCGCACCGGCCGCGTCCTCGTCCCCGTGCATGGACGCAATGCCCCCAATGCGGTCACCCACAGTGTCCCCGTGGAACTCCCGCAAGCGACCAGGAAGAGCTACCGCCTCATCGTCCCCGATCTCCAGCACCGCCAGGAGGTGCGGCTGCAGGCAGGGGGGCTGCGCACGGCCCAGCGCGTCAGCGGCGCGGCGTCGGCGCCGGAGGACGTGTTGATGGTTGTCCTCAGCGGCGGCGACTCCATCCTCGGCTTCCTGAACGGCACCCCCGCCGGAATGCTGGGTCAGACACCGATTGTCACCCGCTACTCAAATCGCTCGCCCGCATCCGGTCGCTTTGTCGTGGCGCACTGCGACTGGGGGACTCTCCCACAGACGTGGCTCGGCTGGGATGGCGCGGATGTGGCGGTCGTGGCTCACAGCGACCTTGGAGAGGCCGACGAGCGCGAGCTTGAAGCGCTGCGGCTGTGGGTGCGGCTGGGCGGGACGCTTGTGGTGACCGGGGGCACCCACGCGCCGGGCCTGTCAGAGGGCCCGCTGGGGGAGATGCTGCCAATCCAGGCGCGCGGGACGCGGACCGTCGAAGACCTGGCGCCGCTGGAGGAGTGGGGCGGTGAGCCGATCGCCCGGCAGGCGGCGCTGATCGCCGATGGGACTCGCCGCGAGGATGCGGAGGTGCTGCTGGGGCGCGCCGAGCAGCCGCTGGTGCTCAGGCGGCGTCTTGATGCCGGAACGGTCCTGATGACGACATTTGATTTCGCAGCCGAGCCGGTCCGTTACTGGGACGGACAACAGCAGATGTGGTCGCGGCTGCTATCTGCGGGCGGCGGTGACGGGCCGCACAACCAGTTTCTTTCGCTGATGGGGGAGTCGGATCCATACTCGTACTACCGCGGAAGTGGCGTGGCCGGCGCCGCGGCACAGACCGAGAAGGCCGCACTTCCGCCCCTGTGGCTGGTGATCGGTTTTCTCGTCTCTTACATCGTGGTGCTTGTGCCGGTCAATTACTGGTTCGTCAACCGCATGAACCGCCGGGAGCTTGCGTGGCTGACCACTCCCGCGATCATCCTCGTGTTCTTCGGGGCGGCGTGGGGAACAGGCTTTGCGCTGCGCGGTCATCAGACGCTGCTCAATCGCGTATCGGTGCTGGAGACCGGGGCCGGACAGGGGGTAGCGCGCGCGGTCGGCTACGCGGGGATCTTCTCCCCTGCGAAGATGGACTACACGATGCGCCTGAACGGCACGGCCGCGGCGGCTCAGCACACCGAGTTGGGCAGCGGAGACGTCTTCACGATGCAGTTCGGCCCACAGCCGACGGTGCGCGACCTCGCCGTGAATATGTGGAGCACGCGGGTGGTCCAGGTGCCCTTCGTCGCGGATATCGGCGACGGCCTGGCGGGGCAGATCGAGTGGAATGGAAGCGACCTGAGCGCGACCGTGCGGAACGACACGGGCCTGGACCTGGAGGAAGTGGCCCTGATGAAGGACGGCCGCATCGGTAGACCGAAGAAATCCCCTCCGGGCGACCAGGCTCTCCTGGATTTCACGACGACTGTTCAGGCAGACGGGTTTGCGCCCGAAAAGGCGGATCTGGCCCGGCGGGCGCTGAAGGCAGTCATCGAGCGGATCGGCGCCACACATCACCCTGGCACGGTCTCGCGATGGCTGCGCGACAGGCCATGTGTCGTGGCGCTCTGCACGGAGCCGATCCTGCCCGTGGAACTGGTCAATCGCAGCGCTCGCACCAATGACGCCACGGTGATCGTGGCGCGCCTTCCCGTGCGGTTGAGCCCGATGACGGGGAAGTTGATCCCCGGGTGGATGGTCCGCCGCCGCATCATCGCCACCGACACCTCCGGCGGCGGGACGATACGCCGGAACGAGAACTACGGCGCGCGGATGATGTCGGTTGAGATCAACAATGCGTCGGTGACCTGGGAGTTCGACGTGCCGGAAGGCCCCAATGGGGTGCAGCCAACCGGCCTGCAGCTTGAAATGCAGTACACGGGCACTCCCGCCGACAACGCCATCGAGGCGTATGATTTCGCGCGTTCGCAGTGGCGGTCGATCCCGACCGGGGGCGGCTTCAACATGACGCTGGCGCCGCCGGAGCGATACATGAGTCCGGACGGGCGAGTCCGGGTGCGCGTCGGCGGGGCGGTTACCGTCGAGCACATTAGCATTCGCGCGCGGGCCAACGCCTTCTGAGGGGGCAGATATGATAGAGATTCGGGGCCTGACTAAACGCTACGACCAGCTCACCGCGGTGGATGACCTGTGGCTGACGGTCGAGCGTGGCGATGCGATGGGGTTCATCGGGCCCAACGGAGCGGGGAAGACCACCACCATCCGGATGCTCGCCACGTTGCTCAAGCCCGATGCGGGCACGGCCGTCGTGGGCGGAAGGGACATCCACGAGGACCCCGAGGCCGTCCGCGCGATGCTCGGCTACATGCCGGACTTCTTCGGCGTGTACGAGGACATGATGGTGTGGGAGTACCTGGACTTCTTCGCAGCGGCCCACCGGGTGCCGCGGGGCCAGCGCTCCGGACTGATCGACGATGTGCTGGAACTGACGGACCTCGGCCACCGACGCGACGACTCGGTGAACTCGCTCTCACGGGGGATGAAGCAGAGGCTGTGCCTGGCGAAGACGCTGGTGCATGATCCGGACGTGCTGCTGCTGGACGAACCGGCATCGGGGCTGGATCCGCGGGCGCGGATGGAAGTGCGGGAGCTTTTGCGGGAGTTGTGCAAGCTGGAGAAGACGCTGCTGATCTCGTCGCACATCCTGCCCGAGCTGGCCGGGTTGTGCAACAAGATAGCGATCATCGAGGACGGGACGCTGGTCACGTCCGGGTCGGTGGATGACATCCACGCGCAGATGGCCGGCGGTACGCGGCTGATCGTGGAGGTTAACGGCGATGTCGCGGACTGCTGCGCCTTCCTGACCGGTCTGTCGGATATCACGACGGTGAGTGAGGCCGACGGGAGGATCGAGGCCGTCTACCAGGGCGTCGAGGACGAGCAGTGGCGGGTGCTCACGGCGCTGGTGAATGAGGGCTTCAGGGTTCACGGCTTCACCGAAGAGGAGATCGATCTGGAGACGATCTACGTGCGCTCGACCAGGGGGCTTGGCAGCGATGGTTGAGACGCTCGACCGGCTGCTGTATGCGGTGCTGCGCTTCAATCCGGCGGTGGCCTGGCATGAGCTTCGGCTCCGGATGCGTGTGGGGAAGGCCTTCCTGCTGCTGGGCGTGTATGCGCTCTTCGCGGCGCTGGCGGTGGTGCTGCCGGTATGGTTCGCGGCATGGGAGCGCAGCCAGGCGGGGATGGGCGTGGAGGCGACGGAACTGGGGCGGATCGGGCTGCACGCGCTGACGTACGTGCAACTGACGCTGATACTCATCGCGCTGCCGGCCTACGCGGCCTCCACCATCGCGGCGGAACGCGAGCGCGAGACGCTGGAGATGCTCCGCGCGACGCTGCTGAGCCCGTGGGATGTAGTCAGCGGCAAGCTGCTGTCGGTGCTGGCCTTCGGCGCGGTGCTCCTGGGGACCACGCTGCCGGTGGCCGCCTGGTGCCTGCTGCTGGGCGGGGTCTCGCCCACGGAGGTGCTGCGGGTCTACGTGCTGCTGCTGGTGACGGCAGGGTGGGTGTCCGCGCTCGGCGTGCTGATGAGTTCGCACTTCAGCCGCTCCCTGGGCGCGATCGTGGCCACCTACGGCGCGATCCTGGGCGCGGGAGTGCTCACGGCCGTGCTGACGTGGGCCGGCTTCATCTGGCTGACAGTCGTCTCCCACGGTAGCAATGCAGCCATCGGCGTTCCGGTGGCAGCGATCGCCGTGGCGATTCCGGTCATCGCCGGGGCAGTGCTGGCGGCGATGTTCGTGCGCTGGCTGATCGGGCGCCTTCCGGTCCCGGGCAGTATCGAGAAGAACCCGTGGCTGGCAATCGCGCTGGTGGTGGTGCTGCTTGCTGTAACGATGGTGGGCGCGCTGCCGCTGATTGAGAAGCTCAGCCACGCCGCCCCTACGGCGCTGCTGCTGGCCAACCCGTATGTGGGGGTCGCGGCCACGCTGGAGGAGAGCGCCGCGCGCGGGACCATCCAGTCCACGACCCCGCCGGGAACGACGACACCGGCAGTGGACTTGGCCGGCTATGTGTGGAGCGTGATCATCTGGCTGTATGTGACCGCGGCGCTGACATTCTGGCTGCTGGCGGTGCGTCACTATCGGCGCCGACAGGCGAATTGATTCGTCCCGGAGGTGGCGGCAATGGCGGTTGACGCGTCGGCATTCATCTCGCTGGATGGCGCGCAGAAGGCCCTGCGCGGCAGCCTGTCGCGTCTCCGAGCCTGGGTGCGCCTGGTGCTGGCGGTCAGGCTGGCAAGCATCGGTATCACTGCCGGTGCCGGCGCCCTGGTGGTGTTGCATGGGTACGAGCGGCTGATGGGCGTGTCGCACCCCCTCGCGGACGCAGTCTACCCCCTGCTGGTCGCGTGCGCAGCGGCGCTGCTGGTGGCGCTTATCTGGCCCCTTTCGGATCGCGCCCTCGCCGCGGGCGCAGATCGCAGGCTGGGCCTGTGGGATCGACTGTCCACCGCGGTAGAGCTTTCGGATGAGGCCGATCCCTCCGGGATGCAGCGCGCGCAGGTGACCGATGCCGTCCGCCACCTGTCGGAGGTCAGGCCCTGGAGGGCATTCCCCGTACGTTTTAACCGGCTCCCGAAGGTGGCGCTGGGCTGTCTCGCATTGCTCGCGGTGGTCGAGTTCGCGCCGATCCCGCCGCTGCTGCTGTCGGCACATGAGCGGGACCAGCAGGCGCAGTTGCGCGTGGTTGCAGAGGAACTGAGGCCCGCGGCTGAAAAGCTGTCGGAGCAGGCCGAGGAGTCGGATGACGAGGAGACCGAGCAGACCGCAGAGCGCCTCCAGCGGCTGGTGGAGCGCATGCAACGCGGGCGGATCACCAAGCGCGAGGCGCTGATGGACCTTTCGGAACTGCAGGAACGCCTCGACAGGCTCGACCAAAAGATCGAGCGGCCATCACTGAAGACCGCGCGACAGACCGCCCGAGAGATTGGACAGAGAGCACGCCGGGAGATGGCGAAGCGGGCCGAGAAGCTCGCCGAGCGGGCCCGGCGGCAGGGCAAAAAGCAGCTCGAGCGGCAGATGCGCGAGGCGGCGGAGAAGGCGAAGAAGGCCTCGACGGCCTCGCAGATGCGGCAGCTTGCCTCGCAGTTGCAGGATGCCGCGCAGCAGACGGGCACACGGCTTACACCGACGGCGGTGCTGGACACCGCTGCGGTGGCGCTGGAGAACGAGAACTGGGACGAGGCGCTCAAGTCGCTGGAGGCGCTGCAGGAGATGCTCTCCGGTGATGACATTGAGCTGACCGAGGGGCAGGCGCGCGAACTCGCGCAGCGGATGGAGGAGCTTGCCGAGAAGCTCAAGGACACTGAACTGGCAGAGCTTGCCGAGTGCCTGAAGAAGGCCGGTCAGTGCATGCGCCAGGGGGACTGCAAGGGCGCGGCCGCCTGCCTCGGGCAGGGCGGCTGTGCGGGGCGATCGGGTCTCGGCGCGGCGAAGCTGGGGATGAGCCTCGCGGAGATGCGCGCGGCGGCCGATCGGGCTGCGGCGGGACTTCGGCGGCCAGGGGGAGCGAGTTCCGGACAGGGGATCGGCCCCGACCAGGGCTCCCAGCAGCGCGTGCCGCCGAACGCGCCCGGATCGTCGCTCTATGCCCCGCGTGAGACTGATGTCGAGGCGTTGCCCGAACACGTGCGCAGCGGAGTGCGGCCCGGCGGCGAGGCATACGCCAGCCCCACGCGCGGGGCGCCGGACCGGGTGGATCCCTCGCGCGTGCCCTACTACGAGGTGATCGGGGACTACTCGCGGGCCGCCGAGGACGCCCTTGAGCGGGAGGAAGTCCCGCCGGCCTACCGGGGGACGGTGCGAGAGTACTTCCAGTCATTGCAGAGCGGGACGGACGAAGGCGACACGGGGGAGGGCGACACGGCCGAGTGACGCGTGGCCTTCGCTGTTTGCCGTTCGTCGTTCTTCGTTCGTCGTTTGTCGTTGGCCGTCTGTCGTTGGACGTTTGTCTTTCGCCGGTCGCCGTTTGTCTTTTGTCGTTTGTCGTTGGACGTTTGCCGTTTGTCGTTTGTCGTTTGTCGTTTGTCGTTTGTAGGACGGGCATCCTGCCCGTCGCCGTTGGGACGTTGAACGCCGCGGGCGAGCGGCAAACGACCGACGTGAGAGGCGCCCGTCGCACGTGACTGCACGCAATCGGAGGAACCCAGCGATGAGTGATGAGGGCCAGATGCAGCAGCAACACGCCGAGCGCGAGGCCGGGCGGTTCCGGCGACTCGTGGAGGATTTGCGCACCGAGGTCGGTCGCGTCATCGTGGGCATGGAGGGCGTGGTCGAGAATACGCTGATCGCGCTGCTCGCCGGCGGACACGTGCTGCTGGAGGGCGTGCCGGGCCTCGGGAAGACGCTGCTGGTCCGTACGCTGTCCGAGGCGCTGGACCTTCAGTTCAACCGCGTGCAGTTCACGCCGGATCTGATGCCCGCCGACATCACCGGGACCATGGTATTGTGGGAGGGAGAGGGTGGAGAGCGGCAGTTCCAGTTCCAGCAGGGCCCGATATTCGCGAACGTGGTGCTGGCCGATGAGGTCAACCGCGCGACGCCGAAGACGCAGTCGGCGCTGCTGGAGGCGATGCAGGAGCACTCGGTCTCCGTCGCAGGGACCACGCATCGCCTCGACGAGCCCTTCCTGGTGTTCGCGACGCAAAACCCTCTTGAGATGGAGGGCACCTATCCGCTCCCGGAGGCCCAGCTTGACCGCTTCCTTTTCAAGGTGCTGGTCGAGTTCCCGACACTGACGGAGCTTCACGAGATCATGGACCGAACCACCGGTGCGCAGATTCCACACGCGCAGAAGGTCGCCTCGCGCGAGGAGATCATGTCGCTGGCGGCCATTGCGCGGGAGGTGCCGGTGGCCGAGCACGTGCAGGAGTTCGCGCTGCGGGTGCTGCTGGCCACGCATCCGAAGGGTGAGGAAGCGCCCGACAGCGTGCGGCAGTTCGTGCGCTACGGCGCGAGCCCCCGCGGCGGGCAGGCGCTGCTGTTGTCGGGGAAGGTGCGGGCGCTGATGGACGGGCGCTTCAACGTGGCGATGGAAGATATCAAGGCCTCCGCGCTGCCCTGCCTGCGGCACCGGATCGGCCTGAACTTCGAGGGCCAGGCCGAGGAGATCGATCCGGATGAACTGATCCGCGCGGCGATCGAGAGCATTGAGACCACCACCGAGCAGGATGTGCCGGTGTGAGAGGAAGCCACAGGCGCGAAGGCGACTACCTGCTGCCGCCGGAGCTTCTGCGGAAGCTCGAGCGGGCTGTGATCCAGTCGCGGCGGGTGCTGGTGGGCCGCACGAAGGGCGAGCGTCGCTCGGCGAAGCGCGGCACCTCCGTGGAGTTCGCTGACTTCCGCGCCTACGCCCCCGGAGACGACCTGCGCTACCTCGACTGGAACGCGTACGCCCGCCTGCAGCGCCTCTTCCTGAAGCTCTTCCACGAGGAGGAGGACCTCCATGTTTACGCCCTGATCGATGGCTCCGCCTCGATGGACTTCGGCAGCCCGAGCAAATTCGACTGGGCAGTGCGTGCTGCAGGGGCGCTCGGGTACATGGGCCTGTGTGGCGGCGACCGCGTGCAGTTTTATGGCCGCGCCGACGGGGCACCGCTGCGCTCGCGGCAGTTCCGGGGCCGCGGGCGGGCCCTCGACATGTTCGAGTGGCTCCAGGCACTTGAGCCGGGCGGTGGGACAGAGCTTCTGCAGGCGGTGGACAACCTGCTGCGCACGCGACCCGCCCCGGGCGTGGTCTTCGTGCTGTCGGATCTGCTCAGCGAGGACTGGGAGGACGCCGTCTCCCGCCTGGCGACCGACAGGAGCGAAGTGTGCGTGTTGCAGGTGTTCTCGCGCGAGGAGATTGAGCCGCAGATGCAGGGCGATCTGCGGCTGGTGGATTCCGAGACCGGCGCGGAGCGGGAGATCACCATGGGCCGCCGGGCGATGCGCGAGTACACACAGGCGCGCGATGACTTCTTTGAAGCGGTCCGCGCCGCATGCAACCGCTACGGCTTCCCGCGGATGTTCGTCACCAGCGACCAGTCGCTGGAGGATGTACTGCTCCGCTCGCTGCGCAGACTGGGGGTCGTGCGATGAGCGGCCTGTCGCTGATGGCACCGATCGCGCTGGTGGCGCTCGCGCCGCTGGGCGCGATCATCGTGCTGCTCTACCTGCTGAAGCTGCGCAGGCGCGATGTGTCGGTCCCCTCCGTCTTCCTCTGGCGCCAGGCCATCGAGGACGTGCAGGCCAACGCGCCCTTCCAGAAGCTGCGCATGAGCCTGCTGCTTCTGCTGCAACTGCTCGCGCTGGCGGCGCTGATCTTCGGCCTCGCGGCGCCCTTCGTGATGGCGAAGCGGCTGCCGGGGAAGACCAGCGTGATCGTGCTGGATGCCTCCGCCAGCATGAACGCGACGGACGTGGAGGGCACGCGGCTGCAGCAGGCATCCGATCGCGCGGAAGAGATTATCGGCGCGATGACGGGCGGTGACGAGGCGGCGCTGATCGTCTGCGGCGCGCGGGCGATGGTGAGCGTGCCGATGACCGGCGATCGCAGGCGGCTGCTCCGCGGGCTGGAGGACGTGCGGCCGACGGACTGCGTGACAAGCCTGCGCGAGGGGCTGCTGCTTGGCGCAAGCCTCGCCTCCCGGCGCGAGGACGCGCGGGTCTACCTCATCAGCGACGGGGCGGTCGATGAGCTTCCGCGGCCGCCGTCGGGCCCGGAGGTGGAATTCGTCCGCGTCGGGGAGCGTT
>CAZAHB010000055.1:0-26092 GCA_964484945.1 uncultured Armatimonadia bacterium | reverse complement strand
CCTCAACGGCATCCCGGAGGTCACAGGGGCTCCCCGGCATGGTGCCGACTGGTGGCAGCAGGTGGCTGCGGGGCTGGCCGGCGAGTTGCTTGAGTACCTGGACGAGACCGCTCCGATGATAGAGGAGTGCGCCGGTCGCGCGGACGAGCGGCACGTCTACGCGTGGCAGGTGCTGGAGCACTATCACGAGCTTCTGGGGCACTGGGCAGTTGTGCAGCAGCACCGCGAGGAAGGGCGCCTCGATGAGGCCCTGGCGGGGACCGAGGCTGCGGAGGATTTCCTCCGCCGCACCGAGCCGCAGACGGCCCCTGTGCTGGAGACCTACACGCTGCTGAAGTATCTCGCGCGTCTCAAGGAGCAATGGGGAGAAGAGGCACAGTCGTAGAGAAACACCTGTCCTCTGGAGGTGCCGGCGATGCGCTATGTGATCTGGGTCGTAGCGGTGATTATGTTCGCAAGCACATGTGTCACTGCACAGGAAGAGGAACGTTTGAGGGCATTCGATTACGAGACGGACGCGGCCGCGCGTGCTCACTGGGTCCCGCAGTTCGACAGCGAGCCGGTGCGCGCCGAGCGCCTCGAAGACGGCTCCACCTGTCTGGCACTCGACGCGCCCTTCGAGGCCGAGATGGACCGTGCCACATGGGACTGGGAGCAGCCGCTGGACCTCTCTGACGACGCATACGTTCGCTTCGAGGTGCGGTGTGACGCCCCGGATCTGCTGAATACGGCGGGCATCTACTTCGGCACCGAGGGCGGATGGTATGCGCACTTCATCGGCGGCCTGACCACCGAGTGGAGCGAGCGCACGCTGCGGCTGGACACGTTCGGCACAGAAGGGGAGCCGGACGGATGGGACCGTATTCTCCGGATGCGCTTCTCAGCATGGGGCGTACGCGCGGGTGAGACGGTATTTCGTCTGCGGAATCTCCGGCTGCTGCCCGTCGATCCGGGGCAGAACTTCGTCACTAACGGGAGCCTGGAGATCGTCAGCGGCGGTCTGCCCTACGGGTGGAGCAGCGGGCACTGGGGTGTGGGGAATATGCCGTGGGTGGCGGACATGGACCTGTGGCGGGCGCGCTTTCGGGTGGACGAGACCGCCCCTCACCACGGTGAGCGCTCTCTTCTGCTCGACAACACCGGCGACCTGCCGATTCTGCACGCGGCCACCATGTGGATGGCGGTGCCCGGCGGGCGGGAGGCCGTCTTCTCCGCGTGGCTTCGGGCGGACCGCGCCGAACTGCCGGTTGACCTGCGCTGCGGCCAAAAGCGCACGTCAGTCACTGTCGGCACGGAGTGGGCGCAGTACACGCTGCCGGGCGTGCCGCCCGGCAACCGGCTGACAGGCTTCATCCAGCCGCGGGAGCACGGGCGGCTGTGGATCGACGCGGTGCAACTGCAGCTGCTCGAGGAACCGACCGAGCAGTTCCATCCCGCCTTCGACGAGGAGGCCGTGGCCGAGCGCGAACGGGCCGTGGATTGGTCACACCCACCCCGCACGGACGAGGTGGCCGCCGGACGTATCACCGAGGGCCCGGTGGAGCCGCTGCCCTCCTCGATCGATGAGCACGGGCGCTTTCTGCTGGGCGGTGAACCCTACATTCAGCACTCGCTGGGCCTGGAGTTCGTGCGTGACCTCGATGTGCTGGATGCGGTGGCCGCCAACGGGTTCCGTGACGTCACGATCCAGATCCGCGAGTCAGTCACGACAGAACAGTTGCGCGAGATCTTCGATCGCTGTGAGCAGGTCGGGCTTCGTGTCATACCGTGGATGGACCGACGCATCCCTCGCGAGGCCTACCGCGAGCATATTGAGGCACTCGGGGATCACCCGGCACTGCTGGTATGGTATGTCTACGATGAGCCGAGCGGGGAGGATGGATTCGCGGAGGCGAACCTGCGCCTGCAGATCGCGCGAGAGCTTGACCCGGACCATCCCGCATTTATCAACTACCTTTCGAACAGGCTTGAGGACCACGAAGGCGCGATCTACTCCACGGACGTCTACCCCGTACCGCGCACATCGCCGATGTCCGCGGTGAAGGCCGTCCGGCGTATGCACGAGGGCGCGTCAGCCGAGCGCAAGCCGGTATGGATGTGGCTGCAGGGAACGGGCTACGTCTACTTCGCCGGGCGCGAACCGACGCCGCGCGAGCTTTCGTTCATGGTCTACGGCTCGATCATCGAGGGGGCCCGTGGTATCTACTACTTCGCGCAGTTCCCCCGCAGCGAAAGCTGTCTCGCGGAGATGCGGGCGCTGCTGGTGGAGGTCGAGGCCCTGCGACCATGGCTGTCGAGCCTTCAGGAGGCGCCGGAGGTGACTGTTGAAGGGGCAGAGCTACTGGTGGACGCGTATCGCGTCGGCGAAGAGATCTGCGTGCTGGCGGCCAACGCGACTGCGGAGCCGGTTGATGCCACGCTGGCGCTACCGGGCGCTGATGGTCCGGTCGGCGTCATGTTCGAAGACCGGTCCCTGAGTGCTGAGGACGATGCATGGACCGACGACTTCGGTGCGTGGGAGAGGCACGTCTATCGGCTTGAGCGCTGAGTGGCCCGGGTGATATCGGTCAGTCGAGGAAGCTCGGCGCGGCTCGTGTACGGGACCTGCAGGCCATCCATCAGAGGCCGGCACAAAAGACGTGATTGCGGGCCGCCGAGTCCGCGAAGCGGGGGGAAGACTTCACGGAACATCGACGGCCCGACGCTGCACTTTTCATGACGTCGTCAGCTTCCTCGTTGTTCATCACCGCGAGAAGGCTCTGTATCAAGAAGCGCATGGATCGGAATTATCACGGCAACAAATGCGGGCCTTGCGGCCCGCGTCGGGCGAAGGCTCGCCCGACCTCCGAACGGCGACCCACTCGCTACGCTCGGGGTTGGGAGTTCGATCAGGCCTGCTATCCAAAGGTGGGTCGTTGTCGTCCGGAGGGATGGGGAGCCAGAGGTGCCGTCTACCTCCCCCCATCCGTCGCGCAAAGCGCGAGAGGCCGTTTGTCTATCCCTAATGTTTGATACAGAGCCGGCGGGCAGGGAAAACCGCCGCGCGCCGTGAACTGTGATGTTCAGCAGTGGACCCCGGCACCCAGGGACGGAGTTGACCGCCCGTGCATGAGAGCCTGCCCGCCGTCACCCCCGTCGGCCTTTCATCGATACTGCTTCTCGCCGCGGTGATGATCGCCGGTGCCCAGCAGCCCGACCCGACCGACTGGTCGGCGTGGGAGAAGTGGCGCAACGTGGACGACCATCCCTGCACCACCATCAAGCCGAAGGACCTCGAGAGGGCGCGGGCGAACGTCGAGCGCTTCGAATGGGCGCAGGAATACCGCGATCGCGTCGTCAACGGCGCCGACGAGGTCGTCGAGCAACTCTCCCCGGAGTTCCTCGAACAGTTCATCCCGCGCACCACCCCGGGCGGGCGCGGGCCATGCCCGTCCTGTCGGGAGAAGGGCCTGCCCTGGCACCCCAACGGGCAGTTCTCGTGGACACCGAAGAACCCGGAGGTCGTGACCTGCCGGGTCTGTGACGTGTCGTTTCCCAACGACGAGTACCCGGAGACGGTGCAGGTACACAGCGACTGGGGCGACGGACAGACGATCAGCTTCTACGGTGGCGACACCTTCAAGACATTCGGGTATCTTTATGAGCGGCCGAGCTTCTCGGGTATGGTCCGCCGCGCAAAGGTCTCCTACATGATCCGCAAGGTGTGGACCATCGCCTACGCCTATGCGCTGACCAAGGATCCGATCTACGCCCGCGCGACACGGGATATCCTGCTGCGCTTCGCGGAGGTCATTCCCGGCTACCTGGTGCGGGCCGGGTACGGCTACGGGGAGTATGCGGGGATGGACCCGCACGTGGCGGCCAGGCACATCAAAGACCTCCCCGAGGACGAACTGGTCTACCCGCCCAACGAGCCCGATCGCACGATATACACCGGCTACTGGTCCGCGTCGCGCCTCGGCACCAGCGGGATGGACGGCCACCCTGTGTCGCGGATGACGGTCGCCTACGACCTCACGTGCCTGGCGGAAGATAACGGTGAGCCGGTCTACTCCCATGACCAGCGCATTCTCGTCGAGCGCGACGTGCTTCTGGAGAGCAGTTATCTGCTGGCCTGCGACACGTCGATCAACAACAAGTCGGTGGGCAACCGCACTGGTGCGGCGCTGGTGGGGCTTTGTGTGGGGCATCCGGGACTGGTACACTTCGGCGTCGAGGGGTTCAGGCGCACGGTCAACGAGTGGTTTCTGCCCGATGGCGGCACCTCTGAATCGCCCGCTTACGCGATGATGACGATGGGCGGGATCCGGCGCTTCCCGCTGGCCTTCCGGGACTACTCCGATCCGGAGGGCTACGCCGCACCCGGGGGCGAACGCCTCGACGGCTTCAATGCAGCGCGCGACACGCTCTACGGCGACTGCTGGCAGTCGCTGATCTGGACGATGCAGGGGGACCTGAAGCACACTCCGGACGCCGACTCCTACCGCACCACCGGCATCTCCGGTTCGTACGCGGAACTTATCGCGCTGGCCTACCCGACGCCGCAGCACCTTGCGCTGCTGCGCGAGGTCGCCGGTGGCGAGGACCGTCCGGCGGACCTGCGGACCGCGACGCTCTACCGCGACCCCGAACTCGCGGCGGTAGAGGCTCCGCCTTTCGAGTTGCCCGATATGGTCTTCCCCTACCTGCAACAGGGCTATTTGCGCACCGGCGAGCACGGGCGGGACAGCACCGTGATGCTCAACGCCAGCCACTGGGGCGGGCACCATCACTACGACAGCCTCGATCTCTACTATTGGAAGGACGGCCGCGAACTGCTCAGCGACCTCGGCTACCTGTGGGACCATCCCGACAGCTATCAGACCAAGCGCACCTGGGCGCACAACCTCGTGATGGTCAACGAGCAGGGGCAGCGCCATCGCGGTCGCGGAGGCAGCTTCCACCTGTTCGCCACACTGCCGGGGGTCAAGGCGATGGAGGCGTCGTCGCGGGCCTGCGAGCACGCGGATCTCTACCGGCGTACCTGCGTGCAGGTCGAACACTCGGAGGGCTCGTACCTCGCCGACATCTTCCGGGTGCGCGGGGGCAGCGTCCGGGAGTACGTCTTCCACGGGCCGCACAACGACTATGAGGTCCGGGGCCTCGATCTCGCGGAGACGCAGCTTGCGGAGAAACAGCAGGTGCGGTTCGCGCTGCGCTTCCACCTGGCGAAGGTCGGCGAAGTCTGCGTCGATGACGTCGAGATCCGGCCGATCGACGCGGAGGGGAACGAGGGCGAGAATATCGTGCCCAATCCGACTGCCGAGGTGGCCGAGGGGCGCGATACCCCCACCGGCTGGGGGCATTACTCGGGCAACGGAGAGGCCACCTGGGGCGCCGGCGCGCCAGGCCGCGATGACGAAAGCTGCGCGCGCATGGAGGCCGTCAACCCCGACGAGGAGGGGCGCGTCAATCAGGCACTGATCTGCGGCGACTCGAACGGCTACTCGGGGCCGAACGCGATCATGGGCGAGCGGGGGCAGACCTACCGCGTGCGTTTCGCGATCCGCGGCACGGAGGGGGCGGTGAACGTCGGGACCGTCGCCTGGCCGAATGATCCAACCTCCGCCGACGACCGGATGCACGCCGCGGTGGACATGGGCGATGCGGTCATCCGGGGCGACGACTGGCGCGTGTACGAGGGGCAGTTCACACTCGATCCGGTGGATCAGCGCCTGGACAATGCGCAGTCGGCGGTCGTCGATCGGCCGTGGGCGCTGCGCTGGATGTGGGAGGATGGCTACGCGATGAACGCGCTCTTCCCCGCCGCGCGGGGTGAAACTGCCATGATCGGCGACGGGTGGGGCCAGCGCGACCACCGCAACTCGGACCGCGGTGCCACGCTGCCTTACGTCGTCCGCCGGCGAGCGGGAAGCGACTTCGACGCATTCGCGGCGGTCTTCGAGGGGGTGGGGGCCGGAGCGGAGCCCCTCGCACGGGGTATCACGCGGCTGCCGCTGCCGGACGGCGCGCCCGAGACGGCAGTGGCGCTGGGGGTGGAGACCGCGCGCGGGATGGATGTGATCGTGAGCATGGTGGAGCCGGCTGGACTGACCGTCCAGACGAGCGCCGGCGAGTTGACGACCGACGCGCGCCTTGCGGTTGTCACGCTGGTGGACGAACGGCCGGTCGCGGCCCGGATGGTGGAGGGAATGACGCTGACCATCGGCGACTGCGAGCTTGCGTTGGATACGCCGACCTACGCTGGTGAGATCGCGGCGCGGGGCGCCGACGGCGGGTCCTCGTGGTTTGAGGTCGCCGCAGAGTTGCCCGATGGCGGGGAATTAGCCGGAGCTACGCTGCTGGTCGAGGACGACGAGCACACCCGCGCATATCCAATCCGAGGCGTGGAAGCAATCGAGAGAGGCACGCGTATCCAGACCAAAGGCGACAGCACAGGTTCCGTGGCGCGGACGGGCCAGCGCTGGCGCATACCGCGCCGGGCGGCGTGGGGCGATTAAGATGCTGACGATGCTGGTGAGCAGAGACGCGGGAGTTGCGTTTGCGCAGTCACTCCACGGTCGATGAACGAGCACTGCCGCGTGTCCTGAAAGGAGGTCGCAATGTGATCGCGTTTCTACACACAGCCGACCTGCAGCTTGGAATGAAGGCGCAGGATGCCAGTAACGCTGGAGAGCGTTTGCGGCAGGCGCGCTTCGATGCCCTCCAGAGAATAGTGGACCTCGCGCGCGAGGAGGATGTGGACTTCATCGTCATCGCCGGGGACATGTTCGAACACAACCAGGTGGCCTCGCGAACCGTCTCGCGGGCGGTGCAGCTTCTGCAACAGGCCGATCCGATCCCCGTGTTCGTGCTCCCCGGCAACCATGACTGGCTCGATGCCAGTTCGGTGTACCAGCGCGCCGAATTCTCCGAGGATCAATCGGGGAATATCACGGTCCTCAGCAGCGCCGAGCCGGTTCCGGTATCCGAGGACTGCACGCTCTATCCGTGCCCGGTGACCGAGCGGTGGAGCTACCTCGATCCGACCTCGTGGATCCCCCAGCGCGAGGATGACGCGAAGATACGGATCGGTGTGGCCCACGGTACCCTGCCGATCGTCGAGGAAGAGCGGATACTGCCCATTGAACCCGGCACCGCGCAGGACAAGGGCCTCGACTACCTCGCGCTGGGGCATACGCACGGCCTGCGCCGATACGGGAGCGACCGCATGGCCTACCCAGGCACCCCGGAGCAGACGAGCTTCGGCGAGGAGGGCGCGGGGAACGTCTTGCTGGTAACCGTCGAGCGAGGCAGCCCGCCACAGATCGAAAAGCGGCGGACCGGGAGTCTCGCGTGGGAGACTTGGGAAGAAGAGATCGCTGAGCCGGTTGAGGAGGCGCTGAGCGAACTGCGCGAGCGCGTTCGATCGCTGCCCGACGGCCCACGGACGCTGCTGCGGCTGCGTCTGAGCGGGACAGTCGCCGCGGACAGCCTCCCGATGATCGCCCGGTTCGGCGAGTGGCTGGATGCGCGGCACGAGAATCAGCAGCTTCTGCACGTGGAGTTTGAACGGGACATCCGCACCAGCGAGGAGCTTGCCGGGGCCCTGCGCGAGTTGGCCGAGCAGGATGAGGTGATCGCCGGCGCGATTGGCGACCTGAGGTCGCTGGCCGCGCCGGAGGAGGCCGCCCCGGACGCGGTCGCCGGCGTTCCGCCTCGTGACCGGAATACACTCATGGAGGACTGGCTGGCGACGGATCCTCCAGACGAGCAGGACCTGTCCTCAGATGCCACCGCACAAGAAGCGCTGAGCATGCTGGCGAAGATCGCGGGGGAGGTTGACTGAGATGATACTGCGCGAGATCACGGTCAGAGGCGTGAAGTGCTTCCGGGACGAGTGCACCGTGGGCCGATTCGGCGAGGGCCTGAACATGATCTTCGGGCCCAACGAGACCGGGAAGTCAACGTTGATCGAGGCGACCGCCCGCGCGCTGTTCGATGATTACTCCTCAAGGGCCGAGAGCATCAAGCAACTGCGGCCGTGGGGTACCTCGCTGGCGCCGGAGATCGTGCTCGAGTTCGCGGCCGAGGGAGACGATTACCGCCTGACCAAGCGCCTGCTGGCGGATACGCTGTGTCGTGTGGAACGCAAGGAAGCCGGCGACTGGTCCGCGCTGCATGAGCGCGATGCGGCCGACGAGTTCGTGCGAGAGTTGCTGCACGGCGAGGATGCGCACGGCGCCAGCGATCTGCGGCACTGGGGGCTTGCGCGGACGCTGTGGTGTCTGCGCGATCCGTGCATGATCGGCCGCGCGGATGACGCCGCGTGTGTCGTGCCCAGTTCGGTGGCGGGCCAGATCAGGAGCGTGCTGGGAGAGGGCACGGTCGCGACCGCGCTGGACGAGGTTCCCGAAAAGGTGGACGCGCGGTACGATGAGTACTTCACGGCCGCTCGGGGCAACCCGAAGGCCGGATCGCCGATCGAGACGTTGCGCGAGGAGATCGCCGAACTCGAGGACCGGCAGGCGGAGGCGGAAGCCGCGCTGAGCGAGGTGGAGGACGCCGCCGGGCGGCTGGAGGATATCGAGGCCGAACTGTCGGACCTCGAACAGGAGCGGCAGCGCCTGCTTGATGAGATTGACGCCCACCAGGAGGAAGCCGAAAAGATCGAGGCGTTGCAGCGCGAGATCGAGGACACCGAGAAGGCACTTGACCAGGCTCGAGACGACCGAGACGACAAACTCAAAGATCTTGAGCGCTTCAAGGATGCGCGTGAAACGGCTGAATCCGCGCAGAACAGGATCGAGGGACTTGACGATGATCTGGAGGACCTCCAGGCAGACCTGAAGGCGGCCCGGCAGCTTGTGGAGGAGGCCACCGACGACCACCGCGAGGCACAACAGGCGCGCAAGGCAGCGTCAGACGCGCGAGACCGCGGGCGGAAGCTGGAAGATGCGCTCTCTCTGCTGGAGGAGCGGCAGGCGCTGGCGAAACTGCTGGCGGAGATTGACGAGTTGGGCGAAGAGCATGACGAACTGACCGAGCAGTTGGAAGCCGCGCCGCGACCCTCCGACGAGGACGTCGAACGGGTGGCGACGCTGGAGCGGGAAATCGACCGCCTGAAGACGCAACTTGAGGCGGCCGGACTGGCGGCGACCGTGGAGGCCCACCGGGAGCAGGAGGTCTCCCTCAGCGGTGGAGACGAGGACCTGCGCGAGACGGTGGGTGAGGGCGGGACGGTCGAGTATTCAGCCGGATCATCGCTGACCGTTGACCTGCCGGACGTCGCGCGGGTGAATGTGAGTACGGGCGCCTCGGAGCCGGCCGAACTGCAGCAGGCGCTCGAGGAGGCGCGCGATACGCTGCAGGAACTGCTGGCACCGTGGGCAGCCGAGGACGCCGCCGCACTTCGCGACCTGCAGCGCGAACACGAGCGGATCAGCGAGGAAATCGAACGCAACGAGGAGCGCATGCAGAGCGCCGCGGACCCCTTCGACGGGCCCGATCAGATCCAACAGCGACAGTTTGAGGTCCGAAGTGAACTGACCAGGCGGCTCAATGAACTGGAGCTTTCTGAAGACGAACTGGAGGAGCAGGACCGGCCGGACATGGACCTGCTTGAGCAGCGGTCCCGGACGGCGCAGGGGGAAGAGGATCGGCTTCAGGAGGTCCTGAACGAGCGTCGCGAGCGAGCCGATGAGTTGAGCAAGCGGTGTGAGGACGCGCGCGAAGACCGCAGCGACCTTGAAACCACCCTGCGCGAAAATGAGGCCACGATGACCACGGTGCTGCAGCGGTATGACTGTGATAGCGAGGAGGACCTGCAGGCGGTGGTGGACGAGGCGCAGGCGGATGTGACGGAGCGCGAGGAGACGCTGGAGCAACAGCGCGCCAGGCTGCCGTCCGAGGAGGCCGATCCTCGGCAGTTGATCGAGACGGCACGGGACGCGATGGATCAGGTGGACCGTCGCAGAGAGGAACTGCTGGACCAGCGTGGTGGCGTCCGCGGGATCATTGAGCGGGCGCAGACCGAGGGGCGCTACGAGCAGCTTTCTGAGATCGAAGAGGAACTGGCCACCGCTCGGCGCACTCTGCAGCGGACCTGGCGCGAAGCCCAGGCGGTGAAGCTGCTCCGCGTAATTCTCGACAGGCGGCGGCACGGCGTCACCAGCGGCGCGCTTCCGGGGCTTGAGCAGAAGGTGTCTCGCATGCTGAGGCACATCACCGGCCGCGAGAGAGCGTTGCAGATGAGTGAGGAGATGGTGGTCACCGGCGTCGTCGATGATGACGCCGAGCACGACCCCGAAAGCCTCAGTTCGGGCACGAGAGAGCAGCTTGACCTCGTGACGAGACTCGCGCTGGGCGAGACCTACGTTGAGGCGGCGGGCAGGACGATGATGGTGCTCGATGACGCGCTGCTGTATACCGATCCGAGGCGACACGACCGGGTGAAGCAGATTCTGCAGCGTGCCGGTGAGCTGCTGCAGATATTCATCCTGACCTCGCACCCGCAGCGCTACCGCGGGATCGTGCCCACCGACTGCCAGTTCGACCTGGAGGCGATCCGGACCAGCAGCGGGTGAGCGCCATCCCCCGGGGCTGTGTGCTCGCGCGATGCCCGGGATGGCTCGCGATGAGGCAAACGGGCCTTGCGGCCCGCATCGGGCCAACGCTCGCTCGAACTCCACGAGTTTCGAGCAGGCCTGGCTATCCAAAGGCGTGTCGTTGTCGTCCGGAGCGGAGGGGAGCCCGGAGTGGTGTCTCCCTGACCCCACCCATCGCGCGAAGCGCGAAAGGCCGTTTGCCTGTTATCCCTGATGGTTGATACAAAGCCGAAGCCGGAGGTCACGCCCCGCCCGGCGGCGAATCGGTCTCGTCAGAGCAGTTCGCGACGACTCCGGCTGCACTTCGGGGGCCGCACTCATGACCTTTGTTCGCCTGACCGTCTCGTTCGCCGCGCTGGTCATCGCTGCTGGCGCAATTGCGCAGGACCTTCCCGCATTCGACGACCTCCCCGCGCCTGATCCCGCGCCACCGGTGTCCGGTGAGCAGTTTGCCCCGCCGATAACGGACGCGGCACCGCCCGACGGCGCGCCTGTCATCTCCAGCTACACCACGACGGCGCGCTCGGACGAGACCCTGGTGCTTGCCGGCGAGAACCTTGGTGAGCAGACACTGCTGTGGGGCTCGCGCGCGAACTCAACCGAAGGCGCCACGGTAGGGGCGACGACGGATCTCGCGCCCGACGCATCGCTTGCGTTCGTGACAGTCGAGCAGCGCGAACCTGACGGCCTGTATCTCCTGTGGCCGGGCAATGAGGCAGGCCACGGCCGCCCGGTGCGTGTTAATGCGCCGGAGGTCTGGTGGTGCACGCCGAATCGGCTGCCGCGGGGCACCGAGGTCGGCGTTTACGGCCGGCGGCTGACGCGCCTGCCCGACGAAGCCATCGCCCACGTCTGCCTTGTGCGCCCCGGCGAGCGCTTTGTGGCCATCGATCCCCGCGACATCACCGGCGACCAGCACGCCCTGCGCTTCACGCTGCCCGAGGAGATCGATCCGGGCACGTGGCAGGTCTGGGTGCACGCCGGGATGGGGGGCAGCTACGGCTGGGGCGGGCCTGTTGAGCTGACGGTCACCACGGCGGGGTCGCACACCATGACGGATCTTGAAGCCCCGCTCGATGCCGCCGGAATCCAGGCGGCCATCGATGTCGAGGCAGAGGATGGCGGCGGCCTGGTGCTGTTGCCCGCCGGTGAGTTCGAACTGGAAGCCGGTCTGACGGTGCCTGAGGGCGTCACTGTCACCGGCGCCGGCCGGGGCGCGACGATTCTGCGGCTGTCGAGAGGCGTTAAGCCGGACCTGCCGGGGCGCAACAGCGTTGGCTGGGGGCTGTCCCCGGGACGCATCCACACCCAGGGCGACGAACTGATCTATCGGCTCGATGTGCCCGAGGCCGGCGCGTACACCGTCTGGATGCGCTACGGCACGGAGATGTCGCCGTGGGATGTCGAAGACATGGGCGATCACACGTCCCTGCGGGTGGAAGGCCGGGAGCCGGTCCCGCTGATGAATCTGCCCAATACCGGCAGCTTCGCACCGACCGCCTGGAGCCGCTCGGCGACGATCGAGCTTCCCGCCGGCGAGCAAACGCTTATCTGGCGCAATGACACCGGCGGCGGGCTGGCCATCGACGCCTTCGTCTTCGCCCGGGACCCCGACTGGACACCGGGCGAGGCGGATCGCGTGGAGCCGGGCGATGACCTGCTGGTGCTGCATGGCGAAGACGTCGCGCGCATGGACACTCGGGAGGGCACATTGCCCGGCTCATCCAGCGCGCTGGTGTGGCTGTCCGGAGACCGCTCCGGGCTGGCCGATCTGACGCTGCTGGGCACCGGCGCCACAAGTTGCGGTGTGCTCATTGAGAGCGCCGATGAGCGCGCGTGGATCGCAGATGCCTCTATCGAGGGCGTCGAGATCGCTGACATCGCGGGCATCTCCGGCCGCTCGCCGGGCGTGGCGATCCGCAGCGGCGAGCGGGTCACGGTCACCAATTGCGACATCACCGCGCACACGCCGATCCTTCTGCGCGGGATCCGCCAGGGCACGCTCACCGGCAACACCCTCACGGCGGTCGGCCGAGCCGGACCAAATGCGCTGGGAGCCATCACCGGCCGCACGGACACCGTCAGCGAGTGCGTTATCACCGACAACCGCGTGGAGAGCTACCACGGTGCGGGCGGCCCCACTGTCATGCGCATGATCTGGCTCTCCACCGGCCACGGGTCGGTGGACAACAATTACATCGCGCGCAACGAACATGCCCCGGGCCTGCGCTTCGGTGGCATCGCCGGCATGGGCCAGAACGTGGGCGAAGTCATCCTGTTCGAGGCCAACCAGCGGATGGCGTGGCACGGAGAAATCGAGTCCGCCGACGCCCGAAGCTGCACTCTGCCGCAACAGGGGCCTTTCTGGCCGCCGGACAGCGAGTTCGAGAGCGAGCCGGCGCTGACGTCCTACTACCTGCAGGTGACGGAGGGCCGGGGCTTCGGCCAGGTGCGACGGGTTGTCGGGCGCGAGGGCAACCGGGTGCTGATCGACCGGCCATGGCGCGTGTGGCCCGACGAGACCTCCCGCGTGCTGATGACGAACCTGTTCGCGCGCAATATCGTGGCGGACAACACCACGCACAACGGGATGACCGGCATCCAACTGTGGATTGGCTGCTGGCAGAATGTGGTCACCGGCAATGACATCGCTCGCATGCGCAAGCCGGGGATCTTCCTCGCCGGTTTCTACACCACCCAGGAGTCGACCATGCCCAACACGTGGAACCGGGGCGTCGGCATCATGTGGTACAACGACATCGACGGCAACCGTGTCGAAGACTGTTCGGCGGGCATCCTGCTGGTGGCGTACAACCAGGCGCATCCCGCGGCCTGGCCGATCTGCCTGGGCACGCGGATCAGGCACAACACGACGGTCAACTCGCGCATGAAGGCCATCAATTTGGCCTCCCGCCACCCCCGTCCGGAGGATGCTCCGGGCGAGCGGCCGATCGTCGGCACCGTCTGCGAGTTCAACGTGCTGCGCGACCAGGCGGTGGGGGTGAGTGTGCCGGAGGTGGCGCGCTCGACGAAGCTGCGTCGCAACCATCTGTATTTCTGGTACGGGTGGGACGGAGACGATCCGCCAACGGCCTACCAGGTTGAGGACCCGAACCATCTTGCCATCAGTAACAACCGCATCGAGGGCCGCGGCGGGGGCCCGCACAATGTGATCATCACCCGCAGCGACCAACAGGACGCAACCGGGGAGCAATGACGCCTACTACCATCCTCCAGCCATGTGATCGAGGTGCAATACCATGACGCGCCATCTGCTTTTGATCGTGTTTGTAATCGCACTCGCGCTGCCCGCCTGGGGCGCAACCACGTTCTACGTCGCGCCCGATGGTAACGACATCGCCGCGGGCAGCGAGGAGGCACCGTTCGCCACGCTCGAGCGGGCCCGTCACGTTGCTCGAAAAGCCGTAGCCGACGGACCGCCGGAGGGCGGCGTGGTCGTCGCCATCGAAGGCGGCATCTACGAACGCCGCGAGACCTTCCACCTCGGCGCGGAGGATTCGGGAACGCCGGAGGCGCCGACCGTCTATCGTGCTGTCGGCGATGAGCCGGTGCGGCTGACCGGCGGGGCCGATGTGCCGGCCGATGCGTTTGGACCGATCGAAGATGAGACTGTCCGGGAGCGGCTGCTGCCGGAGGCGCAGGACAACGTTCTGCAGGCCGACCTCGGGGCTCTGGGCATCCGCGAGTTGGGGGACATGCCGGTGCGCTTCCGGGGCGCACCGATGGTGCTGGAACTTTTCTTCGACGAGCAGCGCATGCAGTTGGCGCGCTGGCCGAATGACGACTGGGTCCGCATCGAGGCCGTCATCGATCGCGGCTCCGTACCCCGGCACGGGGAGAGCGCCGGCCGGCCCGGGACCTTCCAGTACTCCGGCGACCGCCCGTCACGCTGGGACGTCGATGACGGCGTCTGGCTCAACGGGTACTGGTGCTTCGACTGGTACGACGAGGCCATCAAGGTCCGCTCCATCGACACCGAGCAGAAGCAGATCACCTTCGAAAAGCCCCATCACTACGGCGTCGGCGGCAGGCCCAATCGCCGCTACTATGCGCTGAACATCCTCGAGGAACTCGACAGTCCCGGCGAGTACTACGTGGATCGCGACACGCAGATGCTCTACTTCTGGCCGCCCGCTGACCTCGCGGACAGCCGGGTGGTTGTGTCGATGATGACGGACCCGGTGATTGCGGTCGAGAATGCGTCGAACCTGACGCTGCAGGGCCTGACGATCGAGGAGGTCCGCGGGAACGGACTGACCGTCGCGGGCGGAGAGAACGTGCAGATCCTCGCATGCGAGGTGCGCAATACCGGCCGCACGGGAATGAGCGTCCGCGAAGGCCAGCGCCATCGCGTCGAGGCATGCGACATCCACCACACCGGGACGCTGGGCCTGGTGCTGTCCGGGGGCGACCGAAAGACCCTCACCCCGTCGCATCACGAGGCGATCAACAACCACATCCACCACTTTGCCCGCCGGCAGCGCACCTACGCCTCCGGCATCCAGGTCAACGGGGTCGGCCAGCGAGTGGCCTTCAACCTGCTGCACGATTCCCCACACCAGGCAATCGGCCTGGGGGGCAACGAGCACACCATCGAGTTCAACGAAATTCACCACGTGATCATGGAGACGGACGACTGCGGAGCGTTCTACATGGGCCGCAATCCATCGCACCGCGGGACGGTCATCCGCTACAACTTCTGGCACCACCTCGGCAGCCCGCTCGGGCATGGGAACAACGCCGTCTACTTCGACGACGGTGATGGCGGCCAGACGGTCTACGGCAATGTGTTCCTGCGCGCCGGTGAGCCGGGCCGAGGGATGGGCTCGGTCTTCTGCCACGGCGGCCACGATAACCTCGTGGAGAACAATATCTTCGTAGAGTGTCGCCGCGCCATCTCGGCCTCTCCGTGGAATGATGAGCGCTGGGCCAAAATGGTCAACGGAGACCTGTGGCAGACGCGCCTGCTGGAAGAAGTGGATATCACCAAGCCGCCCTACACCACGCGCTATCCGGACCTGATCGGCTTCATGGAGCCGGGCGACGAGGAGCGCATGAATACCGCGCGCGGCAACGTAGCGGTGATGTGCGGGGCGTTCATCCGCGGTAACTACATCGACGAGAACAACTTCATCACCGATGAGGACCCCGGCTTCGTGGACGCCGCCAACGGCGACTTCGCGCTGCGCGAAGACTCGGTGGTCTATGACGAGATCCCCGGCTTCGAGCCGATCCCGTTCGAGCGCATCGGCCTGGTCCGCAGCGATCTGCGCCCGCAACTGCCCGACCGGGCGTGGGACTACCCGCCGCCGAAGCCGATCGAGGCCGAGTCCCCTGCGATCGCGCGCCCTGAGAAGGCGGGGCCACCGCCTGTCTTCGATGTGGCCCGTGGCGGAGACATCACTGTCGATGCGGACATCACCGCCGCCGAGTGGGATGGCGCGGACCGCGACAGTTCGATGGTGATCGAACAGAACCTGTCCGGCGTCGCCATCCCGCCGCGCAGCTATGCGTGGCTGTCGTGGACGGACGATGCCCTGCAGGTGGCGGTCGAGAATGAGACCAATCCAGACCGGCCGATCCAACTGACGCATCAGTGGGGGACGAGCCCGGCGGTGGAGATCTCCGTCCGCGATCCGAACGCCGGCGACGACGCCCCGATCATCGTGCTGCGCGGCTACCCGGACGGCACGTTCGAGAGCAGCGAGGAGACGGGTGCGTCGCCGGAGGTCGTCAGGCGCGCCGAACAGGGCACACAGTTCGCGGCTGACGTGGCCGATGACGCCACGTGGACGGCCGAGTGGCGCATTCCGTGGACCTCGCTGGGGATCGACCCGGCAGAGAGCCCGAAGGTGGCCTTCAACATCACCGTTCGGAAGCCCGTGAACAACCTCTGGCAGATGTGGGAGAGCACTCTCGGGCACTCCTGGGAAGTTGATCGTGCGGGCTTCATTGTGCTGAAGGACTAACCTCACGGATCCGCATCAGATCGAAGAAGCGACCGCGGCGATTCGATGCCGCGGTCGCTTCGCCCTGATGCAGGGACCCGCGTATCCGACTTCATCCCGGCGGGATGAGTGTGGCCGAAGGCGATGTCTTCGAACTCGCGCGGGACGTGCAGGTATTGCGGTGGCGATGCGGGAAGCATGCAGCGGAAACACGTGATGTGACATGATGGATTGGTACACCAGTTCGAGGAGGAAAAACCAATCATGCAGGTGCAAAAGATGTTCGACCTCGACGGGAAGTTCGCGGCGGTCACCGGTGGAGCGCGCGGTATCGGCCGGGCCTGCGCGGACGCGTTTCAGGCCATGGGTGCCACGGTGGCGCTGCTGGACATCCTCGAAGACCGTGTCGAGGAGTCCGCGGAGGAGATGGGCGACGGCACCATAGGTATCGTCTGTGACGTGACCGACAAGCAGCAGGTGACCGCGGCCTTCGAGCGCATTGACGAGGAGTTCGGCCAACTCGATGTGCTACTCAACAGCGCCGGCCTCTGCATCTGGGGCGACGCCGAGGAGATGCCGGAGGAGGACTGGGACAAAGTGCTCGATGTCAATCTCAAGGGCACGTTCCTGACCTGCCAGGCGGCCGGGCAGCGGATGATCGAGCAGGGCTCGGGGTCGATCATCAACATCGCCTCGATGTCCGGCAGCATCGTGAATCGGCCACAGCATCAGATAGGCTACAACTCGTCAAAGGCCGGGGTCATCCACCTGACGCAAAGCATGGCCGCTGAGTGGGCACCAGACAATGTGCGCGTCAACTCCATCAGTCCGGGGTACACGCTCAGCGAACTCACACGGCAGTTCCCCGAGCATTTCGACAACTGGCTGCCGTACATCCCGATGGGCCGGATGGCGGAGCCCGAAGAGCTGGTGGGCGCGGCAGTGTACCTGGCCTCCGATGCCGCCAGCTACACCACCGGGCACGATCTGGTCATCGACGGCGGCTACTCGTGCTGGTGAGGGCGCAGGTTGGCGGGTAGCGCATGTTCCCTGTCCTGAAACGACGAGCCATGGTCCAATCTCCCGAAGCTCTGCCAATCCACGTGGCGAGGAGATTGACCATGGCTCACAATGCACATGGGGGGCGGGCCTTCCCCCGGTCCTGTTTCCCCCGGGTCAAAGACTTGAATGCTCCGAGAACGACAGCGACGAGCCGGACGCTCTTCTGCGGCTGATGCGTGTACAGCAGATCAGCAGGGAGCGACCGTGGAGAATCGGTGCCTTGCGAATGTGCAATGGGACACAGGTATAATCTCGCCCCAGCAGGGAACACTGTGTATAGACGCGATTATAGGCATTGGAGTTGAGGCGGTGGTGGTCATGCGCAGCTTCTGGTGGCTGTTCGGACTGCTGTTCATCTGCACGTTCACAGTCTATACGGTGGGCAGAGGGTGGCTGACCGCGGTGTCCGTGAAGAGCGCCGTCGGACATGCCGGTCGGCAGCTTGAGCCCGAGAAGATCGTGGCGGATATGCACGAGGCCCAGCAGGCGCTGCAAGAGCACCGTGCGCGAGTAATTGCGTTCGACTTCATTTTCTCCGAGCCGGACTTCACGTCAACGGTCGCCACCTACCAGCAGTTGGAGCAGTTCCGCAGGCAGTTCCAGGCCCTCCGCGGGTACGGTGACGAAGATGCAGCGCTGGCACCCGGGTTCAGAGCGAGGATCGAACAGCTGAAGGATTACCGCGTGCCCTCGTTGAGCGTGATGAGTTCGAACATGGAGAGAGGCCTTGGGGCGGCCAGCATTGTCCTCGGCGTGATCGCCCTTCTGCTGATGGGCGTGCGCTTCATGGGAACACAGTAGGGGTGCCCACAGTATCAGACGCATGAGAGTACCCGCTGTGACACAGTCAGCCATTGCGCTGCTTGTCAGGTGCGGGGCGGGTGGTCAGAACGCTCACGAGTGCCGCCATCACGATGGCGCCGAGGACCGGCAGTAGATTGAGCAGAACGGTGTATCCCACGCCGAAGTAGAAGATCATCCGCGGTCAGAGAAGGGCTTCACCGCACGATTGCCCCGGAAGTTCGCCACGTGGAAGTCGGCTTCGCAATTGCGGTGTCCTCTCCGCGACCTTACGGGTTATCGATTTCCGATGAGGGAGAGCGCACACCCGGTTCGCACCGTCGCGGATTCTCCTCCTGTGAAGCGATTGTGAGACCGTGCCGGGCAGGGCAGTGCTATCCTCCGTTCACCGAGTCTGACCTGCCATCCCACCTGTACAGTCGTGCCTGGTGGAGTTCGTCGCAGATGCGAATCATGCTCGCCCACAAATTCATGTTCCGGGGCGGCGGCACATCCACGTACCTCTTCGGGCTGATCGACCAGCTCGAACAACGTGGCCATGAGTGGCTGCCTTTCACGGTCGCCTACGAGCAAACGGCCGTCAACACGTATTCGGAGTACTTCGTCTCACCGCCGCTTGGCCCGGACCAGAGCCACTACAGGGACATGCGCCTGACGCCCTTCGCGATGCTAAAGCTCCTCGGCCGCGCCACCTACTCCGTGGAGGCCCGGTACAGGGCCGCCGCGCTCATCGATGAGATGCAGCCGGAGCTGGCCTACGTCCATAATGTCTATAACTACATGTCGCCGAGCCTCCTCGACGCCTGTCGCGATGCCGACCTGCCCGTTGTCATGCGCGTGCCGGACTACAATCTGATGTGCCCGGAGTTGCATTTCCTCAGGCACGGGGAAGTATGCACTGAGTGTCTGACCGGGGGCCCGTGGCACGCGCTGAAATACCGCTGCCTGAAGGGCTCATTCGCCGCCACCGCCGCGCGCGTCGCGTCGATGTACGTCCACCGCTGGCTCGGCATCTACGACGAAATCGATCTGATGGTGACCCCCTCAAGCTTCATGCGCTCGAAGCTCATTGAGGCGGGCTATGACGCGGATCGCATCGTTCACCTCCCCAGCTTCTACACCGGCGCGGTGGCCGCGGGCAATGGTCCTCCGGACGAGGACTTCATCCTCTACTTCGGGCGGGTCGCCCCTGAGAAGGGTATCGACACCCTGATCCGCGCCCTCGCGCTGCTTGATCGGCCGCCGCGGCTGGTCATTGCGGGAGGGACGGTCGATGACACGCGGGAGAAGCTCAGCGCCCTGATCGAGCGCCTTGGCCTCGACTGCGTGGAGTTCGTGGGCCACCTGGACCGCGAGGCGCTCGATGACCTGATCAGCCGCTGCATGTTTACCGTGGTGCCGTCGCGCTGGTATGACAACTGTCCGATGTCGATTCTGGAGAGCTTCGCGCACCGCAAGCCGGTTGTCGCAAGCGACATCGGCGGCATCCCCGAGCAGGTCACCGATGACTGCGGAGCGCTCTTTGCGCCCGATGACCCACAGGCGCTTGCTACCGCCATGAAGCCACTGCTCTCGGATGAGAGCCTGCGCGAGTCGATGGGCGGCGCGGGGCTGCGCAGGCTGCAGCACACGTTCTCGCCGCGGGCGCATTGCGACAGGCTGCTCGAGTTGTTCGAGGGGCTGATCGCATGAATGCGACCGCTTCCGAACCGATCCTCGACGTCGTGATCGGCTGCGATTGCGACCCTGACCGCCCCGGATACGATGGAGCGAGGCACGATACGCAGGCGGCGCCAAAGTGGCGTGGGGTCAGGGACGGCGTGGCGCGTCTGCGCGAGATCGCCGATGGCGTCCTCGATGACTTCGGCAACCCGGTTCGGATCACGTGGTGTATTCGCTCTGACCTTCAAATGCGTGAGATCTACGGTGATTGCGCATGGCCCGCAGAAAGGTTTGCCGCGCTCTGGCGAGACCTTGAAAGCGCGGGTGACGAACTGGCCTGGCACCCGCACGTGTGGCGCTGGGACGACAGCGCAGGCTGCTGGTATCAGGAGATCGAGGATGCCGACTGGATCGCCGAGTGCCTGGAGGCGGGGTATGGTGATCTCTCGCGGCATCTGGAGCACCCGCCGGTGACCAGTCGGATGGGCTGGGAGTTCCATAACAACGCGACGATGGACGCGGTCCGGGGGCTGGGGATTCGCGCCGACTTCTCGGCCATACCCGGACGACACACCCCCGGCTGCCCGGATCGCTGGGGCAGCCGCTTCAACTGCCATGTGGACTGGCGCGGCACTCCCCAGGAGGCGTATCAGCCGGCGAAAACCGACTACCGAGTACCGGCGGACGGACCTGAGGCCGAGGACCTGTGGGAACTGCCGATGTCGGTGCTGCACTCGCGCTTCTTCAAGGTTGCGCGTGTCGCCCGGAAGGTCTGCCGCGGACGCATCCGGGCACTCCGCGAGTTGGGGAACTGTCTCACACGACGCGACAGCGCTGCGGGCGGTAACAAGGTGTACATTACGATGCCACCAGCGTTCTTCTCACGGCTGGTCGCCGCGCGGATTCGCCGAGCGCGGGAGCGTGGAAACGCGAGCCTGATCACGGCTCTGCATCCGGACGAGATGTGCGTGACCGGCCGCGGCATCACCACGCTCTACCATCCACGGCACCTGCGGGACAACCTCATCGGGCTCGTGCGGCGGGCCCACCGATCCGGAGTGCGTGTTCGCTTCACAACGCCCGGAGCCACGGTCGATGCCCACCCGACCGAGGCGCCCCGGGCGGATGCGGCGGGCCAACCCGTCGCCGCGCCCGGATGGAGACTCTGAGCACCATGAACATCTCACCAGCAAGCGAATCGGGCGTCGCCGGCAGGTCGGTGTGCTTCATTCACACCAGTCCGGCGATGGTCCATCTGCTCACCGGCGCGGGCCCTGACGCCATGGGGGGCGCCGAGTTGCAGATGTACCTGCTCGGCCACGAACTGAGCAGGCGCGGATGGGATGTGGCATATCTGGTCGGCGACTACGGTCAGGACGCGGCTGATTCACCCGGCGGCTTCCGCGTCGAGGCGGTCAAGCCGGGGCGGGATGGGACGCTGCCGGGGACGGTGCGAGCGCTACGCCGGTTCTGGAAGGCGCTTGCGAACGTGGATGCCGATATCTATGTCACGCGCGGCCTGACTGCCCAGACAGGCGTGGTAGCCGCCTTCGCGCAGTGGCATCGTAGACACTCGGTTTTCTGGTTCGGCAAGGACGCCGACGCGCTCTACGCAGTTCCCCGCCGGTCCGGTCTCCCCATCGCTGAGCGCATACCGGCGTGGTATGGGATGCGCCATGCCAGCGCAGTCGTCTGCCAGACCAGCCAACAACTCGAGCTTCTGCGCGCGCATGCAGGGCGATCGGGAGTGTTGATCCGCAACGTGACACCGTGGGACCCGGCAGCTTCTGACGGCGGTGCGTGTGGCCCGGTCCTGTGGGTCGGCTCAATTCAACCGAAGAAGCGCCCGCGAATGGTGCTGGAAATCGCTGCCAGGTTGCCGCATGTGCAGTTCGTGATGATCGGCGGAAAGATGAAGGGACACGAGCGGCTTTACGAGGCGACAGTTGCCGGGGTCGCACAACTGCCGAACGTCGAGTACCTCGGCTTCGTGCCGCACACTGAAATCGCGCAGTATTTCCAGGCGGCCGCCATGCTCGTCAGCACATCCGACGGCCGGCAGGAGGGCTTCCCGAATGTCTTCCTGCAGGCGTGGAGCACCGGACTGCCCGTCGCTGCCACCTGCGACCCCGATGGGATTATCCGCGACCACGGGCTTGGCTGCCACTGCGAATCAGCGTCCGAGCTTGTCGAGGCCATCTCCCGGTTCCGGGAGAACCCCGACATCCACAACGCCATCGCCGGCCGCGCCCGCGGCTACGTCCGCAAGCACCATTCGGCGGAGCGAGTGGGGGGCCAGCTCGACAGCCTGTTGAGCAGCCTGCAGAAGATTGGAGTGGTTGAGGTTGCCGATGGGCAGACCACGCTCTGACCGGCACCCAACGAGGATGACGCTGGCCGAGGAGGAGCACCAATGTTCGGAGCAGTCTCCTCGACGATCGACGAAGTGACCGCGATCATCAGCTCGGTGTGTGAAGAGGACACCGGGGCGAAGCGGGTACGCTTCAGCACTGGTGACAACTGCACACTCGGCATTCTGTATGATGCTTCGCCGGAGAGTCAGGAGGGCTTTTGCCGCTCCAATGGTGGCAGCGCCTCCGCGGTTGTCAGCGGCTCGCTCGGTACCGACGGCAGGATGCTGGTGGCCGATGACGCCGCGTCACTGCTGCTTGAACTTGCGCAGAGCGAGGCCCTCGATCTCACGCGGCTCAATGGCCTCTTCGTGGGAGCGCTCTGGCAGCCCGGCGAGGGGCGTCTGACCCTTGTCTCTGACTGGATCGGTGGACTCAATCAAATCTTCTACGCCAGGTCGCCCGACGGCATTGTCTTCGGCACCCGGGCCGGCGCAGTGGTGAACTGCGCGGCCGGAGAGCGGGCGGTTAATCGCGCGACGCTGGCGCAGTATCTCGACTTCGGTCACAGCCTCCCGCCGAACACGCTGTTCGAGGGGGTCGGCAAACTGCCGGCGGGGTGCGAGTTGACGTTCATCGACGGCGATCTTCGCATACGACGCAGTTTCCGGCTGAAGTCACGCTCCGGTGACGGCGACTCCGACCTCAATGACGACGCAGCCGGGCGCTTTCGGGAGACGCATCGGAATGCGGTGGGCCGCTGTCTTCTGTCATCGGAGAATGTCGGCGCCTTCCTCAGCGGTGGCATCGACTCGGGGATGAACGTCGCCGCGATGAGCGAATGGGGTGCCGCCCCGATCAAAACGTTCTCTGTCACCTATCCGGGTGAGCAGATCGACGAGTCCCGATACGCGCGCCTCGTGTCCGATCGCTTCCATACTGAACATCACGAGCTTCCGCTGGAGAGCGCGGCGGTGCTTGACGAGCTTCCGGAGATGGTCTGGGCGCTCGAGGAGCCCGCGATGGATCATTCGTTTGTCCCCACATTCCATCTTGCGCGCTTCGCCCGTGAGCATGTCCCCACGGTGCTCTCAGGCGACGGACCTGACCATCTCTTCGGCAGGCACTATCCGGTTGCACTTGTCCGGGGGACGATCGGGAGGCTCCCGGGCGCGCGGCGGCTCGCGGCGGCGCTGCTTCCACCTGGTGAGCGGTCGTCGAAGGCTTCTCGCCTCTGGCGCTCGCTCCGCCGCCGGGAGAGCGGGCGGCTGTTGTGGAAGGCCCTGCAATCGGTGGGCTCTGACTCGGTTCAGGCCTACCTGTCGATCTACCGCGAGATCGCCTGCCGCGGCCTGCTTCCTGAGCGGCCGTACTCGCTTCTGGCACACCCGGAGCAGGTGCCGGCGGTGAACGGGCAGGTCGATCCGCTTGTGGCTGACGTTGCAGGCCCGGACGTGGATGAGTTCGAGCGCACCATCGCCCTGGATCTGATGATCGATGGCTCGTGCGGCGTCTTCTCGAAGGTGGGCAAGATGGCTGCCCACCATGGCCTGACGGTCCACGAGCCCTACCTCGACAGCGATGTGCGCACCCTGGTGGAAGCATTGCCTGCGCATCTGAAGGCGGCCGGGTCGCTGTACGATCTGCTTCGCGGGCGGCTGCGCCGAAAGGTCCTTGTCTACCAGGCCGCGCGGGGAGTCCTGCCCGAGGAGGTACTCGACAAGCCCAAGCAGGGGTTCGAGGCGCCGATCAGCCAGTGGCTCAACGAATGGCTCGACGGCCGCGACGCGGCAGGATTGCTCCCGGCGCTGACGCGCGAGACGTCGCTGTTAGACGAAGGGAAGGTCAACGCCCTGCTGCGCGAGCACACGGACGGGACCAGCGATCACGGGACGCTGATCATGATGCTGGT
Organism: uncultured Armatimonadia bacterium; assembly: GCA_964484945.1. Taxonomy (GTDB): domain Bacteria; phylum Armatimonadota; class Zipacnadia; order Zipacnadales; family UBA5352; genus UBA5352. The sequence goes on along the minus strand of CAZAHB010000055.1, from coordinate 1,749 downwards.
GACGCTCGATTTGTGGTACGCGATCTTTGTTCTCGGCGATGCGCGCCGGCCCGACTGGCGCTGGAGCGACCGGCTCGGTGGCCGGTGACCTTGAAACGGCAGAGACGGCTTCGATGACGGACATCTCGCCGAGGGCACCTCGCGGGGCTCTCCAGAGAGGGGACGCTGCGATGGGGCATACCGTGTATGTGTGGGCGTCCCGGGGAGAGGGGCGATCGGCCAGACGAATGGGCACGAATCTGTCGGGCCGCGGCTCTGAGAGTGCAGCCGCGGCCCGAGTTGCATGCCCTTGCTCGCAGTCGAACTTGACAGCGGATCATTTCATGCAATCTGCAGTCCGGTTACGCTCTTCGACGACGGACGATCAGCGCGGTCGGCAACCCAAGCGCCAGCAATGCGATGCTGACAGGCTCAGGCGTCTGATTCACCCACTCGCTCTGATCCTGTCCCGTTTCGTCGGTCCACTGAACGTGGACGCCCGAGGGTATCATATGGTCCGACGATGTAAAATACTCCTCAGGCAGTTTGTCGCTGAATTTCGTCCGGAAACTGGCGATTGTCTCGCTGACGAATACGGCATCCGAAGTCGCCGGATCGCTTGTCGGGTTATCGGCACTCCAGGCGACCGTGTTGCCACGCAGGGGGTGTGGGTCTCCGGGCCAGCTCCAGCTCACCGTCGTATTGGTGCCCCGCTCTGCCACCGGGTTGGTTATCGTGTCCGCAGCTTCCTGGTCAGTCACAGGCAGGACGCTGTCGGGCAGATAGTAGAGCGCGAACGCTCGTATCCGCTCGTTGTCGGCACCCGTGCCGGTCCCGTTGAACGTCAGTTCCCACTCGTACGTGTATTCTGCCTGGCCCTGATCGTCATACGTGATGTCGTAGGCTCCTCCGTGGGCAATCGTTGCCTGCCATGGCGCGACGCCGGCGCCGGCATGGGCGTCTGTCATACCAAGCAGCGCGATTGCAGCCACGACGATAGCCAGTGTCCTGACATTCATACGTCATCCCTCATTTCTCGGCTCAACCGTCTCCGCTGTCGCCCCGCCCGCCCCGCTGCGGCTACACTCGCCTCTGTCAGGACGTGCGGCGTGCGGCATGCACGATACTGTAAACCAAAGCACGCCCGCCAAAGCTCACACGCGTCTCACAGAAGTCGATGCCGCGTGGTTCACCCATTCAAACAGGAGCGACGGCATGAAGCGAGCGACTGAACAAGAGGGCGATTCACACAACGCAGCGGGCATTCGAAGGCGCGAATCGAGGCGTGCCACCGGCCGGCGCCACCTACGGGTTTTGTGGTGGATCGCTGCCGGTGGGCCGCCGCTGCTTGCTTTCATCCTGCTATTGCTGGAGCGGCATCACCCGCCTGCACTCGGCGGCGAGAGCGACCTGTCCGCGATTATCTTCGACCTTTCGTCTCTTTTGACCCTTTTCATGGGGGTGCTGGTCGCCGTCAGTACTGTGCATCGGCTTCGGAACCAGTTGCGCCCCACAGACCGTCTGTCCACCGACCGACGATGCGAGCATCCGCGGATCGTGCGGGAGGCTCGCCTGCGCGCGGCGTGGTTACTGCTTGTGGCCACACTGCTCATCATCCTGGGGCTGATTCTGATGGCCATTCCGGAGACCGCGCTGATATCATAACCATGGTCACACAAATCAATACAGCAGCTTCCAATATTCAACAGTGGCGACAGTTACGTTCTATAGGTTGTGTATGGAGGTAAGAGGTAGTAGCGGGGGTAGTGG
>CAZAHB010000054.1:8876-26120 GCA_964484945.1 uncultured Armatimonadia bacterium | reverse complement strand
AGCCGTACCGCCCGAGCGATCCTGTGATTGTGGATCAATTCCATTGCCATTACTTCCCCTCCGCACATCAGAACTGCCGGCGGGCGACCCTCTCAGGCCGCCCGCCGTCCCTCGCACAGGCCCAGCCATCGCTACGCCCGTTCGCTGTTGCCGTTGGTGGCCTGCGCCACCTCCACCGTCGTCAGCCGACCTTCGCAGCCGCTATCCGCAGATGGTGCCCTGCTCCCGCCTCATCTTCAACTCCCAGCACCTCGTAACGCACGATCACACTGAGCGGCTCCTCCTCTTCATATCCCTGCTCCAGGCCCGTCGTAACCGTCACCGCATCCGCGCCGACAGTCTGCACCTCCAGTTCTTCCTGGCCGATCTCAACGCGCTGGCCGTCCACGATGCCGTCGGTGTCCTCAACAGGCAACGCGGTATCCCCCGCCTGCACGTCATCGCTCAACGCGGTCGTGACCGGCCGCGTCACCAGCAGGTCCGCCACTCTGATATCCGCCGGCGTTGTGTAGATCACGTGTGTCGCGTCGGCCACTCGCCCCAGCAGGTCATCCTCACTGTCCCCGGACCCGGGTGTCACGCGCATCGGCACACATTCTCCGGTTGCCTCGTACGTCGGCGTCTTCGGCACACCGTCCCCGCTCAGTTCCACCACCGGCCGCGCGATCTGTGCGGTCTGATCCAGCAGCGCAACAAATGTCGCATCTCCGTTCATGGCCTCTCCTCCTCAGATCGCGCAGAAGTCAATGCGCCGGTACCGCGCCACGACCTCGCGCGCCTCCGCCACCAGGCGCCGTATCGTACCGGAAAAGCGTCCGGCGCTCGCGTAACGCACATTGTAGTCTCCCAGCCCCACGGCCTCGACCCCCTCCTGCTCCCCCGAATACTTCGCGAGAAGCTCGGCCGCCGTCAGCTTGGCCTGCGCGGATCTGATCTCCGAAGGCGTTACCTCATACCCCCAGTCCAGTGTGACCTCAACGTTCTGCCTCCCCTCCGGGAAGCACCCGCCCATGTCCGCCGAATTCGCCAGCACAATCGCTGCCTCGTCCTGGTAAAACAACCAGTCGCTCTCATCAAGCGCGACGCCCTCAACGCTAACCGAGTTCACCCCCACCACCGGAGCGATCCCCTGCGGTGCCAGGAGCATCACGCGTGTACCGCTTCCGTCCAGCAGCACGGTCTCATCTGCGTGCAGCATAAAGTCCCGTCCGGCCGCCGAGTCAATCGCTGATTTCGTCGCCGCCAGCATCCCCGTGATCTCCGCCAGCAATTCCTCGTCTGTGGCCCAGTCACTGGTGTCGTACGCGCCCACCAGTGAAAGAACCTCTTCCGCTGCACAATACGACTCCAGATTCGCCGTTGCGAAAATCCCTTCGGCTACCATTCCTCTGACCACACTCCTTCACTGTTGCGAACACGCACCTTCCAGAAGTACACGCTCTCGGATCCAAGCTCGCTCCCGGCGTACTTCGCCTTCGGCTCACTTGACAGCACAACACCGCTGTCCCACAGGTCCCCCTCATTTGCATCCAGCTTCTCCTGGGTCGATGCCACGAGCACGTGATACGCCGTCTGCGTCCGCTCCGCGCGGTCTTCAAACGTCCAACTGAACTCAGGTGTCGGGTCCGCGATGCCTGTTGGGTTTGCCCGTCCCTCAGTCATCACTGCCGAAGCAGCCGGACGATCAGTGTCCAGAGGCCGCGCAATCGACCACGCGTACACCTCCGGCGATGCATCGGCAACACTCGACCGAACCACCCTGAACTCCAGCCGGATCAAATCGTGTGGGACTTCGGGAAGCCCCACGCCATTCCAGGTTACTCGCTTCTCCAGCACATCCCCAATCGGATCACAATCATCGTGGCCGAACCCGGGGACCACGCTTCCCGTCTCGCCGTCCAGCACTGCCACTGTCAGGCCGCCATCCTTCGGATCCACGTTCAGCCGCAAGTCCTGCCAGTGGTCTCCTTCGCGCTGCAGTGATGACGTCTCCAGCTCACCCTCTGCGGCGGTGTCCTCGAGCCGGTACAGCGCTTCTCCGTCCACGCGAATGCTCGCGAAGTTGTGATTGTCCTGTATCTTGGTCGATGAATACCAGTACAGGCGCCGATTGCCCAGCCGCACCGGGTTCGAAACCGGCTTCAGGTAACTGCTGTTGTACGGCGGCGTCTCTCGATTGACGACATTCATCAGCCGCTGCAGATGCACGCCGTCCTCCGAAACCCACAGCCCCACATGCGACTTCGTCACACCACCATCGTCCACGACAAGCCCCACCGTGGACGGATGGAACCATTTCGGATGGGGCCAGTGGAACCATCCAAACGCGGGGGTGATTACCTGGTTGCGCCACGGCACGTGACGGGCGTTGCGGAAGTCGCCGGTCGCCATACATGCCAACGGCCGACCGTACTGATCGAACACCTCCTCGCCATGATGCTTGACCGTCTTCGCCCGGCCGTATCCCCAGAAGCGATCTCCCTTTCGGTCTGCCCATGGGTTCTCCACGAAGAACACTTCGCAGTCTCGATTCCCGACCAGGCCGATCCCGCTTCCCTCCGGTACAAGCTTGTCGTTCCCTGCCATCGTCAGACTCAACGGATTGCTGTCCGGATCGAAGTGCTCCTCCGGATCGAATGAATACGGATCAGGCGCTCCCGTCATCGCACAACTGAGGAAACTGTCCGGCAGACCGATCCCCGCTGTAAAAGCCAGTGCCCAGTTGCCCTCTTCAATTTCGAACACACCGGTGATCGAGGCCAGCCGTCCGTATATGCTCGAACGACCACCGAGAACAGCTCGCAGGTCGTCCAGCACCAGAAATGGATTCCGAGGGTCCGGATCGTCCTCCCACTTTACCATTCCCGCCGACTCGTCCCACGTTCCGTGAATGTATCCGGCCCGTTCAATTCCATCGGGGTCGATCCCCACCAGCAGGGCCACCAGGCGGTCGTTGCGCGCGTCATACCTCATCCATCTCGGGCAGATCTTGATCGTATCCCGCCAGCTCCCCGCGAGCCTCATCGCATCGTATGCCGCAGTCGGATCAGGGTGCTGCTCGGGCTGCCGAAGCTCCCGCTGCATCCCATCAGTCCGCCACACCTTTATGCTCTCACCGCTTGCTGGATCAGACACCAGGAAGTCGTCATCCGTGTTCGTCGTGACATCGTACCGCCCTGGCCCGTCCAGCTCGACCCGATCGATCAGAATTGTGCTCTCCCATTCGGCCTGTGACCCCACACGTTTACCGAAATGGATACGATCTCGGGACAGTTCATCTGGATACACCTGGATTCGCCCGTGATTGAAGCGTGTGTATCCATTGTAGTGAATCACCGCCGTCTCCAGAACCGCAAAACGCTCAATCCCATCGTGGCTTTCCGTCAGATCACACTCCAGCCGAAACTGGTCACCATCATCCCCCGGCGCCTCCACACGTGCCGGCTCGATCACCATCATGGCGACCCCGTCTGACGGTGCCTGACCAAACTGTCCTTCGATTGTCAGGGAGCGGTCAACCTGTGAGTTGCCTGCCACTCGAACCTTCTGTCCCCGCAACTCACCGCCGAGCACATGCAGCTCCGCGCCGGTCCAATACCCGTCCGGCTCATCCAGTTGATCTGAGTAGATCGTGCTCGTCGTGCATCCCGCCCCCGCGGAAAACGGCTTTCTCTTGCCGCAGATGTAATCCTGAGCGCCAACCGATATCCGTTCCTCATCCGACATCGTCGCCGCTTCAAGCTGAACACCCACTCGAAGCGTTGCCGGCGAGATCGGCGCAGGTAGCCATGGAGCCAAACTTGCGCCAACAGGCAGAGCTTCACCCGACGCCAGCACATCCAGCCGCCCGTACTCCGACCCGTTTGTGGCGATCGTCTGCCCATCGGCCGTCGGCGGCAAAATCGCAAAAGCGGGCACTCGATCGTCCTCGCTGCCATCGTGCGACGGCATTCCAATTCTGTAACTGAAGCGTTTACCGTCATGCCTGCTCGCTACGTCCAGGCGACAGTATTGGTCTGCCTCTCCTTCCAACGTTGCTACTGCCGACCCCTGCGCCATGTCCGCGTCGAACTGGCCATCCCAATCCGCGCGAAAAAGCAGTGTACCCGATCCATCTGCGTCCTCGGGGACATGGTCCCGACCGGCTTCATACAGAGCCGATACCTCCGCCGCGGTGATCTCCTCATCCCAGATCGCGAGTTTGTCGAATACCGCGTGGGCCATGTCATAGGTGTTATCTGTGCCGGGGCCGATGCATATCTCTGAGGGAACATCGGCCGGCACCAGCGCGTTCGTGATTGGCGAATCTCCAACTTCCTCACCATCCAGGTACAGCCGCATCGTCCCCGCGTCCGGGTCACCCGTGAAGTCCCAGGTCGCCACAACAAACCGCCATGCAACCGAAGGCGAACTGGTCGAAAGCACTACCGTGCTGCCTCCGCTCCACGTCCTCAGTTTCCACAGGTCCTGACTGCGGGCCAGAGACAATGAATCTTCCCCGTCGGTTTCGACCGTCACCACGTTACCTCGCTGCCCGCTATATGCCGGATGGTACCACAGCGCCACCGTCCCTGAATCACCACTGTTGATCCGAACGTTCCCGGGCGCAGAGTACCTCACTGCTCCCTGTGTCCCTACATAAAGCATCTGTGATCGCGCCACTCTTCGCACCTCCACTCACGCTCATACCGTCCTGCCGGGCCAACTGCCGCCACCGACTCTTCCGTACACCCCGACTGCAATCCACCCGCTGTCCACCATCGGCGCCTGCTCTGAGCCCGTCCACCCATGCAATGAGCCGGGGAGATATCGCTCGATCTCCCCGGCTCCCAGTTGCTCGCGAGAGGCATTTCGCCTCGCAACCAGCAGGCTTCGCTAGCTGCCCGTTCCGACGTTCACGGCCACGACCACCGCGTTGTCGTCTTCGAACTCAACCGCCACGCGTGTGGTGATCGTGTAGATGTTCACACCGCGCAGAATATCGCGATCCTTGTCGATCCGAATGTCCCGGTGGATGCCGAAAACCAGGTTCTCACGCGGTGTCAGGAACCCATACGTGAAGTCGGTCCCCGTGGTCCCGTCGATTCCGTCCTGATCGGTCGGAATGTTCGGAACCGCTGTCACCGGCACGCCCATATACGGCGGCGTCTGCGCGCCGGTCAATGCCCGGTCTCCCAGGTCACCGGTCCGCTCGCTGAAAGTGTCGTGCCAGTCCTGCACCGCGGCCGGCGCGAAGTAGAAGCGCAGGTCCGAGTGGTTCCGCTTGAACCGGTTCGGCAGTGCGCGATACATCGACGCCAGACCCGTCTTGCTCAGCGTCGCACCCTCCAGATCCACGATGTTCCCGTCATTCGCCAGCTTCCGCCAGCCGTCAAGGCCCTGCAGGAACGTGTCAACCGAGCCGGTGTCGCCCTGGATCGCAAGCTCCTCCAGGTCCGTTGCCGTCTGTCTCGCCATCACCCGAATTACCGTGTCCTCCAGGTTCCCCTGCTCGATGCTGTCCTCGAGCGCCTCCATCGTGATCTCAAACGGCGTGATGACATCCACCGCTGACAGCGTTACCTTCGAAAACTCCGGCTCGCTCAGCGCGCTCGGTGCGACGCCCTCGCTCCGCAGCTGGCTGACCCGTACGCCGGTGCCGATCTTGTCAAGCTCCATCACTGCGCTTCGCATCCGCACCACGCGAGCGTCCGCGAGCATCACTGACTGGTCCAGCGACATGTCCACGAAGCGATCCGACTGCCCGGTCGAAAGAAGCCCTCCGCCCGTGAGATCTGTTGTGTCAACTGCCTTCTGCAGCATCTCTTCCTGACCCAAAGTCAAGCACTCCCTCTCACAGCTGTTATGCCCGCACAACCAGACTTGCTCTGCATTCTCTGGTGCCCGGCCGTCTTCGCCCGGACGCCGTTCGTGTACTCCCTGAAGACCGCCGTTGCCTTTGCCGTTGCCCGTGTCATTGCCGTCCTCATTGCCGTTGCCGTCGCTTTCGTTGCTGCCGTTGCTTCCTTCGCTTTCGTTGCTGCCTTTTCACACTACTGCTCGCCACGGATCGCTGCGTTCGGCCCGCTCCTGGCCCGGGATTGCTCGCGAACTCCCCTGCGCTGGCCGAGGAGGCGTCTCCTCCGCCTGGCTGTCGCCGGCCTTCCGCAACTCCCCCAGGGCCTCGTGGACCTCTTCGAGTGCTTTATCCACCTCATCGCGTAGCGCACGTATCTCCGCGAGCGCGGGATCATCCGTCTCCTCCGCGTGGAACGTTTCGACCTCTTCCGCCTTCGCGAACGGCCACAGGTTCCGCGCCGCCCCCACTGCCGCGCGCCCGATCCGCGCCAGCATCGCCTGTTCGTCCACCTCGTCATCCATCACACTATCGGCTGCTTTCGCCAGCGTTGCCAGATAGGTGTCCGGGTTTGCCGCCTCATCCGCCCGGCACACTGCAACGTGGTCGAGTTCCACATCGTCGATGTGACGCACCTGCCGTCCCGCCTCATCGTCGTAGCGCCAGAAAGCCTTTGTCACCCGACCTCCGACGCTCAGTCCGTACGTGCGTCCCTCCGCGACCTTCTCGAACAGTCGCCGCGCGCGCGGACTGCTGCTGTCGAGGCGGCCAGCCACACGAAACTGGTCGTTGTCCACCCATGCCTCGTCTACACGCCCCAATTCCTCGAGCGGGCCGGCCTTGTGGGAGGGCAGCAGGTCCAGTCCCACATGTCCGGCCATCTTTTGTATCGCATTCGGTGTCATTCGCTCGTGTTGCCGATCCAGGCGAGTTGAGGACGCGACACCCTCAAACCACATCTCGCCGTCTTCATCCTGCCACACCTTCGCCAGCGGCACGGTCAGGTCAAACTGACCGTTGGCATCATCTGTCACCGTCAACACACCTCCCGCTTGTGTCGCTGTCTGCTCTGCCCGACACTCGTCGTTGCTGTTGCCGTCGTCGTCACCGTCGCCGCTGTTGCTTCAGTTGCTGCCGTTGCTTTCGTCGCTGTCCTGAAGCGGTTCCAGTCCCTGCTTCGCCCGAATCTCATCCGGCGTCCATACGCCGATCTCTGCGTAGATCCTCGCGATCTCAGCCTGTTGCAGTTCTTCTGTCAGGTCCATCTCCCGGAACCGGAACTGCCAGTCCGATACGCCGATCTGATCGCGAATCATCTGGTTGATCCGGAACTCCACCCTGCGCTGCTCCGGTCGAACCACCTGCTCTCGGAAGGTCTTATCCTGGTCCTTCGAATTCGCCAGGTTCGCATTCTCCACGATCGTGATCTTGCTCGGCGGCACCCGGTGTACCATCAGGATCTCGTCCCGAACTGCACGCCGGTAGTCCAGAAAGCCCGCATCCTCATTCTGGATATCCCCCAGCGGCTCCAGCCGCAGGTTCGTACCGTTGTCCGGCACTTCGAGGATCAGCGTCTTGTGCGCCTGCCCCTTGATCTCGCTCTCCATGAAACGCCGTATCTGTTGAGTCAGGTCATCTGACATCGGGCCGCCTTCGCAGATCACCGCCATCCGCGGTACAGCATTATGTTCAAAGAAGCTCACGTTGTACTCCGAGGCTGCGCGGTCGCCCGCAATCCCGCTTATCGCCGGCAGGATGTCCGGGACGCCGTAGTAGGTCGATTGTGGCGTGTACTTGCGCAGGTGTACGATCTCGTTTTGTGTCTCGCCGGTCTCTGGGTCCGCTTTCGGCTCCGCCCCCAGGGTCCGGAAGTGTCGCTTGCGGCCATCTCGAATCTGCACGAACCCACTGCGGTCCGTCTTCACGCGGACGGTCGTGGCCGGCACATGATAGAAGCCGTCGATCTCGCCTGCCGCGTTCCGCGTCACTTCGATGTACCCGTTGCCCGTCGTCTCAACGTCCGTCCAGACCGACCGCATCACCCCGCTGAACGTCATCTCGGAGTTGCAGTGGTCGAAGAGATTTTCAAGCTTCTCACGCTCTCGCTGATCGGCATCCGGCCCCTTCCTGACAAACCGGTAGCCCAGACCGACGATGTTCGTCGTCTTCGCATCCACACATGCCCTGTGCGTTGAGTTCACTTCATACAGTTCCGCCAGTGCGCTCAGCGAGTAGGGCGGCTCCTTCACCTCCCCGCTTTCGTACGCTCCCGTCCAGCCATCCTCCGGTAGTTGCTGGCTCTTCCCCTGAGCAGTCTCTTCGCCTACGATGTGCGCCTTCATCACGCTCTCGCTCATCCTGCCACCTCCGTACACTGAAGCGGAGCGCCCACACAGGCGCCCCGCCGATGTCGTCACCTCGTTGTCACTTCACCCGGCCATGCCTCGCTATCCGTCGTCCAGGCGTCCTCGCCCCTGCGCCGTTGCTACGCCCTTCTGTCCTTCGTCCCTGCCTCTCCGTACGGGGGACAGGCCGTTGCCTTCCGCCTCGCCCCTTCTTCTCCCTCACACAATCTGACCTGTCACCTCACCAACCCGCCAGCCCCGCACTGCCTCCCTCACGGCTGCCGCCACCGCATCCGCAACATCCTTCGATCCCCCCTTGCGGTGATCGACCTTCGTCCCGTCGATCAACTCCAGCCCCTTACACTCCTGCAGCACCGGCTCGTAGCGGTACCAGCGTAGCCGGCCCTCGTTCAGCATCTCCTTGAATGTCTCGTACGCAATCATGTCTCGATCAACCGACACCAGCTCCACGGCGAAGCCCATCTTCCGCAGAATCTGCATACTGTCGGCGCTCTGGTAGCCATCAAAGCTCACCTGTGCGATGTTGCAGCCACGGTCGGCCAGTGTGCAGATCAGTTCGCGCACTCGCGCAATCTCGATCTCCCCGTCCTCCGGAGGCGCGATCCGCAGCATCAGGTCCACGACCGCCGTCGGCTCCCCCGTTTCCCCGCTCGGCTCAAGATGCGCCATTGCGACCCCACACGCATCTCGTTTCAATGCCAGATCCACGTGGACAAACCGCGGCCAGCGCCCATCCGCCTCCCAGTCATCGCGCAGCCGACCTCGCCTGTCCACCGGAACCGTTAGCGAATCATCAATCGCCCGTTTCAGGCTCTCATCGTCGGGAATGAACGGCTCGAACGCCTCCGCCGGCCTCGCTCCCAGATCCCGCATGGCCCGCAGGCAATTCCGCTCAAACTCCGGCTGGAACTCCACCGGTATCGTCAAACCCTCGCACTCAAAGGTGTCCCCGCTGAACATCGCCGGCGGCTTCATCTCCCAGGTCGCCCGCCGCGAGCCGTAGATATGGTCGAAGCGCTCGGCCTCCTTCAGCTTCCGCTCCAGAAAGTCTCCGCGGTGCCGTGGCGAGGAGATCATGATAAGCAGGCCGTTGTCCAAAAACCTGCTCCTGATCCGCCGCTGAAGCGCATTGTATATCTCCTCGGCCGCATCCACGCGCCCACCATCACTCTCCAGCAGCCAGCTCGCCTCGTCGATCACACCACCCAGCACGTTGTAACCAAGCGGATAGGTCTCTGCCGAGTTGCCGCTGATCACCACAATGTCCTTCGGGAAGCGCAACTCCCGGCTCAACGTCTTTGGCTCATATTGCTCGAACCACGCCGAACCCTCGATACGTCGCAGAATCTCTCCGAACACAACACGTCTCGCCTGGTCCCGGTTCGTGGACATGTTGATGAAGCAGATAGTACTGCCTTTTCCCAGCCCGTAGAACCGCTGCGGCTCTCGCAGGCACAGGGTCCGGTGCAGCATATAGCTGATCGCAAGACTCGCCGCGTACGACTTCCCCGCTCCGATTCCCCAGCACAATGCCGCTTCCTGATACTCCCCCTCGAATATCTCTTCCAGTGTGTCCACAACTGCCGGGAACGCCTCATCCGCAAGCCCCAGGTACTCCGGTGCCTCTATGAACTCCCGGATCGACGCCGGCACCTCCTCGTATGACCCTGCCTGCTCGTCACACACGCGACCGCCTCCCATGCTACAGTTGCTCCACTTTCCTGGATGCGGTCGGTCTGCATCTGTGCTCTCACCACGACCTCGCCACCATCCGTCCGTGGCGCACTCGGTGGGGCTTTCTGTCTCCTTCCATTAACATACAAACCGGAGCGCCCACCTTTGCCATGTTTCTTGGCGCCTGCTATACGCTCAGTGCACTTCTCCCCACGTCCCCAGCTCTTCCGTACCCACCTTCCCCGACCTCGTCTCAGTATTGCCACACCATTGTGAGTGACTCATGAGTCCCATTTGAGCCGGGGTAGAGATGGTGCTGCTATACTCTCAGCCAACCTCTGAACCGAACCGCCGCGGGGATGAGGGCCACCGGTTGGACGTCCTGTCCGCAAGCGCCCCACTTTCGATTGGGGCGCAAAGTATGAAGAGGAGCATCCTTTTGCCTGGCTGGGCGCGCAAGCACTTCGCCCTGATAGTGACGTTCATCATCGTCACGGGGGTCCTGCTCCGCGTTAATCTCACTCCGGTCGACCCTGCTGCTTCCGCGCAGTCCGAACGCTATCGCCCCGTAGCAGCCGCCATCGGTCTCACCCAGCAGGTTCCCGCCGATGCCGCTCTCGCCACCTGGATCAACTCTGGACTCTACACCGTCCACTATGCCGCGCTCACCTTTGTCTCTCCTGACACATCGATCGTCGATTTCTGTGCGCGCTTCCTGGCCGATCCCGAAGGCTTCTCCTTCATCGCCCATGCCGCTGCTCTTATTGCCACGGCAATCTCCATCTATCTTGTCTGGCTGCTCGTCTCCCGTCTGCTCGATCCCGTTGCGGGGCTTGCAGCAGCATTCATTCTGGCCATCCATCCGACTGCCATCGCTTTCACCAGCGGCATTAGCTCCGGCGCATTCTGCCTGCTCTTTCTCCTCTGCGGCCTTTCAATCGCCGCCAGGGCCGACTGGGCAAACGCCCGCACCCTCGACATCGCGGCCATCGGTCTCTCGTTCGGCTTTGCGATCGATGCCATTCCGTTCGCTGCACCTCTGCTGCTCGTGGTCATCGTGCTCGGATTCCGCGCCACACCCTCAAAGCAGCGGCTCAACCGTGTCGCTCAGTTCGCGCTTGGGGTCACATGCTTCGGCCTTGCCACCACCGCCGTTGTCCCCGAGCGCGTTCCCATGATCGAGAAGCAACATATCGTCGCACTAAGTACCATCGTTGTCGTTGCGCTTCTCGTCGCCACGTATGCACTGCGCTCTCTTCGTGAACTCGTCGGCGACACCACCTACTCGTCCATCGTTCTCTCCATGGCTCTCATCGTCGGGCTCTTCGCCATGAACCACCTCTCACCGGTGCCACCTTCCGCAACCCGATCTCCTGGCACACTTGCCTGCGGATGGCTCATTTCAAATGCACCTGACGACAGCTCCATCATCGTGCACCGCAATTTGGCATCATCCGTCCCTGTCCCGCGCAGTGCCAAAAGCTGGCAGCGTCAGTACCATGCAACACACGCTGCCAACAGGGCCATGCGCCTCTACAGCCGCGCCGCGCGCAAGGCGGCGGCACAGCTCACCGGGCCCCGCTTCGACGTAGTCTACGCTCTCGACCGCGACATGCTCGCGGCCCCAGCCGAAGCCCCCGCGCTTGCCGCCCCTCACTACCTTGTCCTTCCTGACACCTGCGATCCTCACCGCTTCGGTTCACACGACTTCTGGTTCGTTGCGCGTTTCCGCTCCGACGATCCCGATCAGCCCGGAATCACCATCTGGGGCACACAGGCAGCCCCCAACGCCGAGCCTGTCCATGTCGAATGGCGCATGGGCGGAGGCAGGATGCTCGCCGCCCGACCTGCCAACTGACGCACCACGCATTCTTCCCCTGACGGTGCGGATACGCCCCGGTCTTCACTTCCCATTCTCCTGCTCCCCCGGGAGTCTCCGATTCATTTGCGGCTCGGTCGCCGATCGCTCCCCTGGCGCTCGGGATCTCCACGTCGCCTTCGCTCATGTCACGCCGACACATTTGAAGTTCTCTGTTAGAGGCGAGTGTGCGCAACTGGCCCGAAGGCCGGTTTCTTTGTGCGAAGAAGTCCGCCTCCGTTCCGTTGTCGTCAGCCGTGTGACCTCCACGAAGGGTTTTGCCTCCACTGCGTCGAACTTCCCGGCGCGTCAGGCCACGAACTGTCTGGGAGGCTCTCTGATGCCCAATCCCGAGAAACCATATCTTGACCGCTGGTACACGTACGACGACCTGACCGCGTACCTGCATCATCTGGCCCGTGAGTGCCCTGACAGATGTCGCCTCGAATCTATTGGGACCACTCCTGAGGGGCGCGAGATCTGGATGCTGCTGGTAACTGATCTCTCAACGGGCGACCCTGCCCACCGGCCCGCCTACTTCGTTCATGCCAACATCCACGCGAAGGAACTTGCCGGCACGAATTCGTCGCTCAAGCTCATCTGGGACTTGCTCTCTGACTCACCCGACTGGATCGATGTCCGCTCTCTGCTCGGTGAGGTCGCTTTCTACGTCGTACCCCGCCTCAATCCTGATGGCGCCGAGTTCGCGCTGACGACCGGCGGCCAGATCCGAAGCCGCATTGAGGAGACTCGCGAAGCCAACTGCCTGTACCAGCATGACGTCGATGGCGATGGCGCCATCGTTGACATGCGCATCGAGCGTCCGGATGGCGACTGGAAGTGCGATCCCGATGACCCGCGCATCATGATCCCCCGCGAGCCCACCGACAGCGACGGCCTCTTCTACGCCGTCTATCCTGAGGGCCTCATCGCTGACTGGGATGGCGGGGATTTCCGCTACTGCGCCCGGTCCCATGACTTCAACCGCAACTGGCCCGCCAACTGGCATCAGGAGCATAAACAGGGCGGCGCGGGCGACTTCCCATTCTCCGAACCTGAGATGCGCGCACTGGCGGATTTCGTCTACGACCATGACAACATCTTCGGCATCCTGGGCTTCCACTGCGGCTCATCCGCCATCCTCATGCCACCCAGCACCGGCTCTCTCGATGACATCCCCGGCCCCGACCTGCAGCTCTTTGAGGAACTCGGGCAGCGCGCTGCCGAGCTGACCAACCTCACACTCCTGCCCACCATCGACTACCGCTCCGCTGACCAACCACCCGTTTCCCTCAAGGGCCATTCCGCTGACTGGGGCTACCAGCACATGGGCCTGTTCCACTTTGAAATCGAGCAGGGCAACGTCTACAACGCTGCAGGCGTGAAAACCGAAGATTTCTTCGGGGCCGGCTCGGATCAGCGTCACACATTCCTTACCGACGCCATGCGCTATCATGATCAACATCCCGAACAGGAGATGTTTATCGACTGGCATGAAGTCGAGCATCCGCAACTCGGCACGGTCGAAATCGGTGGGTGGAAGAAATACTGGATGATCAATCCATCGTTCGCCAACCTCAGCGAGTGGATCGCCCCGGGCTCATCTCGGTTCATGATTGAGTACGCCGCACGTGCGCCGAAGCTGCAGATCATCGATCTTGAGGTCGAAAAGCTGGCGGGGGATGTCTACCGGATCCGCGCCCGGGCATTCAACTCAGGCTGCTTCGCCACCAACATCACTCAGCGGGCGCTCACGCTTCGCGCACTCAAACCCGTCTCGGTGGAACTGGTCCTTCCTGAGGACGCGGACCTGCTCTCACAGCCGCGCTACTTCGAAATCGGACAGCTTGACGCCAACGCCCGATCGGAGACGCTCGAGTGGTTCGTCCGGTGTGCTCCGGATGCGCAGATGACCGTTCGTGCTCGCGCACAGAAGGCGGGAACGGCCGAGCGCGAGGTGAACATTTGAGGTCGCTTACAGCCGGTTGACCTGCACCACTGCCTCTCTCGTGCTTGAACCTGTGTCACGCCTGGTGCCGTACATGCGACCGACAGCTTCAAGCACCATCTCGGGCCTGACCCGGGTCAGGCACTTCCGGTGCTTGCAGCGCCGATTGCGGCACGGCCGGCAGTCGATGCCTTCGGCGAACACAGTCCGCGCATTGTCAGCTTTCGGCCCGTTCCGCAGCGGCGTCGGACCGACAATGCACACAAGCGGCGTCCCGACCGCAAAGGCCATATGCGTCAGCCCGCTTTCACCGCCTATGAACAGGTCCATCCTGCGAAGGAAAGCTGCCGCCTGGCGCATGTTCGTCTTCCCTGCGAAGACAATCGCAGGCCGTTGCATCTGGTCGGCGAGGCTCTCTGCGCGTTCGCGCTCGCCCGCCGATCCGGGCAGAATCAATCGTGCATCAAGTTCATCTGTCAGCATGTCCGCAAGCTCGATCCAGTACGCGGCGGGCCATTCCTTGCGCGCCTCCGCCGCAAACGGTGCCAGCGCAACCAGTGGCCGCTCGTCATCCAGACCATTCTCCGCAATCAATTGATCAACCGGGCCGAAATCCTCCTCAACCAGGAAGATCTCGGGCTCATAGTCATTGCGGTCAACGCCGAGCGGTTCGCCGAGTTCGAGGTACCGCTGAGACACATACACCTGGTCCCAGCGCTCTTCAATAACCTGATTGTAGGCAAAATCCGCGGCCTCGCGCGCCTCTTCCTTCCCAATGCGCCACGGCGCGCCGCTCATCCAGGTCGCACAGGCGCTCTTGAGCAGTCCCTGGGGATCAATCGTTACGGTGAATTCCCCCTGTTTCACCCGCCACCACGTCTCCACAAGATCTGGTGGATTCAGGCTCCGGTGCGGGAGCACGATCGTCTCGTCTACGTGCGGATTGTGCTCGAGAAGTGTCGAAAACGGGCTTTGCGCCAGCCAGCTGATATGTGCGTCCGGTTGTGCGGACCTGAGTGCGCGAGCCAGAGGTGTGGTCTGGATCAGGTCTCCCATCGCGGACATGCGAACGATGAGGACGCGGTGGGACATCCGACTCCCTCCAGAATCAATAAAACAAATCTACGGAATGTGATGGCGTGATGAAACAATACAAGTATGACTGCAGGCACTTCAACGGATACAAGCCGTGCCCCTGGGACAGCGAGTGTGAACAATGCGAGCACTACGTCCCAAAGGGCACGCGTGTGCTCGTGCTGAGAGTGACCCAACTTGGCAACATTGTCAAGTCAACTCCGATCCTCCATGCGCTGCACCGCCGCTACGACGATCCCTCGATCACCTGGGTCTGCAGTTCCACCGCCGCTCCCCTGCTGCGCACCAACCCGCTGGTCAACGAAGTTATCGAGTACACCTGGGAGACCGTTCCTCTTCTGCAGGCCCGCTCATTCGACCTCGTGCTGAGCCTCGAAGCAAACCATGCTGAGGCCGCCCTGGGCCAGCTTGTATCTGCCCGCAATCGGCTCGGCTTTGGCGTCCACGAATCCGGAAGTCTCGTTCCCATCAATGAGCAGTCTCTGCCCTATGTTTCTTTGAGTCTGTCCGATCGCCTCCGCTTCGAAAAGAATCAAAAGACCCTCGCGGAACTCTGCTTCGATCTGGTCGACGTCCCGTATGAGGGCGAGGAATACATCCTCTGCCCCACCGACGAGGACTTCGCCTGGGCCCGGTCGCTTCTCGCCGAACTCGGCGTCGATCCTGAAAACGACGCCGTCATCGCTCTTGCCACTGGCGGCGACACCGAGCGTTTCCCCAACAAGGACTGGCCTGTCGAGCATTTCTCTGAACTCGCGCGCATCATCAGCAACCGCACCGACGCAAAGATCCTGCTCGTCGGCGGCCCTTTGGAGCGCGAGATCAATGCCCGACTCGCCGCCGAACTCGGAGATGCGGTCATCGATACCGGTTGTGATCAGGAGATGCTGCAGTTCGCCGCTCTCCTTTCCTTCTGTGATGTATCGGTGAGCGCCGATTCGTTCGTTTTCCATGTCGCTGTGGCCATGGAGACGCACGTGGTCGGCCTCTTCGGCCCCACACCTCCGCAGGAGATGGCGATTTTCGGCCGTGGCCGAAAGCTCGTCACCGACATGGACTGCGCTCCCTGCTACATCCGCCGTCCCGAGGACTGCCCTCACGGCGTTGCCTGCATGCGCGGCCTCAGTCCCGACATGGTCGCCGACGCGACTCTTGAGGTCCTTGCCGAAGCCCGCGCGGCAGGCGCCTGAGCCCCGTGTGGCGAAAGGAATTACACTTGCGGCGGCCGTTCCTCCCCTCTCCCGCCTGCGACGCGTCGTTTGCGTCGCCAGGGCGAGGGGCCGGGGGAGGGGCGTCGTTGACGTCGCTTTACACAAAGGGAGGACGTATCAGATGAAACTCGGTCTACTCACATTCAACATGGCGCGCGAGTGGGAAATCGACGAGATCATCGAAAAGTCCCTCGATCTTGGTTTCGAAGGCGTGGAGTTCCGCACACAGCGTGACCACGCGCACGGTGTCGAGGTCGATCTCAGCACCGCCCGGCGTGATGAGGTCCGCCAGAAGTTCGAGGATGCGGGTCTCGCCATCTGTGGTATATCAACCGGCTGCGCCTTCGACGCGATCGACCGGGACCTGCTCGAGTCCAACGTCGAAGACGCTCGCGCCCATCTTGATCTCGCCGCCGATCTCAATGCCGGTGGCGTCAAGGTCTACGGGAACAACACCCACGTCGATGAGGGCATCCCCCGCGAAGACACGATCGAACAGATCGGCACTGCGCTTGGCGATCTGTCCGAATACGCGGAGAACCTCGGCGTCCAGGTCCGTTTCGAGATGCATGGGGATTTCCAGTCCACCGAGGACTGCAACACGATCATGGACATCGCCGGCGATGGTCCGGGGATCTGCCTGATCTACAACTGCAACAACGCCTCGGACGTGGACGAGGATGGCTCCATCGAGGGAAGCTACCGCGAGGTTGCGGACCGTGTCGGTCATGTGCATTTGCATGACCTCGCCGATCCTGCGTTCCCCTACCTCGAGCTTGTCCACCTGCTCAGGGCCGATGATTACGACGGATGGTGCACCGCGGAGCTTCCCGACAGCCCGGACCGCGAGCGCGTCCTCCAGTACTACGTCGAACTCTGGCGCGCGTATAACGCGATCGCGGACCTGGAGCAGTAGAACCCCTGAGGGCCGTACTCGGCCGGCCTGAACCCAACAACACATGTCGCGCAGGCACCCTGCCTGCGGTCGTTCACCGACACTGAGACGGCGCGCGGCAATCTTCACCGCGCGCCGTCCGTCATTCGTCCGCCCCGCCTGCCCCGTCCCCGCTACGGCCTCTGCGCGTCACTGCCGCATTGTTGTCGTTAGCCGTTCTCCCCTCTCCCGCCCATCCCGCCGTCAGGCGGGACAAAGGGGGAGGGGACAGCGATGTCGTCTATCGCAGGGGAGGGGCGCCGTTGCCCCCGCCTGCCCCGTCCCCGCTACGGCCTCTGCGCGTCACTGCCGCATTGTTGTC
>CAZAHB010000054.1:0-8776 GCA_964484945.1 uncultured Armatimonadia bacterium | reverse complement strand
CCGTTCTCCCCTCTCCCGCCCATCCCGCCGTCAGGCGGGACAAAGGGGGAGGGGATGGCGAGCGGAGCCGTTCAGATCCCCAGCCCTTCTCGCTTCTTGTCGATATGCGCTGCCATGTCGTCCGCCACCTGCGCAGCATCATCACCCAGCGCGATCTTGCCGCCGGTGATATCCTCGAGGTCCTCTGTCAGCAGCTTCACGACCTTCTCGGAGCCGCTTACGTTCGGCGTCGGCGACACGTGCGTATACAGCCCCAGCGCCAGCGCGCCGAGCGCATCGATCGTCGCCTTCTGCTCCATATACTCCGGAGCGGTCACCGCCACCGGAAGCTCACTCGGGTCCACGCCCAGAGCGTCGGACACCGCGCCGACCAGCAGCGCAATCCGTCCGCAGTCGGTGCATGTCCCGAAGCTCAGCACCGGCGGGACGCCGAGTGCCTCGCACACACCGCGCAGACCGTCGCCGGCAAGCTCCTGCGCATCGACCGAGTTCAGGCCCGCGACCTGCGTCGCCGCGTTTCCACAGCCGGCCGACAGTACAAGGATGTCGCGCTTGATCAGCTCTTCCACCACGGACACAGTCAGGCTGTCCTGCGCACCATTCTTCAGCGTGGTGCAGCTTACCATGGCCACGATGCCCTTGATCGAGCCGTCCTTCACCGCATCCAGCAGCGGATCCAGCGTCCCGCCCAGCGCGTCCATCACAGCCTCGTTTGAGAAGCCGGTCAGTATCTCCTGCCGGTCATGTACCGGGTGCGTCTGCTTGCCCTTGCGCTCCTCGAAGTTATCGATCGCCATGTCGATGAGCTGCTGCGCCTGCTCAGCAGCCTTCTCCGGAACGTACTCCACTCGCTCGTGGGTTCCAGGCACACCGATCAGCTCAGACACCGCCACCAGCTTCGTATTGTACCTGTCCGCGATCTCGCCCAGCGATGGCACGGAGCAGTTCATGTCCATCGCGAAGACATCCACCGCACCGGTCGCGATCGCATACTCCTCGCAGATCCAGTTCCCGGTGAGCCCGACGAACACGTCGCTCTCCTCGAGGCGCTGCATCATCTCCTGACCGGTCTCGATCGATCCCACGATCCGCAGGCCCTTTGCACCGGCCTCCTGAGCGCGCTGCTGGACCTCCTCCGACTCCGCCGCCTGCACCAGCGCAAAGCCGATGAACGGCTCGTGTCCGTTCGGCAGGATGTTGACGTAGTCCGGATCGAGGATCCCCAGGTCCACGTGCGACGTGTGCGGCTGTGGCGTCCCGAAGATCGCGTCCTGACCCATCTCCAGCGGCACCTGCACGCCGTAGAAGGTCGCAATCCCCATCCGTAGCGACGTCTTCGCCAGGGAGATGTAGTCGCCGTCGATATTCGTCATGCCGCGTGTTGACGCTTCCTGCAGTTCATACAGCGGGCCGCCGGGGAAGATTCCCAGTTCGCGCCACAGCTCCTTGCGGCTCTCCGGAGCCAGCGCCTCGACCCAGATCGAATCCTCTTCGTACTGTTGCGCCAGCGAATCGAGGATGCCCTGCCCCACCGCGACCGCTCGCTGATTCACGTCCGGCTCATCCACGCCCAGCACCGCGGCGAGCATATCCAGCTTCGATTCGTCCGCGATCCCGAACGGCGTTTTGCCCTCCCCGGTCGCGATCAACGTCTTTGCTACCTCGCGGGTGTGGTGCGAGTAGGCCGCCAGGCCCATCTGGTTGATGTGCATCATGTTGCGCATGACCATCCCCGCCGCGTCGATCCCGCACACGCCACGCGGCGCTTTGGGCGTGATCCGACAGGGGCCCTGGCTGCACAGCGAGCATCGCAGTCCCTGCTCGCAGAACGGGCAGCGCTTCCCCTGTGCGTCGTAACGATCCGCCACATTCGTGGACTCATCCGCAACCATCACGTCGTGCTGCTGATTGACCGATTCGTGTTGACTGACTGTGTCTGACATCTCTCTTCCAGCCTCCCGTGTGTCTCTCGTCCATCCACCTCAAGTTAGTGTTCGACACGAGCTGTGCATCATCCCCCACGCGCAGTTCGCCATCTTGCGTTGTCCTCCGGAGGGACGCATCTGCATTTTCACATGCGTCCGCCGTGCGCCGTCGCTGCCGTTAGCTGATATTGACGATCAACTCTTCATACTCCGCCGCACTCTCCGCCCTCTCCAGCGCCTCCTGCACCAGCGCCGTGAGCCCGCCGCAGCAGGGCACTTCCATCCGCGCCACGGTCACCCGCTCGATGTCGTGTTCCCCGAAGATCTCCGTAAGCTTGCGCAGGTACGGCTCCACGTCATCCAGCTTCGGGCAGGCGGTGATCACCTGCTTGCCCGCGAGCAAGTCGCCGTGGAACGAGCCCAGCGCGTAGGGCACGCAGTCCGCGGAGATCAGCAGATCCGCGCCATCCAGCCACGGAGCGTGGACCGGCACCAGTGTAAGCTGCACCGGCCAGTTCCGCAGGTGCGAGGGCTGCGGCCCGCCCGGCGGCGTCCGGTCTGCCACCGTCCCGCCCAGGTCCATCGCCGCCGCACCGGGGCAGCCGCCCCCACTGCACGGACTCGCGTTCGCAACGTCCTGCTGCTGCAGGTGCTCCTCGACCGCTTCCTCGTCGAACCTTTCGGCCTCGCGCTCTTCGATGGTAATGGCGTCCTGCGGACACTCGCCCAGGCAGTCGCCCAGTCCATCGCACAGATTCTCCGCAATCAGTTTTGCTTTCCCGTCGATGATCTGGATTGCGCCCTCATCACAGGCCGGCACACACACACCGCACCCGTCACACTTCTCCTCGTCGATATGCACGATCTTCCGGACGGTCTTCGTAGTCATCGTTATCTCCTCAGCACCTCGCGGCATCGTTGTTGTTATCTCTGTCGTTTGTAGAACAGGATTCCAGCCCGTCGCCGTTCCCCGAACAGACCTCTGCCGCAATCTCGCCCACTGTCTGCGCTGCCAGTCCGGCCTCAAGCTCCTTCTGGATGCGCAGCCATGTCGGCCGCAACGGGCACTCACCCGACCGCGGACACACGCCCAGCCCGATCACACATCGATTCACCCTGAACGACCCCTGTATCGCCTGCACGACCTCCAGCAGATCCACGTCGCCAGGATCGCGCTCGAACGTGAACCCGCCGCTGGGCCCGCGCTTGGCCGACACGATCCCCGCATCCCGCAGGGACCGCATGATCTTGTGCATGAAGTCCGTGCTTGTGTCTGCCGCCCCGGCAAGCTCCTCCGCAGTGAACGCGTCCACATCGCGGTTCGCCGCCATGTGCAGCAGTGCTCGCAGACCGTACCCTGTGTTCCGCTTGATCAGTTCCATTTCTATTCTGGAGTATATTACTCCACTATTCTGGACCTGTCAAGTCCATTTTCAGAAAACCTGCGTGTTCCCTTCCCCTCGTGCCACTTACAACACGCTCGAGCTGATGCTGTCTACCCGCATCCACCGCCGCCCCAAAGGTGTCCGTCAGCGGGAGGAAGCGACCTTGCTGAAGACGAAGTGGCTGTCGCCCTTCACTCGCAGCAACGGAGGTGACCGCACTTGCAGATCATAGAGTGGAACGATGACGATGTCCCCGTTTGCGAGCACGGTGGCGAGGGATCGCGGATCGTACGTGACTTCAATCTCACCGAACTCCATGGTGAGACCGAGTTCCTGCGCCATGGTATCTTCCTCGATGTGGACGGAGACGGCACGGACGAGATCATCACGCGCACACTCAACGCCAACCGCGCCCGCGCTATCAGCAGCATCGACGGCTCCACGCTCTGGGTGAGCCCTGACATCGCTCCACCTCCCGAAGATTCAGTGCAGATCTCCGACATCGCCGTCGGCGACCTCGACGAGGACGGGGTTGCCGAGGTCGTGCTCGCCTCATACGCCGGCGACGTGATCTGCCTTGATTCTCGCGATGGAAGCGTGAAGTGGCACCGGAGGCTCCCGTGGCTCATCAATAACTCGCTCCTGAAGGTCTGCCGGATCACCGACAGTCCAGGCGCGAACCTTGCGCTGACGGTCGGCCACACCAAGCGCAGGACGGATTCGACCGACTACGCGCGCGTGAACTGGTTGCCCGATCCCTCGCTGGCGATCCTCGACTGTCAGGGTGAGGTAGAGGTCTTCGTCGAGGCATATGACGAAGACAACTCCAACGGGCACATGACGTGGTGTGAGGACATCGACGGGGACGGCTTGCACGAGGTGTGCGTCTGCGGCCACGAACGGGCGATCTGGTTCGACGGGACCGGCGGGCGGCTCTTCGACATGCCCTCAGAGGGCGAGGGCGGGCACCCGGACTGGCTGATCGTCTGCGACTGGCTGCCCGAGCGCGATGGCCGCGAGATCCTCTATCTGAACGGGACCATCGGCGTGCGAATGTACAGCGGCGAGGGCGAGATGCTCGCGGAGGTGGACCTGTCGGAACACTCGAGTCACCTCCAGGTCATCGAGGCTCTTCCTGAGCCTGAGGGGATGGGAGCAGTCGCGTGCAACATCCGCTCTCCCGACTCCCTCCTGCTGCGCCTGGATCACGACATTCAGCCTCTCTGGGGCTTTTTGACCGACATCGACGTCATCGGGGCGCACCATGCTGACATCACTGGAGACGGCCGCCAGGAGATCATCTGCGGCGGATTCGGCCGGGCGCGGGACAACCGAACCGCACCACTCAAGACCGCGCTGCACGTCATGACCGACGCCGGAGAGCCGCTTTACTGGCACCGGTGGCAGGGCGAGAGCCAGTGTACCGTTTGCGACATGCGCGAGATTGACGACCACGTGGAATTGCTGGTCTCAGTGGGCACCAACGGAGGCGATGAGGGCCGCTGGTCCCTCGCCGAGGGCTCGGAGGAACACCTTTACATCGTGCGGCCTCCCGGCCGACCATGAGCGGCGTCAAAACGTATGACTCTGGAACGGGAGTGGACGACATGAAGTCGGTTCTCGCAGCGATCGCGATGGGACTGCTGCTCCTGGCGACCTCCGCGGCGCACTGTGCGGAGATGCTTGAGCAGGCGGAGATGACCGCCGGGAATGTGTCGATCTTCTGGAGAGCGGGAGGCGGCCAGGAAATCGCCTACCGGGATATGCCCGCGTTTCTCCCCAACAACAGCCACTACGTGGTGCATGACAAAGGATGGACCGGACACCAGTACAGCAGCCGCAGCGGCACGGCCCGCGGTGCTCTGTCTGACGAGGATGGCGCGCAGGTGTTGACGGTGAGCGACGACACCGACGCGTTCAGCTTCACCAGGCGCACAATCCTCCACCCGGACGGGAAGGTGGTCATCGAGCACAACTACGGCCAGACCGGCTCCGATGACTCCCACCTGCAGGTCGGCATGCGCCCGGCGGTGCCGTGGCTGGATGGCGCGCGCTACCGCGTGGTGACAGCCGACGGTGAAGAGACCGGCCGGATGACGCATGGCCGGGGTGAGCGGCGCGTCCTGTGGAGTGGCATCAGCAAACTGAAATTCCAGTCGCTGCTCGGAACGTGGACGATGACCTCCACCCGCGGGATGACCCTCTACGATGACCGCGACAGGGGGACCTTCTTCCTCGGCTGGGATCAGGAGCTTGAGGATGGCGAGCGCTACACCGCGCGCATCGAGATTACTTTCGAGCCGGTGAGCCTGACGATCGCGGGATTGCGCATCGAGGATTTCGCCTGGGAGCGGGAGGTCCGCGATGGCCGCGCGAACCTGAGCCTGTCCGTCACGCGCGAGGGCGAGGTGCCCGGGGACCTCGCTCTGCGGCTTGAGGCGATGCGCGAGGAAGAGATCGTGGCGACCGCGTCCGCCACGCCTGAGATGACCGCTGAGCGACAGCCGGTTGAGATGGCGATCGCGCTGCCCGATCCGGGCGAGTACGATTTCAGGTT
Source organism: uncultured Armatimonadia bacterium (assembly GCA_964484945.1). Lineage (GTDB taxonomy): Bacteria > Armatimonadota > Zipacnadia > Zipacnadales > UBA5352 > UBA5352. The sequence goes on along the minus strand of CAZAHB010000054.1, from coordinate 2,909 downwards.
CAGTGTGGGGCCGGAGGGCGGCGAGCCCGATTTCTGGCAGCTTCTGCATGCGCAGGTCTATCCCCTGATGCGCTTCGTGCCCTCCCTGTCACTGTACACGCGCGAAGAGCAGGCGGAGTTACTGCTCACGCTCAATGAGATGCCCGCCGGGGACGACGTCCACGCGGAGGTCAGCGGCGAGGTTCTCGGCGATGCGCGTCAGGTGGAGGTGGCGCCCGGTGAGACGATCATCCCCATCGATCTGAGCGAGGTCCCCGATGGTGCGCATGAAGTCACATGCCGCCTCCTGGCGGGCGACGAACTGCTCGCCCGCGGCCGGGCGACGTTTCACAGGGCGCCCCCGAAGCCAAACGAGGTGAAGATCGACAACCGCTCGCGGGGGCTGATCGTGGACGGCAAGCCCTTCTTCCCCTTCGGCTTCTACATCCACCGCGGGCGCTACTACGATCAGGACGATCCCGAGTACGTGCTGCGGCTTGAGGGCGCGCATGGCTTTAACATGATCTGCGTGTATCACAATTTCCCCATGGATTTCCGCCGCGAGGTCCGGCCGACCACCACCGAGTTCCTCGACCGGGCGGAGGCCACCGGCTTCAGGATGCACTACGATGTCAGGCAGATCACCGACCAGGAGCCGAGCGAGGAGACCGCCACCCGGTTGGCCGAGGATGTGAAGGCCCATCGCGACGACCCGGCGCTGCTGTGCTGGTATCTGTCGGATGAGCCGGCCGCGCGGGGCAATCCTCCTGAGCAGTTCGAGGCGCACAACCGGCAGATGAAGCAGCTTGATCCCTACCACCCGACCACGATGGTCTTCTGCGCCCCGCACCGGGCCCACGAATACGCCGACGGCATGGACATCCTGATGGTGGACCCCTACCCCATCGACAGGTGGCCGGTCACCCGGGTGGCGGACACGGTGGACATGGTGCGCGATGCGACCGCCGGACAGATGCCGATCTGGTGTGTGCCACAGGCTTTCGGCGGTGGCGAGGCCTGGAGCCGCGAGCCCTCGTGGCGCGAGCAGCGCTGCATGACGTATATGGCGATCGCACATGGCGCGACCGGGATTCAGTACTTCATCCGGCGCCCGCCGCACACGAGCCCCTACAATGATGCCATGTGGGCGGAGTGCCGAAAGATGGGGCGGGAGATCCGCGAGCTTACTCCGGCACTGCTGTCACATGAGCCGAACCCGGAGATTGCGCCGGTTGAGCCCACCTCCGACCTGCACCTGACCGCCCGGACGTACAACGGGCACGCGTACGTTCTCTGCGTCAACTCCGCCCCTGAGCCCCGCGAAATCTCACTGCGCTGCTCGGAGGAGCCGATCGAAGCCGAAGCGGAGGTGATGTTCGAGGACCGGGAGGTGGCGGTCAGCGACGAGGGCGTCATCGAGGACATGATCGATGCGCTTGGGGTGCGTATCTACCGCTATCAGGTCGGCGAGGAGCAGGTCGGCCCCGTCACGCTCGACCCGGAGAATGTCCTCCCCAACGGCGGCTTCGAGAGCGCGGTCAACATCGGCTATCCGGACCGATGCCGGGTCAGCTACCCGGCCGAACAGACTGGCGCCGGCTGGGGCAGGGACCCGCTGGAGGCCATCGAGGGGACGCACTCACTGTTCATGCGGGCGGCGCGGGATAACACGAGCCTGGGCGTGACGCTCTTCCCGGCCCCGCTGAGCGCAGGCAGCTACGAGGTCAGTCTCTATCTGAAGGCGGACCGGCCCGGTATGACCGCGCGCATCGGCGCAAGCGGATGGCGAGACTGGGAGGGCTCCGAGCGCGCCACGGTGGAGGTCACCGAAGAGTGGACGAAGCACACGATGGCGTTCGAGCTTCCTGTCGATGAGCGCCGGGTCTACGTAAGCGTGCGCCCCGAGGGGCGAGGGACGATGTGGGTCGATGCGGTGCAGCTTCTGCCTGCGGAAGAGTGAGCGGCGGACGCACATTGGCTGCGGCAACGGCATCGGGACACGGCAACGACGCGGGGAGGGCTCTTTCTTCGAAAAGAAACCGCCCTCCCCGGCTTGCCACGCAAGCCTCCCCTCCCGCAAAGAACTTCAAATGTCACCGCTAACTCGCTATCAAACGAGCGCACGAAGTTTCGCGCGAGAGCGGCGAGCACGTCAGCGGACCGTCACCGTCGCCTCGTCAGCCTGCCCGGTGGCGACGTCCACCGCCCGGATGGTCCACTCGCCGAGCGCATCGTTGAAGGCCGGCTGCAACTCCACTGTCTCGTTGTCGTCCTCCATGCGGAAGACCTCGCGCAGCGCCTTCACCTCGTTCCCCTCCGCATCCATGGCCTCCACGCGCACAATGCGCGTATCTCCGGCGTTGCGCAGTGACACGCGCACCTCCATCGGCTCACCCGCGGCCCCCTGCTCGGGCGCGGCGACTTCGATCTGATGCGCCTGCTGCGGGAAGAGCGCGTAGAGGTAGCAGTCCTCTCCCGCGGGCGCGGCCCGAACCTTGCCCTGCTTGCCGAGGTACTCGCCCCGGCGGATGTCGTACACGAAGCGCGGTCGCTGCAGCGTAACCGCCGGCAGCGCGCCCTCCGGGATGCGCCGCCAGATCGCCCGCATCTGCCACATGTCGCACTCGCAGAGCCCCACCCGCCAGTTCGGGTCGGCGGTCCGCTGCACGCGCGGCTGCACGTCCGCCACGTCGAGGATCTGGCGCACCAGCACGTTCCCTGCGTCCGACTCAAGCGTCGAAAGGACCTCCCCGAGGCTGAAGTTCAGCGCGATGACCCGTCCCTCACCGACTCGCCGCGTCGTCACCAGCGGCAGCCCATCGGCGGCGGCGGCGGTCACCTCCGCCTCCCTCGCCTCGTAGGTTGGCAGGGGCGTCGTGGCCTCCATCTGCGGCGCCGTCGGCACGTTGGCACCCTCTGCCAGGTCGGCA
>CAZAHB010000053.1:0-26130 GCA_964484945.1 uncultured Armatimonadia bacterium | reverse complement strand
ATGGACCATCGCGCCTGCGTCGCAACACGACAACCTGCGCCGCTGGTGGTTGGATCGTGTTTCCTCGACCTCGCCATCGATGCGCATTCGGAAGTAGCGCTCGTGGGGTGATCTTTTCAGCCGGGGGCCGTCGTCAACGCGCCAGACCAGCTTGTGCACCACGCGGTCATCACCGCGCCGGTACTCGCCCACCAGCCAGCGTTCGATCTTAGTCGCTTCCTGGTGCTCCATGCCGACACCGGCGCCGAACTGACGGGTGATGCGGGTGACGGCTTCGGTGTAGCCCAGGCTGGGCAGCAGGGCGAAGAAACGTGGGATCGCCGAGGGAGGGACATACACAAACACGCGGTTGAAGCCCGCATGCTCATCGAGCAGCGTCACGGGTAGATGGCGGACTGCTGCGAGGAACTCGGCGCGGGCGGTCTCGTGCTGCACGCCGCCCGCGCCGCGGGATGTGCGGAAGTGTACCGAGTAGCTCACGCGCGGAGGTCTATCCGCGTCCATCACACTGCCTCAATCCCCGAGATGCCTTTCGCCCTTCCCTTTTGCCCCTTCACGTCTCACCTGGTCCCTCGTCTTCCCGGGCATGGATGATCCCGTAGACGATGCTGTCTGTCAGGGCCTGCCAGCTTGCCTCGATGATGTTCTCGTGCACGCCGACGGTGCCCCAACTGTCGCCGTTGTTCGCCGTCTGGATGAGCACCCGAACCGCCCCGGAGGTCCCCTCGGTGGCGTCGAGGACGCGCACCTTGTAGTCAACAAGCTGCATGTCCGCGATCTCCGGATACTCGTCACGCAGGGCCTTCCTGAGCGCGATGTCGAGTGCGTTGACCGGCCCGTCGCCCATCGCCGCGGTATGCACCGGTGCCATCGAACCGGGCAGCTTGAGCTGCACGGTTGCTTCCGCGAACGGTTCTTCGTCCTCGCGATGCTTGCCCATGATCACGCGGAAGCCCTGAAGCTCGAACAGCTCGTACTCCTCGCCGAAGATCCGCCGCGCAAGCAACTCGAACGACGCCTCCGCCGCCTCATACTGGTATCCGCGGTGCTCGCGCTCCTTGACCTCGCTGAGCACCTCGCGCATCTTCGGGTCCTTGCGGTCCACATCCGGATAGATGTGCTCGAGCTTGTGCGTGATCGTACTGCCGCCAGAGTAGTCGGAGACGAGGATGCGGCGCTCGTTGCCGACCAGTGACGGCTCGATATGCTCGAACGAGGTGGGGGTCTTGAGGACCGCGTTCACGTGCATGCCGCCCTTGTGCGCGAACGCCGAGGCGCCCACATACGGCGCGCGCTCGTCGTGGCGCACCAGCGCCACCTCATCGACCCACCGCGACAGTTCGGTGAGTTCGTGCAGGTTCTCGTCGGGAATTGCGCTGACGCCGGTCTTCAACTGCAGGTTCGGGATCACCGTGCACAGGTTCGCGTTGCCGCTGCGCTCGCCGTAGCCATTGATCGTCCCCTGCACATGGTCCGCCCCGACCTCGACCGCGATCTGAGTGTTGGCAACGGCCATGCCGGAGTCATTGTGGCAGTGGATGCCGATGGGCACGTCGAAGCGCTCCACGGCCTCCTCGGTGATGTCCCGGATATGCAGGGGCATTGAGCCGCCGTTGGTGTCGCACAGCACCAGCGCCTCCGCGCCACCGCGCTGCGCGGCCTCAAGGCAGGCCATGGCGAACTCGGGATCGGCGTGATGACCGTCGAAGAAGTGCTCGGCGTCGAAGAAGACCTCCGCGCCGCTGTCCTTGAGGAACGCGCAACTGTCCTCGATCATCTGCAGGTTCTCTTCGATGGTGGTCCCCAGCACGTCCGTGACGTGCAGGTCCCAGCTTTTGCCGAAGATGGTGATCGTAGGCGCCCCGCTTTCTACCAGAAAGCGCAACTGCGGGTCATCTTCAGGATCGATGCCCGGTCGGCGCGTGCTGCCGAACGCCGTGAACCGCGCGTGCTGCCAGTCGATATCGCGAGCGCGTTCGAACACCTCGCGGTCGCGCGGATTCGTCTCATTCGGCCAGCCGCCTTCGATGTAGTCGAAGCCCATCTGATCCAGCCGGCGTGCGATGCGCAGCTTATCATCCACACTCAGCGAGATCTTCTCAGCCTGGCAGCCGTCGCGAAGCGTCGTATCGTAGACCTGGACCTTGCGCATATCGTCTCACCCTTTATTTGTGCACGGGCGTGCCTGCGAGGTGACCAACTGAAAAGAGCGGCGGTGAGAACGCAAAAAGAGTCCACCTCTTTTCAGAGGCGGACTCCAGTAATGTCCGCGTTACCACTCTGGTTGGCCCGTTAACCGACCCGACTGCGAGCGTCGGTAAGGGCCCGCTCTTTCAGCACGGGCGACCCGCAGGGAGCGCCGATGCCGTCTACCTGATAACGGAGGTGACCCGGCAGAGCTTACTATGCAGGGGGCGTAGCCCCGTAAGCCGTTCAGCCCGCAGCTCGGGGGTGATTTTCGTCGTCGGCAGTGCCCGCCGGGCTTACACCATCCCCGGCTCGCTTAGAGTTTGCGATAGCAAACTCCGGATGGCCGACGCCTACTCGTCCCCGTCACAGCCTTACGATTGTTATTAGATACTATAGCAGAACGGGGCCGGCGGTGCAAGTTCGGCGCCGACATGAAAGACGAGGTACACGCGACATCTGACCATCCGGTCAATGGACCTGCACGCGCCGTCCGCGCCGCCGTACCTCAACCGCGTGGTAGATTCCAAGGCCGCCGCTGAGCAGGAAGTAGAAGCCGATAAGCCACGCGGCCGCGACAACGCCGGCTTCTGGCATGAAGAACAGCAGCAGCGCGAGGACCACTGATATCAGCCCCAGGCCGGTCGCCAGCGCCCCGGCGGGTATCCCGATCCCCACGGCCAGACCGCCGATGATCTCAATCGTGCCGAACACCAGGGCCCACGCGGCCACGATGTACACCAGCACGGTCGCCGTCAGGCCGGGCCAGAAGAGCGCTATCAGACCGAGGATCAACGTGATGATCCCTCCGACAATCGATACGCCCCAGACCGGGTAGCGTGCTCTGGATGCGTGAAAAGTACTGATGGCGCCGGTGACGAGCGCGAACGCCCCGACGAACATGAGCACCGCTTCGGCGCCCTTGTCCGGCCAGAGGAGCAGAAGCAGGCCGAGAATGGCCGCGAGTATCCCGCGCAGCAGTGTCAACCACCAGATGCGATTCGGCATGAAGAATCACCCATGCGAACATGTCCTCTCTCGCGTTCATACGAGTCATTCGCGACGGCGGCGAATTCTCCCCCTGGCTGCCACTTGACTGAGAGCGAATAGTGCTGGTATATTCGACCCCGGTGGCGATGGGGTTCGCCCGGGGTTGCGCTTTCGCAACCCGAGACCACCGGACCCGCTCCGGTTGATGACTCCTGCTGAGAATGCACCTTCGGCAGGGGTCGATTCATGTACCGGACCCGCCTCTGCTCACGTTCAGGAGTGACTCGCACGTGTACAAGCTGCTTGCCATCGCACTGGGAGGCGCCATCGGCGCCCTCGCCCGCGCCTCCGCGTGCATGATTACCGAACGCCACTTCGGCTGCGACTTCCCCTACGGGACGCTGCTGGTGAATGTCATCGGGGGCTTCCTCATCGGCCTCATCGCCGGTGTGAGCGCCTCCATGGACCTTCCTCCGCTGCTGCGTGACGCCGTCGTCATCGGCGGCCTGGGCGCGCTGACCACGTTCTCGACATTCTCGCTGGACACCCTGACACTCGCCTCGGGCGGCGGTATGCTGCACGCGCTGGGCAACATCGCCGCGAACGTGATCCTCGCGCTGACCGCCACCGCGGGAGGCTTGCTGCTTGGGCGGGCGCTGTAGGCTCAGCGCTCAATGAAAGCGTCCGGATCGATGAGCAGGTCGGCCTTAGCGGCGGCTGATGAGCCCGCGTCGAAGCAGATCACGTCCTCTCCAACCCGCACCGTGTGGTCGTCGATGCGCTCGATCCGCGGGATACTCCCGCCGGGCGGCTGCGGGTAGACCACCGCGAGGAAGCTGAAGTCCTCGGCAGGCTCGCTGTTGCTGATCCACAGGTTATGCCCCTCGATGATGCCACCCCTCAGCGTCTCGCGCCAGTCCTCGCCCGTGATCGGATTCACGCGTCCCTCAAGGCCCTTGCGATCCTCCAGTGTCAGCATATCAGGATGCGAGATGTGCTGCAGTCGCACCGGCACCTCGTCCGCCATGTAGTCGATCGCGAACGTCTCCTCATCGAAGCTGAGCGGATCGTCCGGCAGGATGTGCCACAGCCAGGTGAAGGTCGCCGGCCGCGAGCAGCGCAGATCATCGTAGATCACGAAGTAGCGGTCGCGCACGAACAGCACGTGCCGCACGTAGCTGTCGAGGTAGGGGAGAGCGCGGTCGGCGTACACGTTCGCGGACGGATAGCTCCAGCGCCGGAAGTTCCCCGGCTCATGCGGGTAACACAGGGTCGGGTCGGCCGCAAAGTAGACGAAACGCCCGCCATCGGGCAGGGCGCCCTCGCTGTGGCCGGTGATATGCCCGTAGGTCGGATGCCGCATACCGCGGGCGGGCTGCCCCTGGCCCAGGCCGTCGATCAGCACCACGTTGTGGCTCATGGTGTGATAGGCGTAGGCATCCCCGTTCGCGGATGTGCCGCCTCCGTGGTTGAGCATCTGCCCGTATGCGTGAAGCTGCACGGAGCCATCCGAGTTGAAGGAGTGGGAGTAGCCCCCGCGGGGCCGGCATTGCAGGATCACGCCGGCGCCCTCCTCATACGTGGCCGGATCGCTCGGCGGGCCGCTGGCCGCCATGGCCCATCCGGCGATGTCGAAGACCTCAACGGTCTCGCTCTCCGGTACCGGCTCCGGCTCCTCGTAGTATGCCGGGAGCACGTACTCGGTCCACGTGCGCCAGGCGCGGAAACCCTCGCCACCGTACGCGCGCCAGTTGTACAGGAAGCGCCCGTCACCGGTCAGGTGTGCCATCTTCCGAAAGGCCGCGAGGTGGTTGCCGCGCGAGGCGTTGCGCTGGTTGCCCCACGCGTGATGGTCCATGCCGACCGGGATGATCCGCCGGAACCAGCTTCCGAGGCGCTGGTAGAAGGGGTTCCGTCCAAGGTCGGCTTCAGGCAGCGCGGTGTCGAAGTAGAGCGATGCGTTCGTGAGCCACTTGTTCTTTGAAGTCCCGTAGCCCGCGCCCTCATTCCACGCCTCGTCGAAGCCGTACCCGCTGGTCACGCCGATGAGGTAGTTGAGCATCAGGTCGAACCACTCGCGGCCCACCGGCGAATGCTCGGCCAGTACCAGCCCGCAGACCGCGGTGTCCATGCTCGCCTCGTACTGATGGCTGGAGCACTGGCCTGACAGCGACGTCCCCCGCACCTTAGCGGTCAGCATCGACGAACTGGTCCGGTAGCGCCCGCGCACATGGTATGTCCCCGGCTGCTTGACCTCCAGGTTCTGCCCCCACGACCCTCGGTCGCTCGAGTCCGGGCAGAGGATACCCACGCGCCCGTCCTCGTACTCGGCGCTCGAATCCGTATCGTACGCGTGGTAGCGCCAACCGACGGGCGCGTCATCCCCAGCCTCGTCGAAGTTCCCGTTCTCCAGCAGGTTCTCGCCATCGGGTGTCCGGCCGATGAACAGGTCATCCCACCAGACCTCGCCGCCCGCGTAGTAGTTGAATGCCTCGGCAATCAGCCTCGTGCCCTGCGCCGGCGCGCGGATGGTCCAGTCAAACTCCCGCCATTCTTCGCTGCGCGGCAGCTTCAGGCGCTGGTCGCCGTGGACGTCAATCTGCACGCTGTCAATCTCAACGCCGACCTCACTGGGAGTGATGTGGAGTGTGTGCTCGCCCGCCTCGTCAACCTGCGCATGCACGGTGGCTTCGCCCCGCCCTGAGACATATTTCCGCTGGGGTTTCCCGTCATCAAGCGTGACGAAGAATGCGTCCTGATCACCCGCCGGACCGTGGGCGGCGACCGTGACCGCGTAGGGCCCCTCGTCGAACTCTGCGCTCACCGAGACCCGCGCATCCTCGGACGTGAGCTTCACGCTCCGGCCACCCGATGCGTCCTCGTCATCGATGATCCGGGCCCCGCCCGCCAGCGCCAGGTCCTCCGCCTCATACGTCGCTGCCTCGGCGTCGCTGCGGAAGGTCATGCGCAGCATCGGTCCCGTGCTGCGCTGCCCGCGCCAGGCGAATGTGTTCATCACGTGATCGACGCGCCACTGAAGCGAGTTGATCATGATCGCGCGCTGATCGGCGGTCATGTCCTGGTAGAGCCAGTCGAACAGCAGCGCGAGGAACTCGTTGCCCTGCGTGGCGTCCTCATTTCCGTCGCCGCCGAGGCCTTCGGGGGAGGCGCGTCCGCCAGGCGGATAGCTCGCCCACGTGACCGCGCGCTCGACGACGCCGGCGTAGCGGTCATCCTCGGTCACCTTCCACACGAACGCCACCGTCGCGAGGTCCTGGGCGATGCGGTAGAAGTCGCGCTCGGGCTCCTCGCCGCGATCGGTCTGAGGGAAGTCCGCCCACCACGGCCTCTCCAGCACCGCATCAGCGGTCTGCTGCATCCGGTCCAGTGCGGCAGCGGAGCCCTCATGCGTCTGAGCCAGCGCGCGGATGTCCGCCATCCGCTCCGGTCGCAGGATCACGCGCGGATGGCCCATCGCTTCGAGGTCAAGGTCCGCCAGCGCCGAGCGATCCCATGTAGCGGCGTCGGGCGCTATCTCGAAGGTGCGCGCATCGCTCCACTTCGCGCGATCGGTGCCGATGTCGTAGCCCACGCGCCAGTGCCATGTTTTGTCCGGATCAAGCGCAGGGAGGAGGTTGTAGAAGTTGTGCTGACATGTGATCTCCACCACCGGCTCGTTGAACTCCGTGTTATCCGCGATCTGGAGTGTGAACATGTGCATCGCGTCGCCGAAGTCCTCCGGCGCATCCGCGTTGTAGGACCACGAGATGCGCGGTGGGTTGAGGTCCACGGTCTCTCCGTCCGCGGGCCGCCAGTTCACGTAGCGGCACCACAGGCTCCGCGGGTTGACCGGTACAACCGATTCGGCGCCGATCTCCACCGGCTGAGTCAGCCCGATTCCGGCAGTCAACAGCAGGCAGCACAGCAGTCCGATAATGCGCATGGGTTAGGCCCCCTTCGTCGATGTGAGCCGCGCAACGACGCTTTCGCCTCGCGGGCGGCACAGTCCTCTGGAAGGGATGCCGACCGCGTCCGCCGAACCTGCCCTCACCAACTCAGGAGGCGAGCATCCAATGTCACGAGACATGACCCGCCGCGAGGCCATCCGCACCATGGCAGGCGCGGCGCTGGGAGGAGTTGCTGCGCTCACCATGGCCACTTCACAGCGATCTGAAGCACAACAGCCGCGAAAGCCCAACATCATCTGGATCATGGCCGACGATCTCGGCTACGGCGACCTCGGCTGCTACGGGCAGGAGGTTATTCAGACCCCGCGCATCGACCAGATGGCCGCCGAGGGATTGCGCTATACAGACTGCTACTCGGGCAGCACCGTCTGCGCCCCCTCGCGCTGCTGCCTGATGACCGGCCGGGATACCGGCCACGCGTTCGTCCGTGGAAACGCGCGCATCCCGCTGCCACCGGAGGAGCGCACGGTCGCGGAGTATCTCCAGGATGCCGGCTACGCGACGGGCATCGTCGGTAAGTGGGGCCTCGGTGAGCCTGACACATACGGCGTACCGAACCGCCGCGGCTTCGACTACTGGTTCGGATATCTGAATCAGCGCCGCGCCCATGACTACTACATCGATTACCTGTGGGAGAACGAGCAGAAGTATAACCTCCCCGGCAACGAGGATGGGGGAGAGGAGGTCTACTCCCACAATCTCATCATGGAGAAGGGGCTCGACTTCATCCGGGATAACGCGGATAACCCCTTCTTCGCGTACTTTGCGGTGACGCCTCCGCACGCGAATAATGAACGTGGCCGCGAGACCGGCGACGGCATGGAGGTCCCTGATTACGGCATCTACGCCGATCGGGACTGGCCTGACCCGCAGAAGGGCCACGCCGCGATGATCTCGCTGCTGGACCGCGACACCGGGCGCATCCTGGACTTGCTCAAGGAACTCGACATCGATGAGGACACGATCGTGTTCTTCACCTCCGACAACGGTCCGCACAAGGAAGGTGGGGCGGATCCGGCATTCTTCAACTCATGGGGGCCGCTGCGCGGGTACAAGCGCGACCTTTACGAGGGCGGCATCCGAGTGCCCACCATCGCCCGTTGGCCGGGCCGAATCGCGGCCGGCACCGAGAGCGACTACCCGTGGGCTTTCTGGGACTTCCTGCCCACGTGCGCCGACCTGGCCGGCTTCGAGGCGCCCGATGACATCGAAGGCGTCTCGGTCGCGCCGACGCTCTACGGCGATCCGGGGCCCGAGCGCGAGTGCCTCTACTGGGAGTTCCAGCACCGCGAATTCAAGCAGGCCGCGCGCGTCGGCGGCATCAAGGCCGTCCGCGAGGGTATGACTCGCCCCATCGAGGTCTACGGTCTGCAGCACGATGTCGGCGAGACCACCGGCCTCGCGGACGGCAGGCCCGAGGTCGTCGAGCAGGCCGAGGATATCTTCAACAACTGGCGCACGGAGAGCGAAGAGTTCCCGGTGAAAGACCCCGGACTTGAGTGAAGCAGGGCAGGAGAGATAATCGCCGATGCGAGTGCGTCTGTGGATGGTCGTAGTCACTATCGCGATCGCGGGAGAGAGCGTGATGGCAATCGAAGTCCCCGAACCCATCGTGCTGAAGAAGAATCAGCACGAGCCAGCGCAATTCGGCTATGCCCCGGACTACATCTGCAACACGCCCAGCTTCGACAGCCACAATCGCCCCTATATCCGGAGCAGAGGCCTTGACCTGCACGAGACCGGCTACTTCGAGACGCTGCGTGACGGGGAATGGGTGCAGCGTTCGTTCGTGGAGGCGGTAAAGGCCCGTTACCCTGATTTCGAGCGCTTCGACCGCGGCGCCGGATGGTACTACACCCACGCTGTGTTCGATGACGATGACAACATGTACTCGATCCTGCAGGTGAAGTGTGCTGACAGAAAGACCGCGGCCCTGCTGTTCTCGAGCGATTACGGCAAAACGTTCACCTGCTACGACCTGCCGGGCACATGGCCCAACATCGAGGTCCGCACCGACGCACACGGCCTGCCCGGCCCGCCCTTAATCGCGACGCTGCAGAGGGTGGCGAACCACCCGACCGCTCGATGGGGGGCCTACTATCGCCTTCTCCTCACACAGCTAGTCGTATCCGAGGACGGTCTGGAGCTTCCTGAGCCGGTTGCGGTCACCGAGAAGTGCTTCGGGATGTGCGAGCATTCCGGCGGCGCATCATTCGCCACGACCCTCGGCAGCAAGACCCACATCACCTGGGCCGAGATGCGCGAGGAGGAGGACCTTCCCGGCTCACCGACATTCGCGGCGACGTACGACCGCGAGACGCGCTCTGTCGGAGACCCTGTCTTTGTGGGCCACGCTCCTCCCGTCAACGATGTGCATAACACGCCCGGCATCTGCGCGGACAGCGAGGGCTACATTCACGTGGTCACCGGCGCACACGGCGACCACTTCTATCACTACCGGTCGCAGTTCCCCAACGACCTCAGCGGCGGATTCGAGGATGCTCTCGAGATGCTGGATCATGGTTTCACGCTCCCCGACCCGGATCGCAACGGCCGCCCCGCGCGGCAGACGTACCTGGGCCTGGTGTGTGACCCGACGGATACGCTCCATGCTGCATTCCGCTGGTGGATCCGTGACGAGGATGACCCGTATCACCCCGGCAGGGTATACGCGGCACTCGGCTACCAGAAGAAGCCGGCCTCCGCTGAGTGGACTGATGCGCGGAAGCTCGTGGTAGCGGTTGCACACGGGTATAGCAACTACCACGCGAAGCTGGCGATGGATCGCAACGGTCGCCTCTACATCTCGTACTCCTACTTCAACAAGCAACCGAACTGGGTCTACGGCGAGGACCCGAGCCATTACAATTTCCCGGCGATCCTGACCTCCGGCGACGGCGGCGCAACCTGGGAGCTTGCGGAGACGGAACATTTCAGTGCAGGCGTGCAGTAATCAGAGACCGCGTTTCAGCCCGGCAGAGCCCCGGGGCAATCCGAGAGTTTGACTGTCACGCCGCGGTTGACGCAGGGCCGTCCGGCTGCTACCATGCCCGTACCATAATCACATCCTCAGAGAGGCAGCTTTCATCCCGTGGCAGATGAGCCTGTGCCGGACGTCGTTACCGGCGAATCAGACCCCATCGAAGAGTTGGCACGCCTGCGCCTGGCGATCAGCGAACAGGTCGGCAAGGTCATCGTCGGACAGGATCGCGTGATCGAGAACCTGCTGATCGGGCTCTTTTCGCGCGGGCATTGTCTCTTCATCGGTGTTCCAGGGCTGGGCAAAACCCTGCTGGTGCATACGGTCGCGCGTGCCGTGGACCTGGAGTTCTCGCGCGTGCAGTTTACCCCGGACCTCATGCCCTCGGACGTCACCGGGACCGACATACTCGACAATGACCCGGAGACCGGTGAGCGCTGCTACCGCTTCGTCCCCGGACCGATCTTCGCGAACGTGCTGCTGTCCGATGAGATCAATCGCGCGCCCCCCAAGACCCAGAGCGCGCTACTGCAGGCGATGCAGGAGCGACAGGTCACCGCAGGCGGGCGCACCTATGACCTGCCCGACCCCTTCTTCGTGCTCGCCACGCAGAATCCGATCGAGCAGGAGGGCACCTATCCGCTCCCGGAGGCGCAACTTGATCGCTTCCTGTTGAGCGTGTACGTGGACTATCCCGACCACGGTGAAGAGAAGCAGATCGTCGAGGAGACGACATCGGGCTACGAACCCGATGTCGAGCCGGTGGTGTCGGGCGAGGAGATCGTGCGCCTGCAAAACGCCATCCGCGAGGTGCCGGTCGCCGACCACGTGCTCGATTACGCGGTGCGGCTGGCGCGCTCGAGCCGCCCGGATGACGAAATCGCGCCGGAGTTCGTGCGACGCTGGGTAGCCTGGGGGGCAGGCCCGAGGGCCTCGCAGACACTGGTCCTGACCGCCAAAGCCCGCGCGGTCCTGTACGGACGACCGGTGCCCTCAATTGAGGACGTGCAGGAGATGGCGCGGCCGGCGCTGCGCCACCGCATCATCACCAGCTTCGCAGCCGAAGCGGAGGAGATCACCGGCGATCAGGTGGTCGAGAGCCTGCTGGAAGCCGTTCCTGAGCCATGAAGACCTCCCGACAGCTACTGTCCGCAGGCGGTGTGTTGGTCAGGCGCGATCGACGCGGCACGCGCGTTCTCGTGCTGCATCACGCGGGCCATGACGAGTGGCGTCTTCCCAAGGGGAAGCTCAAAGAAGGCGAGAGCGCGGCGGAGGCTGCCGAACGCGAAGTGCTCGAGGAGACGGGCCTTGATCTTCAGGCAGGACGCTATCTCGGCGTGACTGACTACCGCTATCCTGATCCGGCAGGCGGCGGGAATGTCAGAAAGCTCGTGTACTTCTTCGAGATGGACCCCGCAGATGCAGACATCACCCTCGAACCGACCTTCGACGACGCACAGTGGCTCCCTCCTCAGCAGGCTGTCGAGCGCCTGACGTGGAACAATGAGCGGGAGATGGTGCACCGCGCCACGCAGTGGAGGTGATTCCCCTGGTAGATCGCAGCGTCATCCGCCCTATCGCAATCTGCACCTTTCGTCACAACGGGCGCATCCTGGTGGGGGAGGGGTATGACTCGGCCAAAGGCGAGCGCTACCACCGTCCGGTCGGTGGCTCGCTGAAATTCGGTGAAACGAGCGAGGAAGCGGTCAGGCGCGAGGTGGACGAGGAGATCGGCGTGCAGATCACTAACCTGCGGCTGCTGGGCGTGTTGGAGAATATCTTCTCGTGCGAAGGGCAAGACGCCCACGAAATCGTCTTCGTGTATGAGGCGCGTTTCCGCGATGAGAAACTGTACAGGCGCCCATTGCTGCGAGGATGCGAAGAGTGCGCCGGTGCGTACGCGGCCGTCTGGCGCGATCCTCGCGAGCCAGCGCCGACCCTCCATCCAGAGGGCCTGCTGGACTTGCTGGAGATCGACAACGAGCAGGGCTGAACGGGAAGGGTACACGCCAAAAGGCGCCGGGGATCTCCCGGCGCCTCAGTGCGTTGAACTGGGGAAGCGCTCAGTCGTTCACGTAAGGCAGCAGACCCATCTCGCGCGATACTTTGATCGCGGTCGCGAGCTGGGACTGGTGCTTGCGGCATGTGCCCGTCTGTCGCGCCTTGCGGATGCTCGCCTCGTCGTCGAGGTAGCGCTTCAGCAGAGGCACGTTCTTCCAGTCAAGAATATTCTCTTCCGGCGCAACGCAAAAGCGGCAGACTTTCTTCTTCCGACCGCCGCCGCCACGTCGCCCGCGGTAACCACCCTGTCGTGCCACGGTAGAACCTCCCGATCTCATCCCATCATGCTTTGCAGGTCTGTATGATAGCGCAATTTGGCGAACGCGTCAAATGATGTCTCGGGCGGGGGTGTGACCGAATTTTGTAGGTTGCCCGCGTCAACGGCTCACGACGGCCTCACCCCCCGGCCCCCTCTCCCTCGGACCTGCTCGACAAACGACGTCTCGCAGGCGGGAGAAGGGCGGAGGCCGCGACAGCAACCGGAGGGGTGAGGCAGTCGTCGCCGGGAAGTCAGAAAGCCCTGCCTCATGCACACGGATTTGTTTGCCGCCTGCGAGCGGTCCTACGCCAACTCTCCCATACGGTCGAGGCAAATCGCGGCCGCGACCACCGCCGCGGTTTCGGTCCGCAGAATCCGCGGCCCCATCGTTACGAGCGTCACCCCGGCGTCACGCGCCTGCGCCTCCTCGCTGAGGTCAAAGCCGCTTTCCGGGCCGATGAACAGCGCCACGCCCGCCGGCGCATCATCCGAGAGCTGCGCGGCCCGCTGTCCCAGTGACGGCGCGTCGCTGCCGGCCAGTCCGGCAGAGGGCATCAGCCCCGCAGCATCTGAATCCGCGTAGTGCGCCAGCGCCGCATCCCACTGCATCGGGGGCGCGACCTCGGGGATCTGCGTCCGCCCGCACTGTTTCGCAGCCTCTTCGACAATTCGCTGCCATCGCTCGCGCTTACGCTCAATGGCACTGCCGCTGAGCTTGATCACCGACTTCGCCGAGAGCACGGGCACGAACCCGCTCACGCCCAACTCCGTGCACATCCGCAGCGAGGTCTCGTAACGCGATGCCCGGGGGAGGCCGTGGTAGATCGTCAGGTCCACATCGGGCTCGACCGGCACTCGCGTGGGCTCGCCCAGTTCCGCGACGAGACGGCTCTCCGCCGCCTCGCTGATGGTGGCCTCGCGCTCGGCCCCGCGCTCATCGACCACCGTGAAGCTATCGCCGGTTGTCATGCGCAGCACATCGAGCAGGTGGTGGGCATCGGAGCCTGTGATAGTCGCTGTGTCGTCGGATATCTGCGATTCGTCGAGGAACACGCGCGTCACGGGTGGCCACCATCCCCGAGAGTGCATACGAAGCCGACCCACTCGCCGCTGGGGCGCGGCACTATCTGATTGAAACCGGTGTCACGCAGCAACTCCAGCACCGCCGCCTCCCGGTTGAAGGGGATGCCGGTGCAGATGTACGTGCCGCCGGGAGCGAGCAGTTCGAAAACACGCTGCGCCTCACGGGTGACAAGCAGAGGGTTGATGTTGGCCATGATCACGTCCCACGGCCCGGCCACGGTCTCGAGCGTATCGCCCACCACGAATTCAACAGTGTCCGCGACATCGTTTCGCTGCGCATTCTCACGCGCAACGCCGATAGCTGAGGCGTCGCAGTCGATGCCCAGGGTCATACCCGCGCCCAGACGCGCGGCTGCAATAGCCAGTATGCCCGAGCCACACCCGAAGTCGAGGACGCGATCCCCTCGGTTGAGGCGCTGCTGCAGCTCAGTGAGGCAGATGCGCGTCGTGGGGTGCTGGCCGGTTCCGAATGCCAGGCCGGGGTCGATCTCGATGATGATATCTTTCTGGCGTGAAGCGATGTCCGGGTGTGGCCATGGCTCCCAGGTCGGCTTGATGACGATCTGTCCGATACGCGCCGGGCCATGGTGAGCGTGGAATGCCTCGATCCAGTCCTCTTCGGGGACAACTTCCGTCTCGATCTGCGCCTCTCCATGCAACAGCCCCTCCGGGACAGCGGCCAGCGCCCGCACACGCCGAGTTGCATCGGCGGTGGCCTCGGGGGACTGGTAGGGGCCCATGTAGCCGGTGACCCGTGTCTGGTCCCCGGCCTCCTCTACGACCACTCCGTTGGGGGAAAGCGGGAACAGGGCGGCAGTGATGGCCTCGGCGGTCGCCGCAGGACATGTGACCGTCAGCCGCACCCAGATTCGTCCCGTCGAGTCCGGGGACATCCTAACCCTCCCCGCTGAGCACCTGCCTGAGTCGGTCGAACAATCCCGTATGCTCTGCCGGCTGCAGGTCTTCACCGCGGTGCAGCGCAAACTCCATCAGCAAACGACGCTCGTCTTCGTCCAGGTTTGTGGGCGTGACGACATTGAGGTCGATGACCTGCGTGCCGCGGCGCCCTCCGTGGAGCGGCGGAAGACCGTATCCGTCGAGTCTGACTTTGTCTCCGGTCTGCGCGCCGGGCTGAACTGTGATCTCGGTTTCGCCCTCGAGGGTCGGGACGGTTACGCTGTCACCGAGCGCGGCCTGCGAAAAGCTCAGGTCCAGATGCATGACCAGGTCGCGGTCTCTGCGCTCGAAGACGGGATGATCCTGCACCCGAACCTGCACGAGCAGATCCCCGGGTACACCGCCACCGGCCGGTACATCGCCATGGCCCGCCATGCGTATACGCTGACCATCCTGGATGCCCGGGGGGATCGACACGAGGACCTGCTCGCGGGACTTCGTCACGCCGTGCCCGCGGCACTGCTCGCACGGGGTCTCTACCACAGTCCCGCGACCGTTGCAGTCAGGGCACTCCGAGGTGGTCGCGACGACACCCAGCAGCGTCTGTCGCTCATGCGCGACATATCCGCGGCCACCGCAACGCCTGCATGTGGATGGCGCCGTTCCCTCCGCCGCGCCGGTGCCACCGCAAGCGTCACACTCAGCCTGTCTGGTGACTTCGACTTCGGCCTCAACACCGTTGAGCACGCCTTCGAGATCGATGGTGACCTCGTATTGCAGGTCCCGGCCGCGCCTCTCGGCATCTCCCGAGAAGCCACCAAACGGACCACCCATGTTGCCGAATACCTGCGTGAAAAGGTCAAAGACATCTTCGGGCCCGTTTCCACGCCCGCCGTTGAGCCCGTCTTCACCGAAGCGATCGTACTTTCGTCGCTTTTGTGGGTCAGAGAGGACTGCGTACGCCTGGCTGATCTGCTTGAAATGCTCTTCCGCGCCGTCGTCCTTGCACACGTCGGGATGGTAACGACGCGCGAGGCGGCGGTACGCCTGCTTTATCTCCTGCTGGTCGCAGTCCCGGCTGACGCCCAGAATCTGGTAGTAATCCTCAGACACTACCTGGTGCTCCTCCCGATCTGCTGACTAGAGTTCTGGCTCTGTCTCTTCCTCGTCGGGCATTTCGTCCTCGTCCGGCTCTGGCTCTTCGTCCTCGACATCTTCGCCGACATCATCGTCCGAAGCGATGCCGAAAAGATCGCCGCCGAGAAGATCTTCCTCACTCAACTGTGGTTCCTTACGCTGTGCTCCAGCCTGCACCTCGGGCTCGTCTCCCGGCTCACCGGGCTCCTTAATGACGACCTTGCCTGCTGCGATTTCGGCCATGGCGACCGTCAGAGGATTGTTGGTGTCGATCTTTATGAGCGGCACGGCACCTTCCTTCAACTGGCGGGCGCGCTTCGCCGCGGCCACCACCAGCGGATACCTGCCACCGATCCGATCAGACAACTTCTCGATGGAGAAAAGCTCCACTTGGCAGACGCCTCCCATAGACTGATCTGCACGAATCAACTCGCGCCCGCGTGGCACACTTCCGCCCTGCGGGCATCGAAACGATGTACACCAATTCAGCCCGCTCCGGGACGGGTGATAAAGAACAACGAGGAGCGGGTAGCTTCGCAAACTTGCTTGAGTGGGTGCAGTATACGGGGTGAGGGCCTCGATTGTCAAACAGATTACAGCCGATCTGTGGCCCTGCAGCACACGACCGCCGGTGTCGATGGCTTGACATTCATTAGCCGGACAGACTACTCTCCTTTCCACCGCTGGCAACTGCAACATCGGAGCGATCATCCACACTCATGGTAGTTGTAGAGGCGACAGACCTGACCAAGACATTCGGGGGGCCGGATGCGCCACCGGTGCTCGATGGCATCAACCTGAGTATCGAGACCGGCGAGGTCTTCGGATACCTCGGCCCCAACGGAGCGGGGAAGACCACCACGATCCGCCTGCTTTTGGGGCTTTTGCAGCCCACCCGCGGCTCCGCCAGAGTGTTCGGCCATACACCGTCGAAAACGAACGCCGTACGTGCGCGCATTGGCGTGCTCATGGAAAACAGCGGGCTTGACGACCGCATGACGGCGTATCAGAGCCTGGAGTACCACGCGCGCCTCTACGGAGTGCAGGATCCCATGCCGAGGATCGAGCACCTCCTCGAGTTCGTGGGGCTTGCCGATAAGCGCAACACGAAAGTCGGCACCTTCTCCACCGGTATGAAACGAAAGCTCGGGCTCGCCCGGGCGATCGTGCATGAGCCGGAGCTTTTGCTGCTCGACGAGCCATCCGCGGGCCTGGATCCCGAGGCGCAACTGATGGTTCGCGAACTGCTCCAGGAACTGGCGGAGACGCAGAATATGACGGTCTTCATCAACTCTCATCACCTCGACGAAGTGCAGCGGCTGTGTTCGCGCATCGCAATCCTGCATCATGGACGCATCCGCGCCAACGATACCGTCGAGAACCTCCGTCATGGTGGCTCAGCGGATCGCATCGAGATTCGCCTCGGCGATCCTGAGCAGGCGCTTGAGGCGATTAAGGCGCTCCAACGCGAGACCGCGGGCGCCGGTATGCGCGCCGACGGCTCCCGAGTCGTGTTGACCGGCAACGGTCTGCACACCCCGGATGTGGTCGCGGAGCTTGTCCGGGCCGGTCTCGATATCGAGGAAGTGACCCGCCCGGTTCGGTCGCTGGAGGATGTTTACTTCGAAATCGTCCGCGATGAGGGGGTCCCGGCGTGAGCAACCTCACACATGTGATGATCATCGCGCGCAAGGAGATCTGCGAGATACTCACCAACAAGGGACTGGTCTTCTCGGGCGTGTTCTTCGCCGCCTGGTTCAGCATCATGGCCGGACTCGGGATCA
Organism: uncultured Armatimonadia bacterium; assembly: GCA_964484945.1. Lineage (GTDB taxonomy): Bacteria > Armatimonadota > Zipacnadia > Zipacnadales > UBA5352 > UBA5352. The sequence continues at coordinate 8,784 of CAZAHB010000053.1, read as the reverse complement.
CCGAAAAGAACATCACTCAGGAGACGCAACTGAATAATTCCCTCTTCTACATGGGGGCGCTGATCGGCCTGTTCGTGGGCTACATCTACTCCGGGCAGACCTATCTGCGGGAGAAGCAATCAGGAATCGTCGAGACGCTGTTGTGCGCTCCCGTCTCGCTGCGCAGCATCTGGATCGGCAAGGCGCTCGGGGTTGCGGCGCCCTCGACCACCCTCTCGCTTCTGGCTGCCACCGCTATCACGCTGATCGCCGGCCAGCGCTCGGCGGAGACGCTGACGCCCAGCGTGACGGTGCTCGTGCATCTGCTGGTTGTCGTGCCGATCTTCATCGTAGCGGCGGTCGCGCTGATGGGCTTCGCGCAGCTTATGCTCGGCATGCGCGAGAATATGGTTGTCAACATGATGACGATCATGGTTCTGTTCGGCGCGCTTGCCGCAACCCGGCTGATCGTCGAGCGGGCTCACTTCGTAACATGGACCGCAGTCGCGGCTCTGGGCGGGGCGTCTCTGGCGATGCTCACGATAACATGGGCGCTGGGAGGCCTGCTCAGCCGCGAGCGGATTGTGCGCACGATCTCGTAACCGAGCCCCGAATTCTTCAGCGCGCGCTGGTGATAGAATTCACATGGCGGGATACCCGAGCCTCGGTGCAGGGACCTCATCGGGAAGCCGCACTCAGCGCACCACACCGCCATGCCGGCTGGTTTGGCCATGCCCGAGGCATTAACAGCATCATTGCTTTGTGGTATTATCCAGCAGGCGGGCGCCCACGGAACGTCGGGCGGCCGCCGAATCGTTCATACACGTGCATCAGACACTCAGGCCACAGGGATTCGCCGAAGCGAGTGATATCAACGTGTCCTCCGAGATCGATGCGCTCACCGAAAGAATCGTGCAGACCCGGCCGTTTGTCGATGACATCCGCGAAGAGGTCGGCCGGGTAATTGTCGGCCAGCAGGGAATGGTGCACCGCCTTCTTATCGCCCTGCTTGCCGATGGGCATGTACTGGTCGAAGGTGTCCCGGGGCTGGCGAAGACACTGACCGTGCGCACCCTCGCGCAGACGCTTAACACCGGCTTCCAGCGCCTCCAGTTCACCCCGGACCTGCTCCCCGCGGACATCGTGGGTACGATGGTCTACGATGAACGCGACCGGACATTCTACGCCAAGCAGGGGCCGATCTTCTCGAACCTGATCCTGGCCGATGAGATCAACCGGGCCCCCGCCAAGGTCCAGAGCGCGCTTCTGGAGGCCATGCAGGAGCGGCAGGTCACCATCGGCGAGGAGACATTCGACCTTCCGGAGCCCTTCATGGTCATGGCCACGCAAAATCCCATCGAGCAGGAGGGGACGTATCGCCTCCCGGAGGCGCAGGTGGATCGCTTCATGCTGAAGCTGAAGGTGATCTACCCGGGCAAGGACGAAGAACTGCAGATCCTGCAGCGCTGGACGACCGGCGAGGTGCCGGCGGCGCGCGGGGTCGCGAGCATCGAGCAGCTGGAGGCCGCCCGTGAACTGGTGCTGCAGCTTTACATCGACGAGCGCGTGCAGCGTTACATAGTCGAGGTGGTATGCGCGACACGCTCGCCCCGCGAGTACGGTCTCGAGCGCCTCAGCCCCCTTATCGACTACGGCGCATCCCCTCGCGCTACCATCTACCTCACACTTGCCGCGAAAGCGAACGCATTCCTCGAAGGCCGCGGATATGTCACACCCGACGATGTGCTGGCGATTGGGATGGACGTCCTGCGCCACCGCGTCATCGTCAGCTACGAAGCGGAGGCCGAGGAAGTCACGTCCGAGGACGTGGTGCGCGCAATCTTCGACAGTGTGGAGGTGCCGTAGACTTGGCCGACGAGCAGCGCTCGGAGCGCGACGAGCAGTCCGTGGCATTGATCCGCTCGCTGCTGGCCCAGGTGCGGCGGCTCGAGATCCGCGCGCGACACCTCGCCGAGGACATGTTCGCAGGCAGCTATCGCTCGGTTTTCAAGGGCTCCGGCATCGAGTTTTCGGAGGTCCGTCGGTATGTCCCCGGCGACCCCATCGGCAACGTTGACTGGAACGTGACTGCCCGGACCGGCTACCCTCACGTCAAGGAGCACGTGGACGAACGCGAACTGACGGTATTGCTGGTGGTGGACATCTCCGGTTCGGTGGAATTCGGCAGCGTCGACCGCCGCAAGCAGGATGTTGCGGCCGAGGTCGCGGGGCTGCTTGCTTTCTCGGCGATTCGGAACGAGGACCGGGTCGGGCTCGTCCTCTTCGCGGATGAAGTCGAGATGTTCATCCCGCCTGAGAAGGGCCGCAGGCAGGGCCTGCGCGTGATTCGAGAGATGCTCGGGCACCAGCCCAGGCAGCGCGGGACAAACATCGCCGAGGCGCTCGAGTTCGTCAGCCGGGTACTGACCCGCCGCGCTATCGTCTTTCTTATCTCCGACTTTCACGATGATGCGTATCTGCGCCCCATGTCCGTGGCCGCCCGCCGCCACGATCTTGTCGGCGTGCGACTCATCGACCCTCGGGAGCGCGAGGTGCCGGATGTGGGACTGGTGGAGGTCATCGATGCCGAGGACGGCTCGCACATGCTTCTCGACAGCTCCTCAGAGCAGTATCGGCAGCATCTGCAGGCGAAGCTCGCTGGCCGCCGGGAGCGCCGGCGCGAGGAGATGACACGTCGCGGCGTGGACCTGATCGACGTCCCGACCGACGGCAGCCCCATCGACCCTCTCGCCCGCTTTTTCGAGCTACGCAGGAGGCGTCTGTGATGTGGCGCCTGCTGATCGTGCTGAGCGCTGTTGTGCTTGCCGGCTCCGCGGGGGCAGCGCCGGAGGAGATAGCGCTCTCGGTCGAGCCGTCAGAGGTGACGGTGGGCGCCGTCTTCGAGGCCACAGTGACCTTCCGCCTGCCGGCCGATCATGACGCGACGATCCCCGGCGAGGACGCCGATTTCGGCCCGGCCGAGGTGCGGGACTTCAGCCGGCAGCAATCTACGGCCTCCAACGGACAGACTGAGTACACCGCGACGTGGTCGCTCGTGCTCTGGGAGGCAGGGGAGACCACGCTGCAGGCTCCCGCCATCGCGACGCGTGGCCCGGATGGACAGGTGCGGGAACTGGAGCGCCCGGAGGCAACGATTACCGTCAGCAGCGTGCTGCCCGAGGGGGCAGGGGAGATCCGGGATATCCGGGGCCCGCGCGAAATTCCGCTGCAGTGGTACCACTACGCGATCGCGGCAGCACCGGTCGTCGCCCTTCTGGCGCTAATCGGCGGCCTCGTGTGGTGGCTGCGAACGCGCGGCTCCGAAGAGGCCGAAGAGGATAATGCTGCAGAGCCGCTCCCGCCCGCGGAGGAGGCGCTGACGGCGCTGCGCGAGCTTGAAGCACAGGATCTTGTTGCAGAGGGCATGCTCAAGGAGCATTACGTGCGATTGAGCTGGATACTTCGCAACTACATCGAGCGCCGCTGGCGGCTGCCGGCGTTGGAGGAGACCACCGGCATGCTGGCGTACACTATGCGCGGCTCCGCGTGCCTCGATGAAGGTCTCATCACCCGGATCACCGGCCTGCTGCGGCGCGCCGACCTCGCGAAATTCGCGAAGCACTGCCCTGATGCCGCGACGGCAGCCGAAGACCTCACCGAAGTCCGCGATATCGTCCGAGCCACGCGGCCCACGAGGGAGGTGTCCGAGGACGCCGCTGAGCGCGAAACCGCGGCGGCCCCGGCCGGATGATGGAGTTCGCGGAGCCCTGGTGGCTACTCGCGCTCGTGCTGGTTCCGGCGGTGGGATGGCTCCTGCGCCGGCCGGGCGATCACGGAAGTGGCGGGATGAGCTATCCCGATGTTGGCTCGCTGGAAGGGCGCGTGACGGGACGATTGTTGGCTGCGCGTGCAGCGCCCTGGCTCACCATCATCGCACTGACCCTCATGATCGTCGCGATGGCGCGCCCGAGGCAGTTGGAGGAGGTCGCGGAGGTAAGCGCGGAGGGGATCGACATCGTGCTCACCCTCGACATCTCCGGCAGCATGCGGGCCGAGGATTTCCAGCCGGACAACCGCTTCGTGGTCGCGAAGCGCGTGCTCCGCAGTTTCATCGAACGTACGCGCGACGATCGCCTGGCGCTGGTGGTTTTCGCGGGGAAGGCCTTCACGCAGTGCCCGCTGACCCTCGATCACGAAATGGTGCTGCGCCTGCTCAAAGACGTGGAGTTGGGAATGGTCGAGGACGGCACCGCCATCGGCATGGCCATCGCGACCGGGGCGGCCCGCCTGGAGAAGTCAGATGCGAAGAGCCGCGCGGTCATCCTGCTGACCGACGGTCGTAATAACGCAGGCTCGATCGACCCTGTCACCGCCGCGAAGGCCGCCGGGGCTATCGACGTGAAAGTCTACGCGGTCGGTGTGGGCACGCAGGAAGGCGCGCGCATCCCGATCGACGATCCTGTCTTCGGACGCAGCTACGCGCGCAACCCCGATGGCTCCTATCAGCGCACGAAGATGGACGAGGAGACGCTCAAGCGCGTGGCGGAGCTTTCCGGCGGGAAATACTTCCGCGCCGCGGATCCGGAGGCGCTGGAGCAGATCTACGAGCAGATCCGCTCGCTGGAGAAGAGCCGGTTCGAGACGACACAGTACCGCCGCTATCAGGAGTTTGCAGGCGCGCTGATGCTTCCAGCGCTGGCGCTTCTGGCGTTGGAGGTGGTCCTGTCCTGCACGTGGCTGCGGAAGATCCCATGACCGCTGACCTGCCTGCAGGGCGCGGAGGCTGGAGCGATTGAGGTCGGGGACGCACTATCTGAGCGCATGAATGATGCTTCGTTCGTGACGTCAACGAATATGACGAAAAGAGCAGCGGCCGCGAGGTGGGCAGAGGCAGATGCAGGATTACATCCGCTGGGCGAATCCTGACGCACTGAACCTCCTGTGGCTGCTTCCTGCTGTCATTGCGCTTTACGTGTACGCGGCGAGGGCGCGCCGGCGCTCTCTGGAGAAGATGGCGACCCCGGCTGCGCTGGATCGCATCACCGCCGCGCGCATCCGTCGGCGACGCCGCATCCGCGCGGTGCTGATGACACTCGCGCTGGCGCTGCTCATCGTTGCCGCCGCGCGTCCGCAGTTCGGCACCAGGATGGAGCGCGTCAAGCGTTCGGGGGTTGACGTCATTTTCGCGGTGGATACCAGTCAGAGCATGCTCGCACGGGATGTAAAGCCCGACCGACTCTCAGCAGCGAAGGAGACGGTCGGCGCGCTCGTGACCCGAATGCGGGGAGACCGCGTGGGGATCGTCGCATTCGCCGGAGACGCGTTTCTCTACTCTCCGCTTACCATCGACTACGGCGCGGCGCAGATGTTCCTCGATGCGCTGGATACGCAGGTCATCGGCTCACCGGGGACTGCAATAGCCGATGCGATTGAAGTAGCGCGAGACGCGTTCCGCGGCGCGGAACACAAGTATCAGCATATCGTCATACTCACTGACGGAGAGGATCATCGCGGAGGAGCCGTGGCGGCCGCGGAGAAGGCCGCTGAGGACGGCCTGACCATTCACGTGGTCGGTGTCGGCGGGACCGAGGGCGAACCGATCCCCATGATCGACTCTCAAGGCAACGTCACCGGTCACAAACGGGATGCCGAGGGGAACATCATTGTGACCCGCATGGAGCAGGAGACGCTCAAGAAGGTCGCCAAAGCCGGTGGCGGCGTCTACGCCCGCGCATCGGGAGGCGGGATCCCGGTTGACCGCATGCTGGCGGCGCTCCGCAGCGAGGAGGGGCGGCTCGTGGGGACATGGCAGTTCGAGGAGTATACGGAGCGTTATCAGGTGCCACTGGCGGCTGCCATCGTTCTCATCGCCGCGTGGGCTGTGCTCCCGGATGAAAGGAGGCGACGGTCGTGAAGAAATGGATAGTGGCTGCTCTGACGGCCGCCCTCCTGCCGGCTCTGGTCGGATTCGTCTGGCCCGGCACGCTGGAGTGGCTGTGCACGCGTGGGGTCAGTCAGTATGAGAACAGCCAGTTCGAGAAGGCGGGGGAGAGCTTTGGCCGCGCCCTCGAGATTGAGCCCGATAATAGCACGCTTAACTACAATCGTGGCACGGCGCTGTACCGACAGGAGCGCTTCGAAAACGCGGCTGAGGCCTTTTCGACCGCCACAGAGGCCGGGGAAGAGGGCCTCACCGGCGATGCCGCGTACAACCTTGGGAACGCTCGCTTCGGTGCCGGTGACTACCCTGGAGCCGTTGAGGCGTACAAGCAGGCGCTGCGGGTCGATCCGACCGACATGGACGCGAAGCATAACCTCGAACTGGCACAGAAGAAGCTTCAGGAGCAAAAGGATAAGCAGCAGAATCAGGATCAGGACAAGCAGCAGGAGGATCAGCAGAAAGAGCAGGAGCAGCAGAAGTCTGAAAACGAGCAGCAGCAGGACCAGCAGCAATCGCAGCAGCAGGACGAGCGGCAGCAGCAGTCACAAAATGAGGAGCGGCGCCACCAGGAGCAATCCGGATCTGAGCAACAGCAGCAGGGCGGCGAGCAACGGCCCCGGAGCGAGCAGCAACCTGAGGGCATGCAGCAGGGGCAGTTGAGCCCTGAACAGGCCCGGCAATTGCTGCGGGCGCTGGCGTCTCAGGACGCGGAGATGCAGAAGTTGATGAGGCGCGCTCCCCGCCGGGCGCGACCACAGGAGGGGGAGAAGGACTGGTGACCCGCATCGGCTGGAAACTCACCCTCGCTCTAAGCATGCTGGGGGCGTTCGCGATCGCGTCTTCGGCGGTCGCGGAAGTCGATGTGCACGCATCGCTCAGCCGCGAGACTGTCGAGGTCGACCAGACCGTGCAGCTTACGGTGGTTGTGACGGGAGTCACACACGGGGTCGAGGAGCCTCAACTTCCCCGGATCGACTACCTCCGTGTTGTCTCCCGCTCGAGCAGGCGGAACGTGCAACTGATAAACGGTGACCTCCAGTCCACAATCGCCTGGGAATACCGCCTCCACCCGTCCAGAGAAGGCACGTACACCGTCCCCGGGATCTCAGTCAATATCCAGGACCAGGTCTACACCACCGATCCGATGACACTGACGGTCGTTGCGCCGAAAAGTCCACTGCCATCATCACCTTCCAATCAGGTCAGACCTCCGGACGCGGCCCCCGGAAGACCCGGCCCTCCCGACTCGCAGATGCCAACAGAGCAGCCTGGCGATGCGCGAATGGGCCCGGTCGCGATTCGCACGCAAGTAGACACCCGCACCCCGTGGGTGGGCGAGCAGGTGACGCTGACGCTCAGGTTCATGCAGGCGCATAGCGTCCACCTGCTGGGAAACGCTGAGTATGACCCCGCGGACACCGAAGGCCTCGTTGCCGAGCCGCTGCCGGAGGAAGCACAACATACCGAGACCATCGACGGTGTTCCCTACGAGATCATCACGCGCCGCACCGCGCTGATCGCTCCGGCTCCGGGGGAGTACACCATCGGCCCGGCGACTGTCACTTTCCGGCGCGGCTTCATGCATGATGAGGAGACGCTCAGCACCGATCCCATCACCCTGAATGTCCGACCCCTGCCCAAAGAAGGGCGCCCCGAGGGTTTCACCGGAGTGGTTGGCCGACTGCAACTGGGAATGTCCTTGCCCAATACGGAAGTCAAGGTGGGGGAGGCCACCTCGCTGAAGCTCACCGTCAGGGGCACCGGCGATCTGCGGCGGCTGTCTCCACCGGAGGTCCCAGTGGAGGGCGATGCCCGCGTCTATCAGAGCGGCCAGCAGCAACGCATCGGGCCCCAGGACACGCCACGCGGTCCGAAGATTGGAGGCTCCGTCGAGTTCGAGTATCTGATAATGCCCCGCTCAGAGGGGCCGCTGACCGTGGAGCCGATCGTGCTTGACTACTTCGACCCCGAAGTGGATCGCTATCAGTTCGCGCGCACCTCCTCGGCCACGATAACGGTCCTGCCCGGGGAGGGCGGCCAGGCCCCGGCTCAACCGTCGGGCGAGCAGTTGCGGTACATCAAGGACACCGGCCTGGCGCTCACCTCATCCGAGCCGATCACGTCCCGGCTCTGGTTCTGGGCGATCCAACTGGTGCCACTGCTCGCGCTTGGATGGGCCCTGCGCGTCCGCGCCGAACGCCTTCGGCGAGAGGCCGATCCGCGCTATCGCAGGCACATGGAGGCCGCGCGAAACGCCCGAGCGGCGCTCGGCAGGATCCAGGCCACCGACGATCCTGCGGAGGTCTACCGTCGCGTCGATGAGGTAATGGCACAGTACATCGCGGCGAAGACAGACGCGTCGGCCTCTGAGATATCACCTGAAGCCGCGCGTGCTCGGCTGATCGAGGCCGGGGCGGATGAGCCGCCGGCGGACCAGGCCGCCCGCCTCCTTGAGCGGCTCCGCGCCGGTGCCTACGCGCCCGGATCCTCACAGGCTCTCGATCCGGGCGAAGCTCTCAGAGATGCGCGCTCTCTGGTCGATGACCTCGAGGAGGCGCTGCGATGATCCGCGGACGACAGGTGCCGCTCTTCATCGCGCTCCTGCTGATGTGTATCGCGGCCTGCGCCGAGGAGGCGTCGGATCCGCTCGCCGATGCCAACGCCCTCTACCGCGATGGCAGCTTCGCGGAGGCCGCGGGCGCCTACCGCGATGCCATGGAGCGCGGCTGGGACGGTCCGCGGGTCCACTACAATCTCGCGAACGCGCTCTACCGCAGCGGTGAGACGGGTGAGGCCATCGCGCACTATCGGGCCGCTCGCGTGATGGCGCCGCGAGACCCGGACATCCGGGCAAACCTCGACCG
>CAZAHB010000052.1:0-26217 GCA_964484945.1 uncultured Armatimonadia bacterium | reverse complement strand
CTGTGAAAAGCTTTCGGCCGTCACGGCGGCCGCATCGTCCCAGCCCGTCGCGGCCCGCACGCGCCCGCGCCGCGCCCGCGGCGGGGCGCCACGGAAGCGAATGGAGAGGGCGCCTTCGCTCCCGACCACCGTGATCCCCATCCGCGTTTTGTCGCGGCTTCTGTCATACAGGCCGCGCCTGCTCTCGAAGATTCCGCGCACATCATCGGGGAAGCGGAAGTGCGCGAAGATGGAATCCCCCGCCGCCGGCCCGATCGGCTCCACGGTCTCCGTGGTGTCGGTCCTCTCGATCGGCCGGCCGTCCTCACTGATGTCAGCGTAGACGTATTCGGGCTCGCCGAAGAGGAATGTCTGCACATCGAGAATGTGCGTGCCGAGCACGATCAGGTCTTCGCCCCCGCCGCGGTGGTCGGACTTCCCCGCGCCGTGGACCGTCAGCGGACGCCCGATCTCGCCGGCCTCCAGCATCCGCTTCATGGTCCGGAACTGCAGCGCGTACCTGCACGGGTGGGCCATGCAGATGAGAATACCGTTCTCCTCCGCCAGTTCGACGATGCGGTCGGCCTCCGGCAGACGTGCGGTGAGCGGCTTCTCGCAGTACACGTGACAGCCCGCCTCCGCGCAGGCCTCGATCTGCGGCAGGTGATCGTCGGGATGCCGCGAGGTGAGCACCACGATGTCGAGGGTCTCGCTGTCGAGCATCCCGGGCAGCGTCTCGTAGTGGGTGCGCGCACCGGTGAACGCCATCTTCTCCTCGAGGTCCTCGGTATTGGCGTCCACGTGCCCGACGACGTCCACGTTCGGAAGCCCGCGGAAGGCCGTATGAAGGCCATGCAGCCCCAGCATCGGCTTCGATGTGTCCTTCACGATCCCTATGCGCCACGTCTTCTCCATCAGTACATGCCTCCGATGCTGCGGCCGCCGTCGATCCTGTAGTTGGCGCCGGTGATGAACGAGGCTTCGTCAGAGCACAGGTAGAGGATCAGGTTCACGACTTCCTCGGGTTCGGCGGCCCGGCCAAGGCGTGTTTGCATCTTCGCCATCTCCGGGCGTGTCAGCACCGGGCCGGGAGAGACGCAGCAGGACCGGACACCGTGCGGCGCGCCGATGAGCGCAATGGATTTGGTCAGCCCGATCATCCCCGCCTTGGGCGCGGAGTAGTCCGGTGAGCCGGACCCGGTGACGCCGTCCACCGATCCCATGTTGATGACCACGCCACGCTCCTGCTGGATCATATGCCCGAGCACCGCGCGACAGAAGTAGACGGGCCCCTTGAAGTTCACATCGAGGCCCCAGTCGATGATGTCGATGTCCATTTCATGGAACGGTCCGGCGCGGCCGAAAACGCGCCCCGCATTGCCACCGGCGGAGTTGAGGAGGATATCGACGCTTCCGTAGCGGTCCACGGCGAGCGCGACCGCGTCTTCTATCTCGTCATAGCAGCGCACATCGACCTGGACGCCGACGGCCTCGCCTCCCCGGGCACATATCTCCTCAGCGGCTTCGATGACGCCTTCTTCGTTCACGTCAGTGAGCACCACACTGGCCCCTTCCTCCGCCAGCCGCTGCGCGGTCAGAAGGCCCATGCCGGAAGCTGCGCCGGAGATGATCGCGACACGATCTTGGAATCTCATCATATGCTCCTTATCTCAGCGGCCCGAGAGTCCGGCCGCCGTCAACGAGGTAGTTCACGCCGGTGATGTAGTCGGCGTCGTCCGAGGCGAGGAAAGAGGCCATCGCCGCGACCTCGGCGGGTTCGCCGCCGCGCTGCAGCCAGGTCCAGCGGGTCCAGTCGCGATCAGACTGCTCCCCGATCGCCCCCGGAGAGATGCAGTTGACGTTGATTCCGAATTCCCCCAGCTCCATCGCCAGCGTCTTTGTGAGCGCAATGATAGCGCCCTTCGCGGCGGAGTAGACCGCCCAGTTCGGCAGTCCACTGACGCCGGCGATGGACCCGAGGTTGATGATCCTGCCGTATCCGCGCTCAATCATGTGCTGCAGCACCGCGTGGGTGCAGATCATTGTGCCATGGAGGTTCAGATCGACAACCCAACGCCGGACGTCTTCAGGCTGGTCCTTGAAGGCGGCCGTCTTCCCCAGCAGCGCCGCGCCGCCCCCGGCGTTGTTGACGAGGATATCCACAGTCCCGAAGCGGCCGAGGACGCCATCAACCATCGCTCCCACCTCGCCGCTGTCGGTCACGTCGGCGGCGAACGCGGCAGCCTGTCCTCCGTTGGCCACAATCTCGTCGGCAACGGTCTGCGCGCCCTCCGCGTCAATGTCGTCCACGGCCACTGCGGCGCCGTCGGCGGCATAGCGAAGGGCTATGGCTTTGCCCGTGCCCCGCGCCGCCCCGGTGACGACCGCGACCCTGTCCTGGAGCTTCGGATCACTCATTCCCGTCTATCCTCCATCAAGGTTGCGCCCACTCTCAGCCGACAGTCAGCACGACCTTGCCGAGATTCTCGCGGCGCTCGAGGATCGCGTGGGCCTGTGCGGCCTCTGTGATCGGAAGTGTCTCGTAGATCACCGGCTTGACCTCTCCGGACGAAAACGCGTCCCACAGCGTCTCCTTGAGGCCGGAGAGTATCTCCGCCTTCATCTCGGGCGTCCGGCTGCGCAGCGTGCTGCCGATCAGCCGCAGGCCCTGCAGGAAGAACTGCTTCACGTCCAGTTCCGTGTGATCGCCGGCGAGTGTCGCGATGATGACGCACCGTCCGCCCCTCGCCATCTTCTCGAGGCGCTGGCCGAGGTCCGGGCCGGCAACGCAGTCGAGGGCGATGTCCGCCGGGTGCTCCTCCAGAGTGGCGAGCACGTCGCCGGTGACGCGGTTGATGGCGATGTCGGCGCCGAGATTGCGGACGAACTCGACCTTCTCATCGGTGCCGACGGTCGTGATGACCGTGCCGCCAAGGAACTTCACCAGCTGGATCGCGGATGTGCCCACACCGCTTGCGCCGGCGTGGATAAGCACGGTGTCGCCCGCGCGCAGACCCGCCTCCATGCACAGGTTCAGATAGGAGGTCGCGAACGTTTCGGGGATAGCCGCGGCCTCGGCCATCGACACGCCCTCGGGGACCGGCAGCGCCATGCCCGCGGGGACTGCGACCTTCTCGGCGTACCCGCCCCCTCCAAGCAGCGCGCATACCGGGCCGCCCCCCTCCCAGCGCCCGCCTGCGGGGGCGTGGCTGACTATACCCGCCGCCGCAAGCCCGGGCCACTCGGGCCAGCCTGCCGGGGGCGGTTAGTCTCCGGCCACCTGCATCAGGTCCGCGCGGTTCAGAGCCGAGGCGTGGATGTCGATAACTATCTCGCCCTCCCCGGGAACGGGGTCGGGGACTTCTTTCCAGACAAGCGCCTGCTCGTCGTCTACAACGATCGCGTGCATCGTCTCACTCCCATGTGCGTATGCCCGACGCGCCTGAGTGTGTGTCCAACTCTGTGTCTCTGGCCTCAGTGTCGCCCCTTCAGGCCGAGGCTCCAACCGCCATCCACGACGTAGTTCTGACCGACAACGAAGTCCGCCTCGTCCGAGACGAGAAAGGCGATGAGGTTGGATACAGTCTCCGGTGAGGCAATGCGCCCGAGGTAGTTCGTCTCCGGAATGTCATCGACATTCGTCCCCGGTCGTGGTACCAGGCCGGGCGAAACGCAGTTGACGTTGATGTTATGCGGCGCGACCTCCATCGCCATCGTTTTCGAGAAGGCGATCACCCCGGCCTTTGCGGCCGCGTAGTCCGCATGGCAGCGCTGGCCCTGAAGCGCGAGGGCGGATGCCACGCTTACGATCTTGCCGCCGCCCTGCTCGATCATGTGCCCGACGACAGCGCGCGAGCAGAAGATCACGCCGCGCAGGTTCACATCGAGTATATCGGTGATGACGTCCAGACTCGAGCCATGGACGGTGGAGGCCCGCTCCCGGGCGCTCCCGCCCGCAACATTGACCAGGATGTCGATCTGATCGTGCTCGTCGATGGTCTGCGCGACCATGGCATCGATGCTGTCCGGACTGCGGACATCCGTCTCGATCGCGGTCGCCCTGCCGCTATCGGCGATGATCGTGTCGGCCACTTCCTGTAATGGCCCGGCGTTGACATCGCACAGGACCACCGCCGCACCGTCAGACGCGAGTCTCTTCGCCGTCGTCGAACCGATATATCCGGCGGCGCCGGTCACGATTGCTGTCTTGCCGTCGAGGTTCATGCGTTCTCCTCCCAGGGGATGTACCCTGCCGCGGCCAGGAGTGTCTCCTGAACTGTCAACTCGTGGTCATACGGATACGGATTCTCGATCTCCCCGCGGATGACCCGCGCCAGTTCGATCAACTGATCGTCGTAGCGCCCGTTCATCACGCCCACGTTGACGTCGTGCGTGCGGGCCTCGTAGTCGGAGACCCCCTCGCGCAGTGTCAGGCGTACATGCAGGGGCTCCTCCCGATAGCGGCCCGGATACTCCAGCGGGCAGATCTCCGCGGTTCCATTTGTCCCGCAGACGACGAGTCGGCGGTGCATCATGCCATCCGCCTCCACGATCGATGAGCGGACGGTGGCCGTCGCGCGGTGGTACTCCAGCACCGCCAGTCCGTTGTCATTCAGGCCATCGTCACGGGTCTGTTTCTGGAAGGACATCACGTTGTCGGGGCGCCCGAGCATCGCGACGACGAGGTCAATCAGGTGGCTGCCGAAGTTGTACATCGCGCCCCCGGGATAATCTGACAGGAACTCGCGATACGAGTCGTCGTCATAACGACTCATGACCGCGTCCACCTGGAAGACCTCGCCCAGCCACCCCTCGCGCATCGCCCGGATGCAGAAGTTGATCGCGGGGTTCGTGCGGTACATGTAGCCCAGTTGGAGCGCCAGCGACCTCCCCCTGCAGCCGTCGATCAGCCGCCGGAAATGCTGCATGGCCTGCCCGCCGGGCTTATCCAGGTGCATGTGCAGCCCGCGCTCCATGCACCGGATGGCGGTCTTCGCCAGTTCCGGCATGTTCGTCTCGACCGCAACCGCCTCCAGGCCGGGCGTGCTGAACAGTTCATCCTCCGTCATCCGCTCGACGCCCTCGTAGGTGGTGCTGGAGCGCCAGCGCGGGTTCTCTTCCTCGACCACGCCCACGACCTCGTAGTGGTCCGAGAGCCGCAGCAGCGCGTCCATCTTCCCCGAGGCGTGTTCGTGCCCGACACCGATCTGGCCGATCTTCACAGGTTTCATCGTATCTGACTCCAGTCGAAGACAATTCCCAGAGGCGGATGCTTCTCCTCGGCGAGACGTGTGTAGACCTGTGGAGCGCGTTCGGGTGAGACGATCTCGGAGATGATCGGCTTGACCTGCAGCCTCTCGTCCGCGATGAGCGCGAGCAGCACGCGGTAGTCGTCGCGCTTCGTCCAGTAGCCCGGGTACGAGTCGACCTGCGGCCGCACCATCGTGTGGGCGCCGATCAGCGACACCCCGGGCTTGTGCACGTACTGGTAGAAGTCGATCGGGGCATCGGATATGCGCGTGCAGCCGAGGAGGCTGACCCGGCCCTGCCGGGCCACATAAGTCAGCGCATCCTGCAGCGCGGCGGCGGCGCCGGTGACCTCGACGACCACATCGGGTCCCTCGCCCCACGTGAGTTCACGTACTCTCTCCGCGAGGCCCTCCTCATCGGGCGAGAAGGCGTAGTCGGCTCCCAGGTCCAAAGCCAGCTCCCGTCGCTCCCTGTCGAAATCCGAGACGATCACGGGGATCGCGCCGTCGATCTTCGCCAACTGGGTGGCGAAGGTGCCGAGGAGCCCCAGGCCGATCACCATCGCCGATTCACCAAGTTCCAGCTTGACCTTGCGGACACCCTGCAGGCCCATCGCCGCGATGACCACGAAGGCCGCCTCGAGGTCATCGATGCGGTCATCCCTGACAACGGTCAGTTCGGACGCCTTCTGGACGGCATGAGAGCGGTGGCCGGAGAAATCTGCCAGCGCGCGGTCGCCGATAGCGACATTCTCGACCTCATCGCCGGCAGCGACCACCCGCCCGACGCCGCAGTAGCCCGCGTAGTAGGGAAAGCCGCCCGAGGTGTTCGGCAGGTTCATCAGATTCGCCAGTTCCGTGCCGGCGCTGATCACGGTGTAGTCGTTCTCGAGCAGCACCTCCCGAGGTCCGGGTGTCGGCACTTCAAACGGCTTCAGCACAGCTTCGCCCTTCGCTTCGAATACGATGCAGTGGCCTGTCATGCAGATCTCTTCTTTCTCAGTCAATGGCGGATATCTCGCAGCGCACCGGATCGAGGCCGTAATCTATGCGCGGCCCGGAATGGTGACAGGGCCGCGGTTCGCCACGAAACGTCGCAGCACCTTGTTTGCGATCCCGTTGAGAGCAGTGATCGAACGCAACCACGGCCGATCACAGAGAATTTCGGTGAAACGCCTCCTGTTTGCGGCGAGGTATTATTCAGTCAGCCGAAGAATTCCTGAATATCTACCGGGCCATTGACGCCGTACTGCCAGAGATCACAAGCCTTCAGGATGATTCATCTATGCGAGTCGTCTCAGGAAATGTCGCATTCATCACGCTGGTCCCACTGTTGCTCGTACTGACAACGATGCGGTCACGCGCCGATGATCCGGTGCAATATGACCTGGTGAGTCCGCGCGTTGACACCGGCGGTCTCGCCGACGATGCCGCGTGGGATCAGGCCGCCGTTATCGAGGAACTTCTGACCCTCGGTGGCGCCCTCAGCCCGGCGCAGAATCATACACGCGCGAAGGTCATGCACGATGACCGGGCACTCTACATCTCCGTGGAGGCCGATGCGGGGGAGGCCGGGCAGATCCCGCGCCTTGGTCTCGATGACCGCCGCGTCTACGAGCACGACCGGATCGAGCTTTTCCTCGACGAGCGCCCCTGGCAGGACGGGTACTTCCAGATCGTCGTCGATCGGGGCGGCAACGTGCGCTCGGCGCACAACACCCGGGGCGATGCCGAGGCCCGCGAGATCGACCTCTCTCCCCAGCTTGAGACCGATGTCACTGCAGTCGAAGATGGCTGGCGGATGCGTATTGCGATCCCGTTCGCGGCCATCGAAGCCGAGACCCCGAAGCCGGGCGATCTCTACCGCCTGAAGGTCTGCCGCGACGGAGGGCGCGAGGGACCGCTGGGCTGGCCGCCCAATCCCACCAACAGCTTCCATGCCCGTGAAGCCGATGGAGCGCTCTACTTCGAGACGATGGACGTCCTTGAGAACGGTGATTTCGAGGATGGCGACGCGGACGAGCACGTCCCGCCGGGATGGTCCGCGACCATGACCAGTGCGGAAGTAGACAACGCTCCGCAGGGTACCGTCGAGACCCTCGAGGGCGCGGGTGTGGACGGCGGGCGCGCGGTGCGCATGACCAAGCGCATCGACGCGCTGTGGTGGCCGCAGATATGGTCTCGCGCCTACCAGCTCGAGCCCGGCGGGCACTACGAATTCTCCCTGATGGCCCACGGCACGCTTCCGAGCGTGAATCTCCGCGCCAGCGCCTACATTGATGGCCGGCGGGTTCTGAGGCTCTCTGAATCATTCGATGTTCCGGACGAATGGGAGCGCCTTCGCTACTATTTCAGTGTTCCCCCTGAAGCACCCGAGATGAGGGTCGGGCTTTCAGCGCGCAACATGATCTCCGGGGAGGTCTACTACGACAAAGCCATGGTCAGGAAAGTGCTCAGAGCTGAAGACGGAGACGGCCTGCCACCGGTCGCTACCTACGAACGCGACCCCGACCAGCACCAGGGCCTCGATGCGCTCATGCAGCGCCAGGGCCACAAACCGTGGGACCTCTACGTTCGCGGCGATGACCTGCTGACCCGCCGCACGATCTTCCGCGATCGCGAATACGGAACGTACGTCTGGATGATCGATGACTCGCACACCGTCGAGCACTGCGGGACCGCGTCCGTGTGGCCCGCGTGGAACGCCGATGGCTCCCTGCTGTATCTGCATGGCACGCGGTTGGGGCCTGAAGGGCGCGAACGCGGCTGGTTCGTCAACGAGGACTACTCCCGACTGCTCCGCTACCCGGAGGGGCGCCGCCCGATACTCGACCGCGAGAACCCGAATGTGGGCTTCATCCACCGGCCGGGAGAGTTGACCGAGGCGAACCTGCGTACCGGCGAAAGCCGCGTTGTCGCCGAGTGGGAGGCCTGCCCGCGCGAACGCGTCTACGGCCTGACCCGCGATAACCGCTATATCTTCCTCGATACGCCCAACGGTGGCCTGTGGGTGACATACGAGCCGGATCCGGATGACCCGATCCCGCAGTGGGGCCTGCACGATGGGCGCCCCGAGGCGCCTGACGAGAATGGCGATGCAAAGGACCCGCATGAGGCGGACAGGATCCTCAACCTCAGCCGCCACACCGTGGCCGAGACCGCGGAGTGGGGGCATATCTTCCGCATCCGCGTCGGGCTGCTCATCGACCGCGAGACGGGCGAGATCGAGAAGGTCATCGCCCCGATCAGCGGCCATGAGGCCTATCTGCGGGCGCTGATCGACGGGCGCGTGAACCTCCCGAGTGGCGGCATCTGGGACGAGTATCGCCTGCACCTGAGCGACGACATCGACGAGATGTTCGATATCTACCGCTACTACCCGATCATGACGCACGGCCACGAGAGCGAAGCACCTGATGGCGAGTACACCGCCAGGGATGGCGGCCCGACGATCTTCCCGACGCGGGGCGGCGAGCCGATGAAGATGCGCCTGTCGCGCAATGGCGGTAACTACCACCTGCACTGGATGCTCCACCCGAGGTTCTTCGTCGGCTGGGTGCGCGGGTGGAGCTTCGGCAGCTACATGCGCCCCGAGCACGCGAATACCGAGTTCCAGGTCTTCAGCGACCTGACGTCACAGCCGATCGTGGACACCAGGCACCTGCTCAACGGCTACTACCACGGTGGCGACTTCTCGATGCAGTCGCCTGACTGCACAAAGATCCACTACGGCTCGAGCATGACGGGGCGGTTCAAGAACTACGTGGCCGTCATGGCCCGCCCTCGACCGCCGCGGAATGTCACCTGGGAGGCGGATGGCGGGGCTGTCGTGCTCACGTGGCAGCCGTCGGCCTACTCCAATGAGACGCGCGGCTATCTCGTGTACCGCTCAGACCGCAGCGGGGACGGCTACGAGTTGCTCACCCCTGAGCCGGTGGCTTCTACCACCTGGCGGGATGAGAGCGTGGAGACCGGCCGAGCGTACTACTACGTTCTCACCAGCATCGAGCACTCGGGCCTCGAGAGCGGATATTCGGCGGAAGTCGCCCGCGCGGGCGTGGACCTGCCAGCGGAGATCGATGACCCGCTGGTGGTTTACGCCGAGCCCGAGCGCGCGATTCGGGACCTCTACACCGATGCGCGGCCCGGCGTCGCGACGGGCGTAGATCGCTGGGAGGCGTCGGACTGGTACTACATCTACCGCCATCCGGATGCCGACGAGGGCTCAGCACCGTTCACCGTGCGGCTTCCCGCCGACGGCGAGTATTTCCTCTGGGCGCGCATACGCAGCAGTGACGGCCGGTCGGCCGGCTGGACGCTTGAGGGCCCGACGGTGACATGGGATGTCGCAACCACCTCCGAGGACTGGACCTGGGTGCGCGCGGGCGATGCGACGAACCTGCCGGCGGGCGAGATGGAGATCACACTTGGCACCGGGGGCGAAAACGCGCAACTTGACCTGCTTTGCCTGACAACCGATGCTGAGTTCACTCCCGAGGGCCCCCGGCCTGAGGACATTACTCCGCCGCCGGCGGTCACAGATCTGAGTGCCGAGAACGTGCGCGACCGCGTGATCCATCTCACGTGGGAGCGCCCGGGCGATCCGACGCTTTCCTACTATCAGGTCTACGCCGCGACTGAGCCGATCGACGAGGTATCTCAGGAGCTGCTGGTCGGCTCGCCCACCGATGAGGAGATGTATGACTGGGGCCTGAAGGCCGGGACGACGTACCACTACGCGGTGACGGCGGTGGATCGGCGTGGCAATGAGAGCGCGATCGCCACCGCCCAGGCCGCAACGCCCGCCGATGATCCGGTCGTGACCATCGACCTTACTTTCGACGAGGCCGAGCGCGAGGGTGAGTTCGAGCAGTCCGAGGCGGGCGACACCCATGGCGCGTTCTACGTGGTGCCTGAGGATCCGGAGAGCAACGCGGTGTCGTGGGAGATCGAGGTCCCGCGTGATGACGACTACTACTTCTGGCTGCGCTACCTGCACCGTGGCTCGGGAGGGCGGGGCGATGAGGCGCGTCAGCACGTGCGCGCGCTCCTCGACGGCGAGCACATCACGACGCTGGGCGGGGGGCTGACCGACCTGCACGTTCCGGATGCGCTCATCGCCGAGGACCATCCGCTGATGGACCAACTGTGGACATGGGCGTGGCCCGGTAACGCGGACCTGAACAACGTGCCGCTGCCGGCCGGAACGCACACGTTGCGACTGGAGGACCTCACCGCGGATATCCGCTACGACGCGCTCGTGATTACGAGCGAGCCTGCCTGGCGGCCTGAGGACGGTAGACTGCGGCAGCGGTGACGTCTCGCCCGGCGAGGTCTGCCGCCGCGGGAGGCTTTGAGTGACGCCAGGAATCGTGTACCGTATGCGGGTCCGGGGATGGTGGATGCCCGGGCCTGCGTGCAATCATCAGTCCTGTCGGGAGAGACGCGCATCATGAGGTACTTCACCCTCAGCTTCTTCATTCTGATCGCCGCGGGCGTCGCGTGCGGCGAGATGGCGTCCCGCATTGAATTCGACGACAACCCCGGCTTCGAGCCGCAGCCCGAGTGGCTCGGCAACGCGTCGGCAGAAACGCGCGTCGAGGTCGCCGAGGGAATCGCCAGCTTCATCGTCCCGGAGCCGAACCACGGGATGAAGTGGTCGTACACGCCCGATGAGCGGCCCGACATCGGCTTCTACCCCTGGCTGGTCATCCGCTACCGCGCCGTCAACTACGATCCGAACAAGCCCGACTACCTGGTGTGGGTCAATACCGACGGTGACCGCATGCGGCTGTTCCGCGGTCGCATCAACGCGGACGGGCAGTGGCACACCGCTGCCGTCAATCTGCTGGACTTCGGCAGCGGGACGCACGTTCGTGAAATCGCGCTGCAGACGCAGACTGACGAGACCGGCGACGGGCGCCTGGACGTGGACTGGATCGCCTTCGCGGATGTGCCGCCTGAGGACGCGGAGACCGGCGACGCCGCCCTCGGGCCCGATCAGGTCACTGAGCTTCAAGCCGAAGAGATGCGCTTCACCCCGCACACCGACTGGCTCAGCAACCCCGCGGACGATGTCGCGACCGCGCCCACCGACGCGGGACTGCGCTTTACGGTCGCCGAGGCCGGGCGCGGGATGAAGTGGTCGCATGACCTCGAAGAGTCCGTGGAGGACGCGCAGTGGCTGGCCGTGCGCTACCGGGCCGAGGGCGTTCGGCGCATCAACGATTACTTCGTCTACATCGCCGCGACCGGTGGGGGAGCATCCGAGAGCGAGCAGTACTGCATCTACCTCAACGAGATCGTCTCCAATGGCTCGTGGAACGTGGCTGTCGGTGCCGTCCGCATCCCGAGGACAGGTGCGCTCGCGGTGCAGGTGCAGGCGGCCGACGCCGACGCCTCCATCGAGATCGACTCCTTCCGTTTCAGTCGGCATCGCCCCGAGCGCCACATCTCCGACACGCTGGAGATCGCCGAGGCCGACACCGCTCCCGCCGGCGCGCTTGACGTGCCCGCGGGCGATCGGCCCCTCGGCGAACTGTTCCGCGTCATGGGCTATGATGATGCGCTGCAGCCGGGCGCGTACACGGTCGAAGGCGTCCCCTTTGCGGTCGATGAGACTGTGTCGATGACCGATCTGACCGAAGACGACGCGGTCGCCATCGATGTCGGGCAGCGCGCGTCCGAGGTGCTCCTGCTGCTGGGGCTGCGCGCGCCGCAGACCGAGGAGGAATCCTACGGAGGCGGCGCCCTCCGCTCGGTGACACAGCCCCACCGCTTCCTCGCGCGGTTGCACTACGCCGACGGAACCGCCCGCGAGATCTTCCCGATCTCCGTGCGCAGCGGGCAGTTCGAGATCGAGCGCGGCCTTGGGGTCTACATGCTCCCGGCCGAGCCGCAGAAGACGCTGGTGCGCGTGGAACTTCAGGACACGATGGACCGCGGATCGCTGGCGGTGATGGGCGCTGCGCTCCGAGGGCCCGATGAGCCGATGTTCGCACAGTTGCATCCACAGCCGACCCCGCCGCGCCCTGTCCCGGCGATGCGCGAGGCGGCCGCCGGCGAGCCTGAGATCACGGTCCGGGGCGACCGCGTACTGATCGTCGGCCAGCGCCTCTACGCCGAGATGGACCTGTCCGCACAGATGGCGATCACGCTGCTGGGGACAGACTACATCGGCGGCGCGCCCTTCGAGGTGGCGTCGGAGCCGCTTTTCGTCCTCAAAGTGAACGGTGAGGAGGTGCCGCCGGAGGCGCTTGCATTCGATGGCCACGACGTGATGGACGGTGCGCATCGGTTCGTCTATGCCTGCGAGGAGCCGGCGGTCAGGGTGCTGGTGCGGTTGAGCCCGCACGAAGACGGCTCCCTCGTCATCTACCTGTCCGCGCATAATGACACCACCGCCACCGCGGACATCGAGCTTCACGGCCCGCGCATCGGCGATATCATCCCCCGCAGTGATGACGAGAACCTGTGGTACATGCACCCGCGCTGCGGCTGCGCTATCAGCGACGCTCCTGTCTCGCTCTCGGAGACCTACGGCGGGCGCTGCCCGATGCAGGTGATGAGCGCCTACCTGCCCACCGGTGGCGGCCTCTACCTGATGACCCGCGACGCCACGGCTTCGCTCTACCGATGGTACGAACTCGCCAAGCACGACGGCCGCGTCAACATGGGCATCCGATACCTGCAGCAACCGGTGCGGGCGGGAGAGCAGTTCAGCGCGCTCCCCACGCAACTCGGCGGGCATCCGGGCGACTGGCATCAGGCCATCGCGCATTATCGCGAGTGGGTGGACACGTGGTTCGAGCCGTTCACGCCGCGCAAGCAGTGGTTCCGCGAGGTCTTCAACTTCCGCCAGCAGTTCTTGCACTTCACGCTCCCGAGCGACAGCGGCATGTTCGACGAGGAGACCGATACCTATCACTTCGAGGAGGTGCTGGCCCGCGACGCGGAGTTGTTCGGCGGTGTGGACTACCTGCACCTGTTCGACTGGGGGTGGACGCAGGAGACGGGCCGCTGTGGCGACTATCGTCCGTGGGAGACCCTCGGCGGTCTGGACGCCTTCCGCTCGGCGGTGCAGCGCACGCAGGGCAGGGGCATCCCCGTCGGCCTATATATGGAAGGGATGCTCGTGAGCCCTGAGGCAGACATCGCCGAGCAGGCGAAGCAGTGGGAGATGCGATGGAAGGGCGGCGAGATCAACCCCCAGTTCGCCCCGAGCATGAA
Source organism: uncultured Armatimonadia bacterium (assembly GCA_964484945.1). GTDB lineage: Bacteria > Armatimonadota > Zipacnadia > Zipacnadales > UBA5352 > UBA5352. The sequence continues at coordinate 12,760 of CAZAHB010000052.1, read as the reverse complement.
CATGTGCTCGTCACACCCCGGCTGGCGCGACTACCTCTCCGGAGTCTACGGTCGCGTGCAGGATCAGGTCGGCAACCGCGGCTTCTACATCGATCAGTACGGCTTCTCCAACCACCGCAAGGTCTGCTGGCGCGAGGATCATCCGCACCCAATCCCGTCCAGCCCCGTCCAGGGAGAGCGCCTGACCACCCGCGCCGTCCGCGACGCCATCCGTCCCACGACCGCTCTGTATACCGAGGAGACGCCCTGTGACGTCACCATGCAGATCCAGGATGGCAGCTTCACGTATAACATCGCCCGCGCGCGTGATGAGCTTTCGCCCACGCATCTGAACCTGGCGCGCTTCGTGTTCCCGGATTTCAAGACCATCGAGATCATCCGCTGCGACCGGCCCCTCGGCAGCAACGTGGCGGCCGTCGGGCGCGTGTTCTTTAACGGAGAGGCCATCTGGCTGGAGGGTGTCGCGGACAGGTGGTTCGGAGCGCATACGCTGGAGATGATCCGCCACTGCTACTCGATACTGCACGGCAATCTCGACGCCTTCACCTCCGAGGACGTGACACCGCTGGTGCCGACGCTGGCGGGCGACGTCTATGCCAACGAGTTCCGCTGCGGTCGCGGCACCGTGTGGACGCTCTACAACGCGGCGCACATGGGCCATGACGGACCTGCGCTGTCAGTCGAGCACACCGACGGAGCGACGTACGTGGATCTATGGACGGGAAAGACCCTCGATCCGGAGGTGCGCGACGGGCGTGCGATCCTGGAGGCCGATCTTTCGCCACGCGGATTCGGCTGCGTGGCGCAGTGGAAGTGACGTCAGGCCCAATTCGGACAATCTGATTGGACGCAAAACAATCTGCCAGCTAATTATTGGCGGATCGCCGGTGGGGCTTGAAGGGGACCTCTACCCGCGCCGGCGCGTAACACACAGCGCGCATGCCAGTTTCCGGGGCGGGCGTCGATCCGCCTGCTGTGGAGCAGCAGCTTGCCCCCGGTTCGCCACTGGCTGAAAGGTGTGAGGACAATGCTCGGAAAATCGACAGCGGTGTTGATTCTGTGCGCGATCGGAGTGTTTGTCATAACCGCCGGTGCAGGCGCCGACGGGACGGTCCTTTACCAGTGCGATTTCGATGACGCCGATTTGACGGACTGGCTCCACGAGGGCGTGGGGGAGATCAGCGTTCAGGACGGGGCGCTGCTGATGGAGACGACCGGTGACCCGCCTCGCTCGGCAGTCACCTGGCTGACAGAGAGCTTCGAGGGACCGGTTCGGTTCGCGTATGATTTCAAACCGCTGCCCGAGGGCACCAACGAGAACGCCTCGTGCATCCTCATGGCCTGCGCGACACCGATGCAGCACGAGAGCCTTCTGGACTTCGAGCGTGATGGCGCGTACGGCACGTACGCATGGTCCCGAACGATGACGGTCTACACGATCTCCTACAAGCGCAACCAGGAGCCCGGTGAAAACTTCCGCCGCGCGAATGTGCGCATACTTGGTGGCGATACGCCCGAGGCGTGGTCGGACGGTGTAGGCGGGCGCGACAATGAGCTGTGGCAGCAGTGGAACCGGCAGACGATGCTGGATACCGAGCGCGACTCCACCGACTATTTTGACGGCCGGTTCCATCGGATCGAGGTTGAGATCTGGCCCGGTGAGGACGCCACGGAGATTGTGTTCAGCACCGACGGGCGCGAGATTCTGCGCTGTTTTGACCGCGGCAGCGACTTCAGCGAGCCGTTGACGGGCGGCTGGTTCGGGTTCAGACACTTCGCGGGGCCGGAGCGTTGCCTCTACGACAACGTTCAAGTGACGCAACTGGCACAATAGAAAGCGCGGAGGCCATCTCGGCCACGTCAGTAATCGACCGGTCCGAGCGGTCCCGGGGTCCAGTTCGTGCCCTCGGCGGCGTCACACCTGTCGAGGCCGCGGACACACTTGTCGATTTCGCGCTGCTGGACCATGCCCGTCTCCGGTAGCTCCCTGAAGATGTCGATGGCGCGCCTGTAAGCATCGCGAGCATCGTCGATATCGCCGATGCTTGCCCGCACATGCCCGATGAGCTTGAAGCGCCCGGCGGTGTAAATTCGGGAGTAGTTCGGCAACCTGCCGGGCAGCACGCTGTCGGGATCCGCGCCCTCCACGCGCTCGCGCATCGGTCGCAGCAGCAGTCGCGCGGCGCGCCGCTCCCCCATGCCCGCCAGCGCCTCGCTCGCCGTCATGGGCACCTCAGGGTCCACCTGGTCGGGTGTGAGGAACGGCTCAATCGTCCTCCATGCATCGGCCGGATCCCCGACGACCAGGTGAGCGATTGCCGTCAGTACCGCCGCGTGAGCATTGGTCGCATCCAGCGATTGCGCCGCCTCGTAGTGCGGCAGAGCCTCGTTCCAGCCGATGTGATTGCGCACCAGGTTCGCGTACTCCGTGGCTATGTGTTGATTGTCCGGATGTCTCTGCAGGGCACTCTCCAGGGCCGACAGGAGGACCGGATTCTCGACAGAGTGCCGGACGGTCAGTTGGCTGAGGTTCTTGGTCCAGTCCACGCACCGCGGATCCAGATCCATACTGCGCACCAGCCAGCGTTGCGCATCCTCGCCCCGGTCCGCCCGCAAGTAGACGCGGCCCACCTCGAAGACCCCTTCGGCCAGCAGAGGTCGTACCGGCTCTGCGTCAGTCCCCGGCCTGGCGGCAAGCTCTCTGGCGAGGCGCCGGGCGCGGTAAAGGCGCTGTTTCGCGGCCCCGAGGGTAATGTCCAGCAGCGCGCTCAGTTCGGTGGGACCGACATCATCCACCACATTCATGAGCAGCGGCGAGCGCAAAGACCCACGCAGCCTGGCCAGTCCGCGGATGGCATCCATGGCCTCGCTCGTCGCCCGGGCATCTCGGGGCGGGCCATTGCCGACGAGCATGTCCAGTTCAGCCGCCATGAACTCAATGTCGTCGGTGGCCTGCATGTGCAACCGCTGCCGGCGGCGGGTGAATTCACGCGCCACGTTATTGGCGTACCCGCGCAGCCAGTGGATGAAGCCGCCTTTCGCGGGATCAAAGCGCTCGAGGTCACTGTAGACGCGATACCATGTCTCCTGGCTGGCGTCTTCCACGTCGTGAGGGTTCTTCAGCTTCCGCCGGAGGTGAGCGCGCAGGTCGTAGTGGTGGCGGGCGAAGAGGTCGTCGAATGCGCCATTGAGCCCCTGTGCCGCCATCAGCGCGAGGTCCGCGTCGGAGCGATCGGAGTTGCGATCGTTGCTGAGCACCTTCATGCCCCTGACAGTCAATCATTCATGCCTCCGAAGCACTTCGCGAAGAATGTGGAAGAAACCTGCGATACGCGCGAAGACGGATGCGAAAAGGAGTTTCGCTGCAGACCGCGAAGCTGCCGGCGTTAGGCTAATCGGCAAAAAATGACCGGCAGTGGTGGGGATCATGATGGTGAGCCCACGCAAGCGTGCGATCGTTTCCTTTGTCACTCTGTTCGTGCTCCTGTGGACCTGTGCGAGCGTCTGCGCCGTTCAACGGACGATGGTGATCTACAACTCGGAGGGGCGCAGCTATCCGCAGCGCGAACTGAGCCTTTATGACATCGAGGCGCATCGCTTCTCGGGCGAGAAGATCGATGGCTTCGCGGATGCGCTTGGTAACGCACAGCTTCTCTACATCGGCCAGTACTCCGCAGATACCGCCCGCACTGCCATCTTCAAAGTCCCCGAGCGCGCCCAGGCGGTCCGGGACTTCCTGGCCGGCGGCGGGATGGTGGTTTTCGACTACAACGCGGTCGCCGGCGGGGACACGGCCGCGTTCGTCGAAGACGTGGGCATCGAGGCGCCGGTCAAGGCCGAGGAGGGCTACTACGAAGTCGCGCTTGCGGAGGGAGCCGATCACGCCATCCTCTCCGAGCCACACCGGATATCCGGCGACCTCGGGTCGGCCTACGGTGGCTGGAGCGAGTGGGCCGATCCCTTCAGGTGCCTGATTGAGGCGAGCGACGATTCCTCGAAAGCGGCGCTGCTACTCGCGGAAAACGTTGCCGGAGAGGGCACCGTCATCGCCACGCAGCTTTTCAGCGTCTTTCGCGATGAGGAGAAAGCCCCGAAGGACCTCTTCGAGAACATCATGTCATTCGCATTCGGCGGTCTTCCCGGGCCGGGGGAGGCGATTCCGGTCTACGATCCGTACAGCCGCATCGAACCTGCCGCGAATCCCTGCTACCTCAGTCGGGCCGACCGGGCACCGTGGCACATCGACAGCGCTTCGCTGCGCATTCCGGTGGTGCTCGGTGAGCCGATCGGCCTGGAACGCCGACCGTCGCTGATCAGCATCGCGCTGACACTGCCCGATGGCGCGTCGGCGGATTCGGTGCGCGCCTTCACGTGGGCCGGGTACGAACTGCCCTGCCAGGTTCGCGTAACCGACGCGGATGCGGGCACGTGCGAGGTGCTGACGCTCACCGACCTTCGCCCGTACGAGCAGCGGCTGCTCTACCTGTATTTTGGGGGCCAGGCGACTGATTCTCGCGGCCCGTTGCTTCACGCCGAATCGCGGGATGATGGGTTCGAACTTCGCAACGATCGCCTGCGTGTCGTGCTGGATCCACAGATGCCTCAGCCGCGCGTGATCGCGCCACTGGGGGCCCGTGTTGATAACGAACTGGCGACCTGGCGGGGCATCGACCGCGGCACGTGCAACGAGATCCGCTATCGTGAGGACAGGGACGAGACATATGAGGTGTCGATCACCGAGGACGGCCCGGTGCGCAATACAGTCACCTATGCGGGTCCGGATCTGACGATCAGCTACAGCCTCCCTGCCGGCAGCGACACGCTGTTTTACGAGATCACGGCCAGACAGTCATCGGGCGTCAGCCGCTTCACCGGGTGGGCGCCCGGGGGCGATGGCATACACGACACCATGTGGTACGAGTCGGAGGAGGGTCTGAAGCGGGCGATCCTGCGCACCGGCGAGTTCTACCGCCCCTTCGATGACATCAGGTCCTACATGAAAGAGGGCTGGCTCGCGTTCGCGGATGATCGCGGGGAGGTCGTCGGCGAACTGTTCGACCTTGAGCAGACCTCGCGGGTGACGCCCTACGTCCACTCCGCGCACGGTCACACCTCACGCGTGAGCAATCCGCTGGAGGACGGTCGGATGACGGGGGCGTTCGTGGTCGCGCGGGACGACCACAGCGCGGTCCGCGAGGCCTACCTCGCGTGGAAGAACCCGCCCGCGGTGGCGCTCGGCGGCGTCCAGCGGCCCGGCGACGTGCCCGAGCCACAGGTGCCGCAGTTCGGACGCGATTTCCTGCGGATGATCGGCGGCCTCAACTGGTTCCTCGGGACCACCACGGTGAAGGACCCCGATACGGTCATGCCGCGGCTGGTCCGGCGGGTGATCGCGCACGGGGGCAACTACGTCATCGGCGATGACAGGCGCGCGGAGTACGTGGCGCCGCTGGTCCGCGAGGCGCACAGGGCCGGGGTGGGCGTGCTCATCAAGCCGCGGGCCTTCCAGGAGCGCGACCGGCTCTGCCCCTCCGCCGCGCACGACGCCTACGTCGAGGGCGCGCGAAACGCCGCGTCGTACGGCCCGGACGGGGTCTACCTGGTCGATGAGTTCCAGTTCCCCGGCAACTGCGAGGCATGCCGGGAAGGCTTTCGGGACCAGTACGACATGGAGATGCCCGAGAAGCTGGATTTCGACCGGCTTGACGAGCCGGCGATGCACAACTGGATGCTCTTCAAGATAGGTGTCATCAACGACCTGATCCGCGACATGACAGCGGCGGTCCGCGAGCAGATTCCGGACGCATTCGTCTTCCACGTCACCAGCCCGAACAACCACTTCCGCCTGGAGGGCTATCACGATCTGGCGACCCACTCGCAGTGGGTCACTACCACCAACTCGGACCTCTACAGCACCAGTATCGACCACACCCGATACATGCTCGCGCACATTCGTGGCGCGCAGGGCAACGACCGCCCCGTCTTCACCGTCAACGGCTGCATGTACAACCCGGACGACATCGCGCTGAACCTGCGCCACCACCTGATGTATGGAAGCAACGCCCTGTGGTACTTTGCCCTCACCTACAATCGCATGTACCCGGATGTCGCTGCGGCCTGCCATGATGGCTTCCGCATGCTGCGCGACACCGGACTGGGGCAGGTGCTGGCGCAGGCCCGGCCCGTCCGACATACGGCCGTCCTGCGCAGCCGCGCGGGCTGGATGGCGTGCCTCAAGCGTGGCGAGAAGAGCGGGCGGCTGCTCGACTACGAGCGCCGCATCCGCGAGCGGGTGCTGATGCGCAACGTGCCGACCGAGATCCTCTTCACCCGCCACTTCGATCCCGAGACCGTCGATGACTACCGTGTCCTCATCGTGCCTTCAGAACCGGTGATTGAGCCGGAGATCGCCGAGGGTATTGCGCAGTGGGTGCGAGAGGGAGGCCACGTGATCGTTGAGGGCGACGCCGCGCGGAACGAGACTCTGGCGAAGCTCTGCGGCGTGACGGTCGGTGAGCGGTCAGACGGCCCGGCCGACCTCACGGGCGCCGCGGCTCCGCTCGAAAACACTGCCGAACAGATCAGTTCGGCGTACCTCACTCTCACGAGCGCGGAGGGCCAGACGGTTGCGACGGTCGGCGATCAGCCTGCGGTCACCATCGCGCAACGGGGCGAGGGCCGCGCGTGCTACGTCTCGCTATTGGATACGCCGACCGAGTTGGTCCGCCCTATCGTGCTGCATTTTGGCGGGCCGACGCCGGTGTCGGTGCCGGCCGAAGTGGAGCGTGACATCGAAGTCACCGCGCTGAACGACGGCGAGCGGAGCGTGGTCGCGGTGTACAACAGTCACGTCAGCGAAACGCGCGCGGTCGATGTGACGCTGAACGATCTCCCGCTCCCGGAAGATGCGCGAGTCATTGAGATCGAGCGGGGACGCGTCAGCGAACTGGATGGGGAGGCATTCCATGCGGAGGTGCCGGCCGGAGATGTACGGCTGTATCTGCTGGCGAACGCGCAGCAATATCCGCTGCCGCAGGCTACCGAGCAGCCTCAGGTGCAGCGCCCGCACCAGTCGATGCACCCGAGGACAACCTTCCTCCGCCTGGAGCCGGAGCCCGAGCGCGAGGCGGGCCTGCCGAAGAAGGATTCCGCGAAGATCTACGTCGCCGTCCTGAAGAACCTGCGCTCACCGCTGGAGGGCTGCGATCTGGGCGCGACACCGATGGTAACGGCCCTCGACCAGCGCGATGACGTGGTCGTGGAGTACGTCGAGGACATCGCCACGGGTGCGCTTTCGCGCTACGAGGTGCTGATCGTGCCGAACATGGGCACCAGTTCCCCCGCGCCGAATCTCAGCGAGGGCTGGGAGGCGGAGGTGCGGCGCTTCGTCGAAGGTGGGGGAGGGGCGCTGCTTGTCCACCACTCGGTCGGCTACATGCCCGTGAGCCATCCGGTCTTCCCCGAGATCGCCGAGGCTCCCGACTATGTGGCGATCACCGCGATGGAGGTCGCGGAGGATCACCCGGTGGCGACCGGACAGGCCCTGCGCGACCGCTATCCCGATAAGGCGGAGAATCCGGCGTTCGCGGTCTACTTCGAGGAGACGGCGATGTCGGCGGGCGACCAGTTCCAGTCCGGCTTCGCGGACTACATCAAGCTCAAGCCCGGTCCGGACGGGGCCGCGGTGGTGGTCAGCCAGCGGCAGGAGAACGCGGGCGGTGACGCGACGGTTGTCGCGGGCGATATCGGGGGTGGGCGCGTGGTGCTCAGCGGCATCAACATCGGCTGCCACACGGTTGCCGGCGACGATGGTTTCGAGTATCTCGAGCAGATGAATGATGCCGAGAAGTCGCTGCTGATCAACTCGGTCTACTGGCTGGCGGCACGCTGACAGGAGCATCGCCGGGAGACACCCATCGGTGCGAGAGCGCGTCGTTGCGCGCCCCATTCTCATGATATGCCCCCAGGGGCGCATCCGAAGCTCCCGCGGCCGGGCGCTCATTCAACATTCAAGCCCCGACAGCAGGCTGATGAATGGGAAGGGCAGACTGGCCTCGACGGTGAATTCCCGTGTCACCATCCCCGCGCGTGTCCGCCGGGGGATTCCGCATGGAGGTGAACGGGATGCGCATCGCCGCCACAGCACTGCTGGTAGCCCTTCCACTGCTCGCTCACGGACAGGCCCAACACACCGTGACCATCGACGACTTCGAAACTGATACACTCGACCACTGGCAGACGAGCCAGTCACCCGAGTATTACAAGGGCGGCGAGGGCCGCAGGGGACTGCAAATCATCGAGGACCCCGACCAGGGCCGCCTGATGCAGGCCCGTATCGCGTTTGTCGATGAACGCGCAAGTGAGCCCCGCTGGATTACCCGCGCGCTCGAGGAGCCCATTCCGGCGCGAAACGTTCTCTCCGCGACGGTCCGCTACAAAATCGCCGAGGCCGACCAACCGCCGATCGAGAGCCTTCGGCTTCGCCTGCGCACATCGCCACGTGCCTTCAACGACTACCCGCTTCTGCCCGAAACGGGTGCGGTCGTCGGCGAGTGGCAGACTGCTGTCGTGGACGTGCGGGAGAACATGAGCCTCCGCAATGTGTATCGCAACGTCTTCGGCGAAATCCAGAAGGTGACGTTGCGCGTTGACGACATTGATGACCGCAACTGCGAGTTCCTCCTGCTGGTGGACGAGATCACGCTCACCGTCGAGGAGCCGCCGGAGGAGACGTACGAGCCGACTGACTGCGACCTGCGCCGCGACGATCGGCTCGACGTGCTCCTGATCAGCCACTCGACGGCCGGCTTCTACGACATTGAAGAGGCTGCGCGTGCCATCGATCCGGATGCGCGAGTCGATCGCTTCGACTTCCGCGGACTGCACTTCCCGCTTTGGGGCTTTCCCGAAAGCGTTGATGAGCTGCGCGACTATGACGTCATCGCCATGGTGGACGTGGACCCGTGGGTTCTAAGCGGCGAGCAGGCCACGTGGCTGGCTGACCTCGTTCACTCCGGCGCGGGCATGGTCTTTTTCGGCGGCCCGTACACCCTCACCGATGCGAAGAACTTCCGCCTGCCGCTGCGCGAAGCGCTGCCGGTCCAGTTCGAGAAGGGGGCGAAGCATCTCACCATCAACGCCAATCCGACGGCAGCCGATCACCCGATCACCGACGGTCTGCCGACAGAGCGGCTGGGGCAGATCGGTCACGCGCATGACCTCACGCCCCGCCTCGAGGCCGAGGTGCCGCTGACCGCGGGCGATGCGCCGATCCTTGTCTGCGGCGAATTCGGCAGCGGTCGCGTGGCGCTGGTCAATACGTGGACGGAGCTTGGCGGTACGACGGAGGGCCGCTTCTTCGGGACGGACCTCGCGGATGATTTCATGCGCTCGCTGCTGCGCTGGACGGCCGAGCGGACGCCTCAGGCGCGCCTGACCTCGGTGGAGCTTCCGCCCACGAGTGTGGTCGGGCCCGAGACGGTGACCGTGAGCGCGACGGCGACGGGCGAGGCAAGCGCGATCCGCCTGCGCGTGGGAGACAAGGAGCCGCAGGTCTCCGAAGGCGCTGGCCCGGCGAGCTTCGACATCGACATTGAGAAGCCGGCACAGAGCGAGCACGCTGTTGCCTGCACAGTGGAGGCCCTGGATGCCAACGGGAACGTCGCCGATCGGCGTGACTTCACGATCGAAGCGCTCAATCCGCTGGGCATCGACATCGCCTGGGCCGCCCACCAGTACACGTTCGAGCCGGGCGCGCGGATGCAGTTCGATGTGACGCTCAACCCGCGGGGCCTCCCGCAGCTTCGGACCAGTGGAGATCACCTCCACATGGATTTCGGGGCCGGCGACCTGCCGCTGCGGGCCGCGGGTCTCGGCGATGTCTGGGTGAAGCCGCCCGGCAGCGACAAAACGCTGCACGACCAGTCAGGGCCGGCGGAGGTCGAGAACACGCGAACGAGCGAGGGCCTGGTGCCGACCATCACGACCACCGGCATCACGCGCGCCGACCGCGAGAGCATGACCTTCGGCGAGGACACGCGTATCCAGCGGGTGGAGCGCACGGCCCGGATGCAGCCAGACGGCAGCATTCGCCTCGACTATCACTACGAGTTCGTGCAGGACGTTCAGGTGGATCGCATCTCGACGATGATGACCCTGCCGGCGTCCGTTTATGCGGGGATGCCCTTCACCGCGCGGCAGCAGGATGGCGCAACCGAGGGAACGCTGCCGGTCGAGACGGGCCGAAAGCTGTTCGATGGGCAGGGCCTGGATCTGACCATCGAGACGCCCGACGGTCCGTTGCGCATCCAGGTGCCCGACGATTCGCTGCGCGTGTGGCTCCAGGACCTGCGGCGCTACGACATGGGGGATTTCCGGCTCGAGATCGAGTCACCGTTCGCGGAGTCGCAGGCCGAGAAGGGTGACTCGTATGACGTGCCGATCATCATCTCCGGGCCGAGTGTTGCCGGGGGCTCCGATCTGCCGGACCTGGCGGAGATGTCCGTGGAGTGCTCGCTGGTAGATGACGCGGGTAACGTTGCGATGACGTTGCCCGCCCCTGAAGGGGAGGCGGAAGCCGCGCATGACACTACCGTCCCGAACCTGCGAAGCGGTCGGTACGACCTCGCGGTGGACGTGACCGCCGCCGGGGAGACGCTGGTGCGCGATCGTCACGAGTGCCGCATCGTCGATCCGCTGCGCCGCGAGGACTTCTTCCCGATCATGTCCATCATGGGCACCGGTCGCGGCGAGCACATCATGGACCGCGAGATGATCCGGGCGCGCATTGACGATATGTGGGCGCATGGCATGAACGCCGCGGCTGAGCCCAACGCCCGCACGCTCTCGCGCCCGGGTAGCTCGCACGGTCTGGATCTGGATGTCTTCGCGCAGAGCTACGCCCAGCAACTCGGGATGGCTTCGTTCTACGAGTACCACCGCCTCACCCTGGTCAGCCGCGACGGCCCCACGAAGCCCTCCGTCTTCGATCCGTCGCACATGGACGCGCTGCGGGATTACGTGGAGGGGCAGTTTGACACATGCGACCGCACGGCCCGCTGCCTGTCGATCAAGATCGTGGACGAGCCGCACATCGGCTCCGAACACCTGCGCACGGAGTACTGCGCCGAGCCCTTCGAGGAGCGCTACGGCGCCGAGTTCGTGCCGGTGGATGAGGTCGGCGAGGACATCGCCGCCCGCTGGCGGCTTGCCGACTTCCTCGGATACTACGTGGACCGCGCGTACGGGATGACCAGGCAGATTCGCGAGGAGCACCCGGGTGCGTGGGACCTGCTGCTGACTTTCAACTCGCCGGGCCTCGGCTACGGTCGCGGCTACACCCGGCGGCAGGACATCCGCTCGTGGGCGAAACATACCGGGCTGAGCGACTTCGACATCTACCCCTACTTCTACCCGGCCTCGCAGAAGGTCCGGATGGTGCAGGCGGACTTCGGCCTGAGTATGATGCGCGCCTTCGCGCAGCACGTTGACATTCCGTGGGGCTTCTACGTGGAGCTTGACGATCGGAACTGGCCCTACCAGAAGAACCCGAAGGAGGCGTCCGCCGAGTGCGCCTTCACCGCGGTCGCCCAGGGGGCGAAGTACCTCAATACGTTCATCCACCGCGGCTTCGGCACCGGTGTCAGCGCCCGCCCCGAGCGCTGGGGGGAAGCCGGGAATGCCTTCCGCGCGATCCCGCGCGTCGGGCCGCTGCTGATGCGGATGAGCCGCCCCCGGGCCAGCGCCGCCATGATCTACCCGATGGGGCAGGCGATGGTCAACAACGGTCACCGGCCGGCACAGTACACATTCGCCTGCATGCGCCAGGGCTTCGGCATGGTGGACGCAGTCAGTTCCGAGCTGCTCGCGGAAGACCCGACGCAGTTTGAGCGCGACGCGCTGGTGCTGCTGGGCTGCGATATCCTCGACCGGGATGTGGCCGAGCGCCTCGTGAGCTACGTCCGCGAGGGCGGGACGCTGGTGCTGGACACGGTTCCCTCCACTGGCACCGACGGTGAACCGGTGGAGATGCCCTGGAGCTTTGAGGGCGTGGAGGCCGAGGTACTCCCCGATCTGCCGGAGCTGACGCGCCGCTCGCTTGCCGACGGCGAGGGCCGCGTGATTATGCTGGACTTCGACTTCGAAGAGCAGTACACGCAGGCGACCGAGGAGGACATGTTCGAGCGCGCGGCGGCGCTTCGGCGCGCGATGGGCCTGCTGCTGGAGGATGCGACGGCGCTGTGCAACGCCGCCGACGCGCCGGGAAAGATGGAGGCCGGTCTGAGGCTCGGCGACGATGCGGCCCTCGTCACGGTGGTGAACCACCATCCGGAGAAGAACTCGGCGACGGTCGCGGTGAATGACCTTGACTTCCAGCCGCGGTGGGCCATGGACATGATGACCATGCAGCGAGTGCCCATCGACCAGGGCGATGGGCCCGGCTCGGTTGTCTTCGATGTGCAACTTCCCGGGCGCAACTCGCAGATGGTCCTGCTCGCGCCGCAGGCGTACAGGCGCGTCGAGGTGGACCTCGCCGACGCCGACGTGCAGCGCGGAGGCGAACTGAGCTATCGTGTCCGCGTGAGCGGCGACAGCGCGCGCCCGGCCCGCGGACAGCATCTCGTCGAGATCACGGTGACCGGGCCGGACGGCAGCGAAGTCGCGAGGTTCGGCGGCTCGACGGCGACCGAGGACCGCGTGCTCGACCGCACCGTGAGTGTCCCGGTCAACGCGCTTGCCGGCAGCTACGAGATCGTGGCAT
>CAZAHB010000051.1:0-26343 GCA_964484945.1 uncultured Armatimonadia bacterium | reverse complement strand
CTAACGCTTCTCCTGACACTTCGGGCAGTAGTAGCCGATGCGGCCGGAGATGTTGATCGTCTCGACACGACCGCCACAATCGCCCGGGCAGTCCTCACCCTCGCGGTTATGCACGGCGAAGTCCTCGTGCGCAGTGCCTTCATTGCCGTAGAGATCCGTGAAGCCCTCACCGCCCGCCTCGATGGCCGCGCCGAAGACGTCGCGGATGGCATTGTAGATTGCGGCGAAGTCCTCGCTCTCCAGTGCGCTGGTCTTCGTCTTCGGATGCAGGCGCACCTCGAAGAGAATCTCATCTGACCAGGCGTTGCCGATCCCGCAGATTATCTGCTGCTTTATCAAGCGGGGCTTGATCTGCGCGTGGCTGCCGCTCATGATCTTCTGCAGGTGATCGCCGCTCTCCACGTCATCCCACGCGTCGGGGCCGAGTCGCCCGAGCGGGCCATTGGAGCGATACAGGTAGTCGGTGTTGTAGACCTTGATGGAACCAAGCTGCCAGTCGATGGCGTGAATGAAGCGCCCGTCCGCGAGCGCGAATACGAAAGGCGTGTGATCCGGATCATGATCCGCTGCATCCCGCAGAACCAGCGCTCCGCCCATGGAGAAGTGGACGAGCAGCGAATCGTCCGAATCCAGGTGCAGGGCCAGGTACTTCCCCCTGCGTTCGACTGATTCTACCTCGCGCCCCTCAACCCGCTCAGCATACTCCGGGCGCGACACGTTGATCGCTTTCGGTCGATTGACCGTCACCTCGTCGATCGTATGACCGACAAGCTCCTTTTTGGCCTGGCGGCGCAGGACTTCGAGTTCGGGAAGTTCAGGCATCTCTCTCCTCCTGATGCGTGTGGCGCTCCGCCCGTCTTCAGAGGTTGAGCACAGCCAGCAGTCCGGTGGCGATCGCGAAGTATATCAGCAACGAGATCGCGTCATTCATGGTGGTCACAAATGGTCCCGAAGCGAGGGCTTCATCCAGCCCCACCCGGCGGAACAGCACCGGAATGACACTGCCGACGAGAGAGCCGCTGACAATCGCACAGAACATGCCGGCACCCACGATGATTCCGTAGCCGGACTCTCCGAGCAGCAATGTGCCGCCGATGAACGCGAGGAGGCCGCAGGCCAGTGCGACGGTCAGTGCGATCGGCATTTGCCTGAGCAGCACTCTCCCGATCCGGCGATCGTCCATCAGCCCCAGCGCCATTGACCGCACCGCGACCATGGAGGACTGGAGTCCAGAGTTGCCGCTCATGGCGGTGATGACCGGGATAAACGCCGCCAGCATCACCGCCTGCTCCAGCGTGCCCTCGAAGATGCGGATGATGACTGCCGACAGGAGGGATATCACGAAGGCCACCATCAGCCAGGGGATGCGGCTTCCCGCCGCCCGCCACGGCGAGCGGCTGAGCAGGTCCTCGGCAGTCGCGCCGGCCACAGAGGCGAGGTCCTCGGTGACCTCATGCTGGAGGGCATCGATCACGTCGTCAACTGTCACGGCGCCAAGAAGGTGGTTATCGTCATCCACGACGGGTATCGATATCAGGTCGTATTTGTCAACGAGCCGCACAACCTCTTCCTGCTCGGTGTCATGATGAACCCGGACCGGGTCCGGGTTCATAATCTTTGAGAGGATGTGTTCGTCCCTGGCATTGATGATATCCGCAAGAGCAACGGCCCCCAGGAGCGTACGGTCGTCATCAACCACGTATACACGGAAGATAGCCTCAGCACCGACCTTCGTGTTCCGCACGTGCTGGAGGAGACCGCGCGCGGTAACGTCAGGGGGCGCAAAGAGGATCTCGGTGGTCATGATCCCCCCGGCGCTCTCCTCATCGTAGTTAAGCAGGTCCGCCAGTTCCGCCGCTTCCTCGGGCGGGATGCGGTTGAGAATGCGGTGCTTGATATCGTCTGGCAGCGCGCCCACCGCATCGGCGCCCGAATCAGGAGGCATGGTGTCGATGATCTCGGCGAGGTCACGCTCACTGGTACCCTCGGCGAGATCAGCGGTGATCTCGTCGTCAACCTCCTCGAGGACGACGCCGGATGCCTCTGCGTCGAGCAGTTCGAAGACGCGGGCCCGTTCGTCAGGCCCTAACTCACCTATCGCAAACGCGATGTCGATCGGATCGTAGCCGTTGATGAGTCCCTTCAGCGCGCCGGGCACCTCTGATCGCGCGGCCGCCCGGATCGCATTCGCCACCTCGCTGGCACGTTCACTTCCTCGGCGCCTTTTCCGAACCTCCGGCGTCTCCGGTGGCACGACATCACCTCCATTCACTTTTCGTCAGCGGCCTCG
The DNA here is from genome assembly GCA_964484945.1 of uncultured Armatimonadia bacterium. Lineage (GTDB taxonomy): Bacteria > Armatimonadota > Zipacnadia > Zipacnadales > UBA5352 > UBA5352. The sequence goes on along the minus strand of CAZAHB010000051.1, from coordinate 24,053 downwards.
TGCATCAGGTCCTTGAGTTGCTCGTATGTGCCCACATAACGGTCGAACAGTTCGTCGTACGTATCCGCCCACAGGTCGTTCGGCTCGATCTCGCGGGTGACGCGAACCATCTGCCCGGCGGCCTCTTCGAGGCTGTCGAAGAGCCCCGCACCGTATGCGGCGCAGATCCCGGTGCCCAGTGCGGTGGCCTCCGGTTCATCGGTAAGGTAGATCGGCACCTGACACGCATCCGCGTGGATCTGCAGCCAGAGCTGACTGCGTGTGCCGCCACCGCAGGCGTAGATGCCTTTCGGCTCGTAGCCGGTCCCTCGCAGGTCCTCGAGGATGTGGCGGGTGCCCATGGCGGTGCCCTCGTAGATCGCGCGCATCACGTGCCCGAGTTCGTGGCGGAGGCTCAGGCCCCAGATGGCGCCCCGCGCCAGCGGATCGCGCAGAGGCGTGCGGTTGCCCTGCCAGTAGTCGAGCAGCACCAGCCCCTCCGACCCCGGCTCGACCTGCGCGGCGAGTTCGTCGAGAACCTCATACTGCGAGCGGCCCTGTTTCTCCGCTTCGGCCAACTCACGCGATGCGAAGTTATCCGCGAACCACTTCACGATGCTCCCGGTGGCGGTCTGCCCGCCCTCCAGCACCCATGTGTCCTCGATAAGCGCATCGGGGAACGGTCCCCAGACGTTACTGTCGAACCGCGCCTCGCCGCACAGGGCCATGTGACAGGTGGACGAGCCCATGACCAGGGCCATGCGGCCCGGCTTCACGACATTCAGGCCGAACATGCCCGCGTACGCGTCGATTCCGCCCTCTGCGACCGGCGTGTCCGGGACGAGCCCGAGGTCCTCGGAGGCGCGCATGGAGATACCGCCCGCCTGCTCGCCCATCGGGAGCACGTCCGAGGGCCAGCGCTCGAGCAGTTCCGTCATCTCCAGGGTGTCCAGCAGCCCCTCGGGCCATCCGCCCTCCGGGCTGGCGTAGTTCCACTTGCAGGTGGTGCAGTTCAGTGACGCGGTCCAGCGGCCGGTCAACCGGTGCATCAACCAGTCCGTGCCCTCGCAGATCACGTCCGCATTCTCATACGTAGCGGGTTCATTGCGCTTGAGCCACATGGCCTTGGGAATCATCCACTCCGGCGATTCGGGCCCGCCCGCGTACTTGAGGACCGGATCGCCCGTCATCGTGACCTCCGCGGCCTCCTCGTGCGCCCGCTGGTCCATCCACAGGATCGCCGGGCGCAGGGGCGTGCCGTCCTCCCGACAGGCCACGACGGTACACGCTGTCCCGTCAACACTGACGCCCTTGACCTGTCGCGGATGAGCCCCTGCCTCGCGCAGCACGTCCGGGACCGTCACGCGCACTGCCTGCCACCAGTGCTCCGGATTCTGCTCGGCCCAGCTTACTTGCGGATACTCGATCGGATACGGGGTGCTGTCGGAGGCGACCATATTGCCCCGCAGGTCAAAGAGCGCCGCCCTCAGGCTCTGGGTTCCGCAGTCTATGCCCAGCACGTAGGGACCGCCCTGGTCAGTCATGGTGACGTCACCTCACAGATGATGATGTATCGTTTGCTGCATTACCAGCTTTCGCGATGAATCGCGTCCATGGGCCCGGCCTGCCTGGGAGTGGGATCGCTGAGCGGATGGCCAAGGCTCACCAGCCCCAGCACCCGGATGTCCTCGGGAATGTCGAGCAGATCGCGGACCATCTCCTCACGCTCCGGGCCCGGTCCCGCGTCGCCCTCACCGCCGCGGATACCGATCCAGCAGGTACCCAGATCCAGCTCTGCGGCCTGCACGAGCGCGTTCTCGAGCGCCGCGCAGGTGTCTTCGATCCACCAGTGCGGCTGGCGCGTCGCGTCCGCGCAGAAAACCAGTACCACCGGCGCCTCCGCGCAGAAGCTCGCCCACTGATGTACCTGCGCAAGCTTCGCGCGGTTCTCATCGTCAGTCACGACCAGGATGTGCCATGGTCGAACGTTGTTCGCCGTCGGCGCCGAAAGCGCTGCGGCGAGGATCTCTTCGAGGTCCTCTTCGGAGACCGGGTCATCCGTGTACGAACGGACGCTTGCTCGCTTACGGATAGCATCAAGCATCGTGAAGCCCTCCCTGCCAAACTGATCACGTTCCGCTTAAGATGTTTCCCGTTCGGCGAAAGCCTCCTGCTTGTTTCGGTCGGCATCGGCTTCATTGCCGAGAAGGCGCGCCTGCTTCTTCTTCATCTCGCGCACCGCGTCTTCGACCTGCTCGGTGATCCGCTGCAGATCCTTCTTGCCGGGCTTTTCGCCAAACTGCCCGGTGTCGATGGGTTCGGCGAAGCTGACGGCGACTTCGCCCCGTCCGAGTCGCTTCGCCCCCCGGGGCAGGATCAGATTCGTGCCCGTGAGCGCGCAGGGCACGATCGGTACTCCCGCGCGCGAGGCAGCCAGCGCCGCGCCCAGGTCGAAGTCCCCCAACTCGCCGGTTCGGCTCCGGGTGCCCTCGGGGAACATGGTAAGAAGCTCGCCCGCCTCAAGCACCTCGATGGCGTTCTTGAGTGCCCGGGTGTCCGCAGCCCCGCGCTTCACCGGGAATGCGTAGCATTTGCGGATGAGGAAGCCGAAGAGCGGGTTCTTGAACAGGTAGGCCGCGGCGAAGTAGTACGTCCGGCGGGGCATGGCGGCTCCGACCACGGGCGGGTCAAGGTTGCTCAGGTGGTTCGAGGCGATGACCGCACCGCCGTCGCTCGGGACATTCTCCACACCCTCGACATGCCAGCCGCCGCGCCAGCGGATAATCTTCGGGATGATCCACTGCGCGAAGCGGTAGTGCGGCCACGTCCACCGCCGCGGCGGCTCATACGCCCTTCGCATCGCGCTCCTCCAGTCTGGCCTCCAGCAACTCCATCACGCGCTCGACGACCTCCTCGCCCCCCAGTGGATCGGTGTCGATCTCCACCGCATCCGCGGCTTTGCGCAGCGGTGCTACCGCGCGGGTGCGGTCGCGCCGATCCCGCGCGCGTTGATCGGCGAGGATCTGCTCGTAGTCGGCGTCCTCCCCCTGCTGCAGGCGCTGCTCGTAGCGCCGGCGGGCCCGCTCCTCGGGCGACGCCGTGAGGAAGACCTTCAGCAGCGCATCGGGGAACACGACCGTGCCGATATCGCGCCCCTCCATCACCACCGCCTCGCGTTCGGCCATTCTTCGCTGGGCGTCCACGAGGTGCTCGCGGACCTGCGGGATGGCGGAGACCGGTGAGGAGAGGTTCCCCACCTCCGGCGTCCGGATGGCGCGCTCGACGTCCTCGCCATCCACGAAGATGTGCTGCTCGTCCCCGACCGTACGAAACTCGAATCTCAAGCGCCCGGCCAGCTCGCCGATCGCATCCGCGTCATCCCCCACCTCGAGGCCCTCGCGCATCGCGCGCAACGCCACCGCTCGATACATCGCGCCCGTGTCGATGTAGGTGAACCCTCCGCAGTCGGCGACGGCCCGCGCAACGGTGGACTTCCCCGCCCCGGCCGGGCCGTCGATCGCGACCATGCATCCCGTCTCATCAGCCATCAGTCTTCGCTCTCTTCGATTCCTTCCGCGCCCAGCATGCGCAGATCGTCCACGAAAGTCGGGTACGATGTCTCGATACACTCTGCGCCCTCGATGGTCGTCGTGCCCTCGGCGATCAGCCCGGCCACAGCCGCGGACATCGCCACACGGTGGTCGCCGCGGCTGTCAACGGTCGTCCCCGTCAGCGCAGTCGGCCCGGTAATCTCCAGTCCGTCCTCACGCTCGGTCACATCGGCTCCCATCGCGCCGAGGACATCCGCCATCGCTGCCAGCCGATCGCTCTCCTTCACGCGCAACTCCTCTGCGTCCCGAATAACCGTAGTACCCTCGGCCTGGGTGGCAAGCACCGCCAGCAGCGGGACCTCGTCGATCGCCCGCGGGATCAGGTCACCACCGATCTCTGCCGCCTCAAGCGCGCCCGGCCTCGCCCGGACCGTCCCAACCGGCTCGCCCGCCACCTCCCGACGCTCGCTGATTGCGATGTTCGCGCCCATGGCCCCCAGGGCCTCCAGCACGCCCGTGCGCGTGGGATTAAGAAGTGTGTCTGCGGTAGAAACATCGCTGTCCTCCACCAGCAGGCCCGCTGCGAGCAGAAAGGCCGCTGCGGACAGGTCCGCGGGGACCTTGAATGACGTGGTCTCCAGTTCGCGCCCCGGCACCAGCGTGATCCGCAGCCCCTCGACCTCGATGTCCGCGCCCATCGCCGCAAGCATCCGCTCGGTGTGATCGCGCGACTGCGCAACCTCCTCGACCGTAGTCTCGCCGGTCGCGGACAGCCCGGCCAGCAGCACCGCGGACTTCACCTGCGCGCTGGCCATCGGCGGCGAGTACTCGATGCCTCCGAGGTCCCCCCCGAGGACCGTGACCGGAGGCGTGCAGCGCTCGCCCTGGCCTTCAACGCGCGCTCCCATCAGCTTCATCGGCTCCGCGATCCGGTCCATGGGCCGGCGGGACAGTGATTCGTCGCCGGTGAACGTGACCGTGATCGGGCGCCCGGCAACCAGGCCCATCAGCAGCCGCATACCCGTCCCGGAGTTGCCCATGTCCAGCGGCTGCTCCGGCTCCTGAAGGCCCTCCAGCCCGACACCGTGCACTTCGAGCGTCCCCGTGCCGACCGGTTGCAGATGCCCGCCAAGCTGTCGCAGCGCCTCGGCTGTGCGCAGGCAGTCATCGCACTGCAGGAAGCCCTCAATACGCGAGACGCCATCGGCGATACACGCGAGGATCGCCGCGCGGTGTGAGATCGACTTGTCGCCGGGAACGCGCACCGATCCGCTCAGCGGATCGGACTGTCGCACTGTCAGCTTCATTGATCTCCCATCCTCCGCCTGCACTCGCGACCGTCGTCCAGAAGCCGCGCGACCCGCTCCTCATTGCGCTCGGCCAGTGCATCGCGAAACTGCTGCGCCTCGTCGAGAAACACGTCCATCGCATCGACGACCTCGTCAGCGTTGGCCATCAGTATCTCCAGCCACACATCCACCGGGCCCTCGGCGATGCGCGTGGTGTCGCGCAGGCCGGAGCCGATGAAGTCCCGTTCGGTCGAGACATCGCACAGCGCGTTGGCGAGGGCCGAGGCGACCACGTGCGGAAGGTGGCTGGTGCGGGCGACGAGGCGATCGTGTCTGTCCGCATCGACTACCACCGGGCGCGCGCCGATGGCGAAGACAAGCTCGCGCAGGGCGCTCAGAGCCTCATCGGTGCCGGGAGCGGGCGTGAGAAGATACGTTCGGCCGTGGAAAAGATGCGCGCGCGCCTCCCCCACCCCGGCCTGCTCGGACCCGGCCATCGGGTGCCCGCCGACGAAGCTGGCGCGTTCGGGCAGGTCCGCCGCCGCCTCCATGATCGCCCGCTTGGTGCTTCCCGCGTCCGTGACGACGCAGCCGTCCTCCAGTGCGGGCGCGATCTGAGCGAGGATGCTCGCGATCGTGGCGACGGGCGTAGCGACATAGACGAGGTCGGCGCCTCGGACGGCTTCAACCGGATCCGGGGTGGTCCGGTCGGCCGCGCCGACATGCACTGCCTCGAGCAGCGTACGCTCACTGCGCGCGACACCGACGACCTCGCCCAGCACGCCGGCCTCGCGCCCGGCCAGGGCGAACGAACCGCCGATGAGACCGATGCCGATGACCGTAACTCGTTCGAAGAGCACGCGGTTTCCTCCCGCTGAGCGAGCGTCGGACCGATCACATCTCCGTGCCAATCGCCTCGGCCACGGCGCGGATGCTCGACATAAGGTCTTTGAACTCCGCGGGCTTGAGGGACTGCGGACCGTCGCTGAGCGCCTGATCGGGCCGCGGGTGCACCTCGATGAGCAGCCCGTCGGCTCCGGCCGCGACTGCCGCCAGCGCCATCTGTGGCACAAGCGAACTGACGCCCACTGCATGGCTGGGGTCGGCGAGGATCGGCAGGAATGTCTCTTTGCGCGCAACGGCTATCCCCGACAGGTCCAGGGTGAACCGCGTCGCGTCCTCGAAGGTGCGGATCCCGCGCTCACACAGCAGGATGTCCAGCGTACCTGCCGCGGCGATGTACTCGGCTGCTTTGAGCCACTCCGCGATCGTGGAGGAGAAGCCGCGCTTGAGCATCACGGCCTTCTCGCAATGCCCGGCCTCTTTGAGCAGATCGTAGTTCTGCATATTTCGCGCGCCGATCTGCAGGCAGTCTGCGACCTCGGCGACGTGCTCGACCTGTCGGACATCCATCACCTCGGTGACGATCGGCAGGCCGGTGGCCTCCTTCGCGTTGGCGAGCAATTCCAGCCCCTCCGCGCCGAGGCCCTGGAAGGAGTACGGGGAGGTGCGCGGCTTGTAGGCGCCCCCGCGCAGGGCTGACGCGCCGGCCTTCTTTACCGCCCGGGCGGTCTGCACAATCTGCTCCTGGCTCTCGACCGAACACGGCCCGGCTATCACCCCGAGATGCCCGGCGCCGAACCTGGCGTCCCCGATTTCCACGGAGATCGGGCGCGGGTTGTGCTCCCGGCTGATCAGTTTGTAAGGCTTGAGGATCGGCACCACGCGCTCGACGCCCGGGAGCACCGAGAACTGTCCGGCCACGACCTCCTTCTCGTGGTCGGGCGCCCCGATCGCGCCGATGATCGTGCGGGACTCGCCCCGCGAGATGTGGTGCCCATAGTTGCGCTCGCCCAGACGCTCGACGACGCGCTGCACGTCTTCTTCCGTGCTGTCGGGTTGCATTACGATGATCATCGCGTCTCACCACCTGCCTCGAAACCGACCCGGCATCATTCTGATGGGACTCAGTCCGTATTCAGCACGTCACGCAACGCCGCAATGAAGCGTTTGTTCTCCTCGGGCAACCCGATTGTCACCCGAATCCATGTCGGCAGATCAAAGATGTCTCCGGTGCGTACCGTCACCCCGTGGTGCATCAGCGCGTCGAAGCACTCCGCGCTGTCCATCTCCACGTTCACCATCACGAAGTTCGACTGCGTGGGCACGTACTCCAGCCCCATGTCATCGAACTGCTCGTAGAGATACTCTTTGCCGGTGCGATTGTTAACGACACTCCGCTCAACCTGCTCCGGGTCATCCAGGCTCGCAAGCGCCGCCGCCTGGGCCATCATGCCCACATTGAACGGCTCGCGCACCTGCTTGAGCACCGTCGCGATGTCCTCGGGCATCACGCCGTAGCCCACGCGCAGGCCCGCCAGCGCCCAGGCCTTCGAGAAGGTGCGGAGGACCGCGCAACGCCGCCCCTCGCGCACGTAATCGAGTGTATCCGGATACGCCGGATCGTCCACATACTCGAAATACGCTTCATCGAACACCACGATGCAGGTGTCCGGAACGCGGTCCATGAACTCGTCTACCTCTTCGGCGGGCACGCTCGTGCCCAGCGGATTGTAGGGGGTCGGGATGAAGATCAGCTTCGTCTTCTCATCGACCGCGTCCGCCATCGCGTCGAGGTCGTGGCGAAACTCGCGGTGCTCGATGACCCGCTCTTCAGCCCCCATCAGCCGCGCGGTGATCGGATACATCGCAAACGGGGGGCTGGAGAAGATCAGGTTCTCGCCCTCATTCACGAAACCCAGCCCCAGCATGTGCAGGACCTCGTCAGAGCCGCGCCCGACGATGATCGTCTCCGGAGGGACGTCCAGGCGCTCGGAGAGCTTCTCGGTCAGATCGATGCACTGGGGATCGGGATAGACGAAGACGTCCTCCGCGATCTCCCGCATGGCTGCGACGGCCAGTGACGACGGGCCGAGCGGGTTCTCATTCGACGCCAGCTTGGTAACCTTCTCGATCCCAAGCTCCTGCATGACCTCCGCGGAGGATTTTCCCGGAGAGTACGGCACGATTCGCTTGATGGTCTCTCGCATCAGGTCTTCTGCATTCGCCACGGCTGGTCCCTCCCGCCAGTGCTCTGACCTGCATTGTCAACTTTCCGGCACGCCCACGGCAGTTGCACCGCTTCTGCCTCACTCGGTCCCGTTTGACTCGATCTCCGACAGCAGCTTACTCACCGACCGGTCCTCGTGGATACAGCGGATGGCCTCACCCAGCAGCGGCGCCACGGAGACAACCTTCACGTTGTCCGGATGGTCCGGACGCGGAGGAATGGTGTCGGTTGTGTAGAGGGTGGAGATCACCGAATCGCCGATCCTGCTGGGAGCGTCGCCGGCCATGATCGCGTGGGTGACGCAGGCCCGGACTTCGACGGCCCCGGCCTCCATGATCTCCTGTGCCGCATTCACAAGCGTGCTGCCGCCGAGGATGAAGTCATCGACCAGCAGCGCGCGCTTGCCCTGCAGGTCGCCCACCGTCTCCACCACCTCGGCCAGTTCGACGTTCTCCTGCGGGTGGCGCTTGAAAATCACCGCGATGCCGCACCCGAGCCGCCGCGCGATCTCCGTCGCTCGCTCCACAGCGCCGGCGTCCGGGGCAACGATAACAGCATTGTCGCCAGTAAGGCCCTCATTGCGGAATACGTCCAGAAAGACCGGAAGGTGTGGCAGATGATCCATCGGGATGTCGAAAAACCCCTGGATGGCGCCCTCGTGCAGATCCATCGTCACCAGCCGATCGACGCCGGCGGCTACCGTCAGGTCGGCGACAGCACGCGCGGAGATCGGCTCGCGACCACGGAACTTGCGCTCCTGTTTCGAGTACGGATACCACGGGATCACGGCCGTGATGCGGCCCGCAGACGCCCGCCTGGCGGCATCTATCATGAGCCACAGTTCCATCAGGCGGTCGCTGACCTCATTGGGGAAAGACTGAAAGAGGAAGACGTCGTTGCCCCGCACGTTCTCGTGAAGCTGGATTCGGACCTCGTCATTCGACCACTTGTCGACAGTGGCCTCGGAAAGCGGTATGCCCAGTGACTTCGCGACATCACCGGCCAGCACCGTCGCCCCATTTCCGGCAAATATATTCATATCGTCAAAAACGGGCCCCATGCCTCATTCACCTGCTCTGGTCGAGGATCGGATTGGCGGATCATATCCCCACATACAAAGACGCCGCGGTTTGTGGTCCGCGGCGCCGGGTGTTCCGAGAAGACTGTGGTGCTAGCAGAACTCCCTCCGCTGCGGACGGGCGCCGTGGTAAGCGTAATGCCGGACGCAGATTGCGAGCGTGGCAATGCCCATGATGGTCTCCGCGCGTCAGGGAGTGAAGTGCGTTTGACAATAAGCTATCACACGATTCCGGGTGTGTCAAGTCGGCCACGAACCGCGGCAATTCCCCGCCGCCCTCGCCCGGTCGCATCACGCTTCGCGGGTGATCTCGACCTCTGTATGGTCGATAAGGCCCCCGAGCGGTACCGATCCCTTCCGCACCCGCACGGTCACCTGCTCGATCTGAAAGTTCTCCAGAATCTGCTCGGCGATCTGGTGGGCAAAGGCCTCCAGCAGGCGGAAGCGGTTGGACCGCTGTATCTCGGACACGAGGTCATAGACTGCTTTGTAGTCCACGGTGTCTTCCAGAGCGTCGCTTTCACCGGCGGGGCGAAGGTCCAGACCAAGCTCCACATCCACATGGAACCGGCCACCGAGATCACGCTCAGAGGCGTCTACTCCGTGGTAGCCGTAAAAGCTCATGTTGTGGATGCGGATGGTATCCATAGCATTCAGTCGCCAGTCGCCAGCTGCCAGCAAACGGATTCAGCGGCAGCAGCAGGCGTAGTCGTTGGCTGGTGACTGGAGACTGGCGACCGGAGACTTCCGTTCACTACTGCTCTCTGGGGATCACGGAGCGGAATGTGCTACCCTCGCCGACGGTGCTGTCAATCTCCATGCGCCCGCCATGCGCCTCGGTGACGCGCCGGGTGTACACCATTCCCAGACCGATGCCGCCCGCCTGATCCTTGGACAGGTCAGTGCGGAAGCCGGCCTCCTTGCCGATCTTCGCAACATCCTCGGGCGGGATGCCGATCCCTTCATCCTGGACCTCGAGCGCGACCATGTCATCCTCGGTCTCGTAGATCCGAACGGTGATCGTGGTGCCGGTGTCCGAGTACTTCGCGGCGTTCTTGAGGTAGTTGTCGAAGATGGAGATGATCTTCCCGCGATCGCCTTCGATCATCATCTCATCCGGCGCATCCGTCTCGACCTCATGGCCCATCAGATAGTCGGCCAGCTCTTCGAGGATCTGATCGAGTGCGTCGGTCAGATCGAACTCTTCGACCTCAAGCTCAAGCTCCTTGCCGGCGTGGATGCGGGAGATATTGAGGGTTTCGGCGATCAGTCGGAACATCCGCGCGGACTGGATCAGCGCGGTGTCGATGAACTCCTGGATGATCTCCTCATCCTCGGGTTGGATGCCGCCCTCGCTCATGAAGTCGATGGTCTGCAGGTTCCCCTGAATGACGGTCAAAGGCGTCCGCAGCTCGTGTGCGACCTGTCCGGTCAACTCCTCCGCGGCGGTGCTGAAGGGCGACTGCGTGAAGGCCACAATCATCTGGCCCTCCTGCGTCGTCTGGGCGTTGACCGAGTAATTCTCATTGTTGCGCGAGACGAAGGATGACGCCGCGTTGCCGTTCGGGCTCTCCTCGACGCTCTCCATCAACTCGGTGAGCTGGTTCCCGTAATCGATATTGGTGATCTGTCGCCCCTGGAGTGGATCGACGCCGACCACCTGCATGGCGGCGGCATTGGCGACGAGTATGCGCTCGTCGGCATCCACGAGCATCAGGCCCACGGGGACTGTCGAGAAAGCGGCCTGGATATCGTCGAACTCGTCGAGCTGCTCCTCCACCAGCAGCGCTGCCGCCTGGCCGGAGAGAGTCTCGGCGAGCTTGTAGTCATCCTCGTCGTAGCGATCACCGCGCTTCTCCCACAGCGTCAGGATGCCGACGGTGCGCTGAACGGGCTCCTCCTCGCTCTCAAGGGGCTCGCGCTCCCAGATGATGGGCATGACGAGCACAGGTGGCTGCACGGTGAAGCGGTCCAGTCGCGTCGCTTCACCGAGCACGACCGGCCCCTTCTGGTTCAGCGCATCGCGGACGGCGCTTCCGAAAGCGGTGTCCGTGTCGATGTCAACGTGTCCGAGCGAGTCACGGGTGATGCCGTCGCGGCGGCTGACCACCGCCTGTGGGTGGAGCCGGTTATCGGCAACGCCGAGCGAGAAGCACGCCGCTCCCTGGGTCTGGATGATCTGTGCGACCTTTTGGACAAACCTGTCTAGAATTGCAGAACGCACTGATGTCACCTGCAGTCACTGCGTGAGGGACGCCGGAGCGTGAAGTCGATCAGGAGAATCTAACCGAATCTCGACAGCCACGTCAAGCCGCCGCCACCGCCCCTTTCATTCGATACGTTAAGAATTCACTTGTGAGGCGCTGCATTGCGCCGGTCCGTCAGTTCACGAAGAAGTTCATCTGCTCAGGATTGATCGGCAACGCCACGCCGGTCTCAATCGACTCGATCGCCCGCAGGCTGAGATATGTGGCACGCGCCCCGGCGAATTCATCGATCGGGGACGGAGTGTCATTGACGATCGCATCCGCGAACGCTTCCAGAAGCTGGAAGTGACCCTTATCCGGCGCCACCGCCGGCCACTGCTCACCGTCGCTGTCCGCGTGGATTCGAGCCCGCTCGTCGAGCTTGGCGATGTACGCCTCCAGTCCGCGGTCGCCCACATCCGGCAACTCATCGTACTGGAAGTCAAAGTACTCCACTTCCGGCTCCCCGCGGCCGTAGATCTGCGTCTCCACGAAGCACTCATTCCGAAACAGCGCGTTGTGGTCGGTCAGTTCGTAAAGCTCCTTGGGGTAGCGGAATGTGCCGGTCGGTGAGAACCAGATGCACGCTCGGGAGCCACCGGGGAAGTCGAGCGTGATCGTGTGGTTGAGGCGGGTGGAGCCGCTGGCGTAGATGCGAACAGGCTCTTCATCGAACAGCCAGCACGCCAGGTCCAGCCAGTGGCAGGTCTCCCCGATGATCTGCCCACCGCCGGTGTGCCAGTCGATATGCACCGGACGATAGGTGCTTGATTCGTCATTGATGCGAATCATCAGCATCGTCGTCTCTTCTTCCGGCCACGGCGGACGATCGGGCGCATCGATGAACTGGCCCTCGCCAACGGTCGGATTCGCACGATGCTGCAGATACTGTTCGCGAAGATGTACCATGGACGGTGCGAAGCGCCGATTGTAATCGACACACAGCTTCACGCCCGCCTCCTTGACCGCCCGGCACACCTGGTAGGATTCCTCGACGCTCATCGTCATGGGCTTTTCCGCCAGCACGTGCTTGCCGGCTTCGACCGCCCGCAGCATCATCTCCAGATGCACACTGTGAGGCACCGAGAGTATGACCAGATCGATGTCGGGATCCTCGAAGACATCGGTGGCGTTCGGCGTCGTATAGGCCGGGCAGCAGCTCTCCTCGACCCAACTGCGGTTCTCCTGGCTGCGCGAGCATCCCGCAACCAGTTCGATCTTCTCTGAGCGCTCGATGTTCGGGAGGTGCTGGTGCTTCGCAAATGCGCCACAGCCTATGACTGCTGCCTTGATCGTATCCATGAATGCTCTCCTGTCAGGCCGCCCAGCCGTCAGTTGGGATCCACGCGGACGGGGATGCCATCGTTGAACTCTACCCGTAAGTTCGGCGCGTTCGGGTAAAGCACCTCCATCATCTCGCCATCCCATCGGCAGTCGGTCGCCGCCTGCTTTTCGGAAGGTGCCGGCACGAGAACGGAGGTCACGGTCGCGGGCAGTTCAAGCTCCGCCGCATGCACAAGCGCGGGCGCCGGGGCCGTGCTCTTTGCATCCGGGCGGAATTGACGGTCAAAGACGCGGTGGCTCCATCCACGGCCGCCGTTGATCCAACTGTTGATCTGCCTGTCGCCGATCGTCGAACCCGGGTACCGGGTCTCACCCTCGACGACCCGTCCCGCGAGGTCCGGACCGAAGTCGAACACACGCAGCACCGCGCCGTTCCGGGCGGTGATGGTGGACGCCCTCTCCCCCGCCTCGACGCTGCAGCCCGCCGCGCACTGGAAGTTGCGCTCAACGTGGTGCGTGCCGCTGCCTGAAAGCGTGTCGGTGATCAGCCACAGGTGCGGACGAACGAAGACGATCCGGCGCGTATGGACCACATCGGCACCGGCACCGCTGAAATCATACGAGGCCTCGAAGAGGTCATACTCGTCTTCGATGCGCCAGGTGGTGTCCAGCGGCTCGTCCAGCAGCCTGGGCCCGTAGCCCTGGTCTACGCCATCGACGGTGATGGTGTTATGCAGGAAGCCGTGGCGGAGGTTGTAGCGGACGCTGTCCTCGGTGTCATGGTACGTGGCCGTGCCGGGATCGATGATGAAGTTACCACCGAATGCGCTCACCTCGATACTCAGCTTATCCGCATGGCGGTGGGACGAGCCGCCGATGCCACCGTCCACGAACAGAAAGCGCGCACCGTCCGTCCAATCGCTGCGCATCGCGTAGTAGCCCGTCCAGTGCGGCTGATCATCCGGCGGGAACGAAGTGAATGGTGGCTCAGGTCCCTCCCCGCCGCCGGTGCGGATGTGACGCGCCCACGCCATGTCGTAGATGTCCTCCGCGTCGCGGACGCAGTCGGTTCCGCGCCGCTCGAGGTCACCGTAGGCCGGTAGCAGCAGGTCAGGACGCGCCAGGCCCACCATGTGCAACGTAGCCCGCCGCGCGGTCTCCAGCAGTTCGCTCGTCTCCGCGCGGTCCTCCATGCTGGCGATGACCACGTTCGTCTGCTGCACCACGGAACTGCCGTAGGCGAGCGTGAGTTCCTTCGGGCCACCGTCGGGGTAGTAGTACTCGGCCATCCATCGCCCGAAAAGATCGCGCGACCGAGCATTCCACTCCTCGGAGCGGTCGAACTCCTCCAGAAGCTGGGAGGTGAACAGCGCGTACTTGATCATCGCGAAGGCGAAGTTGTGATTCATCCGCAGCGTTTCGATCTGCGGGAGGACCCACTCGAGGTCCTCCACCATGCGCGAGACAACATCGACCAGCAGACCGGCCTCAAGGCCCTCGTATTGCCGCAGGTGGCGCAGAGCCTCAAGCCACCGCAGCGTGCGATGGGTGACCATCACGGGGCTCCACGGATTCGCCTCGGGGTCGATCTCGCTGTTGACCAGCCACCGGGCGGAGATGTCCTTCGCGTCGCTCATCGGCCAGGCCTGAAGGTAGCTGCGGAAGTCGCGCAACATCGCCTCGGCGTACTGCGGGTCACGCGTGTGGTAGAAAGCGGGGATGAGGTGGCGCAGGTGGGGAAAGCGGCAGACGGTGACCATCCCGGGTTGGCGCCAGTCGATAGGATCCTCGAACTGATAGGTCCCATATTCGGTGATCTTCAGCGCCACGGCCTCATCGGCGTACCGATTGTGGTAGTCGGGGTCGCGCTCACCAAAATCTCGGAAATTCACGTGATCGAACTCGCGGGAGCGAAAGAAGTCGAGATAGGCCCGCTCGGCCCCCTCAATGTCCCCTGCCTCAACCGCCTCGCGCACGTCGGCGAGCCCCGGGTGGTTGAGATCGATTCGGTCGAAGAACTCCGCGTGTGTTTCGATGATGTGATCCACCGCCTCTGCTTGCGGCCAGACCGCCGCTGCCCCGATAAGCGTGAAGATCGCGACTGCAAATGTGCGCAGGGTCAGGCCTCCTCGACGTCCTGCTGATCTGCTCTCGAGTCCGGTTGCGCATCAGGTCCCCTGACAACCATGACGCCGGTAGCACAGAACAGGCCGATCAGCACCCAGATTGCGGCCGATACGGGCATAGCCAGAGCCGGCGTCATCGCATCTGCCGGCCCGGCGAGCAGGCGCCATGGAAGCTCGGCAAGTTTCCCGACGGAACGCAGGGCCGTACCGCCGGCCAGCGCGATATCTCCGAGCAGCCCTTCGTGCATCCAGCAGTGGCGGAAGCACTCTCCGAGAGTTGCCCCCAGCGCGGGAAGCATCCAGCCCAGCAGCAGGCCACCGGTCGCGCCGGCGAGGAAGACGAGCCGGGGCCGGATGGCGACGACGGAGCCGGCGATGACCAGGCCGATCAGCGCCCATCCAGCGGCGTTGACGATCATCTCGGCGGTGATGGCGCTGGTGAGGTGCTGGCCGACGTACATCGCGGGCGCTTCAGAGATGTAGACCAGCAGACCACCTGCGCCAACCACGGCGTCGCTCAGACGCGGACTGTCGCGCAGGGACGGCCCCCACGCGGCGATCGGCGGCCCCAGCAGAGTCGGGACAAGCCAGCCGAACAGCAGGCCGGCCGCCGCACCGATCAGCAAGGTGCGCGCAGCGCGCATTGGGGACACTTCACCGCCTGCCCGATCTTCGGTTGCGGCCATGATCGTCTCATCAGCCCCGTCACCGGCCGACCGCTGTTGCACGTCGCCGGAGTGTGTTATCAACGGACCTCCATCATCCGCTCGACGGCCTCGCGGGCCCGGTCGGCGATGCTCTCCTCGACCTCGACCTCATACTGCATGTTCTCGAGGGAGGCCACGAGCTTGTCCGCGGTGGTCTTCTTCATGTTCGGGCAGACCGTGTGTGGCACAATGTAGAACGTCTTATCCGGATTCTCACGCCGCAGGCGGTGAACCAGTCCCTCTTCGGTGCCCACGATGATCTCGTCGGCATCGCTCTCACGGGCGAAGGTGACCATGCCACCGGTTGAGGTGACCTCATCGGCCATATCGACGACCTCACGCCGCGCTTCGGGGTGAGCGATGAAGACCGCGTCCGGATGCTCCTGCTTCATAAACTTGACCGTTTCCGGGTTAATGCGCACGTGCGTGGGGCAGTATCCGCCCCATGCGATGATCTCTTTGTCAGTATGCCGACCGGTCCACTCTGCCAGGTGCGAATCGGGTATGAAGAGCACCGTATCGGCATCTACCGAGTTCAGGACCGCGACCGCATTTGAGGACGTGCAGCAGATATCCGCCTCGGCCTTCACCTCGGCGGTGGTGTTGACGTAGGCTACCACCGGCGCGCCCCCGTGTTCGGCTTTGAACTCGCGCACCTGCCCGGGGGTGATCATATCCGCCATCGGGCAACTGGCTTCCGGGTCAGGCATCAGGACCGTCTTCTCCGGTGACAGCAGCTTGGCGGTCTGCGCCATGAAATCCACGCCGCAGAACACGATCACGTCCGCATCGGTCTCGGCAGCCTGCTGCGAGAGGCCCAGTGAGTCGCCGAGGAAATCGGCAAGCTCCTGAATCTCGGGTACCTGGTAGTTGTGTGCGAGGATGACGGCATTCCGCTCTTGCTTAAGCTGTTCGACGCGCTGCGCCAGGTCCGTGTCCACCATGGGAAATCGTCTCCCGACTTTGCACTTGCTGATACTGTCTTCGCTTAGTGTCTTCGCTGATACAACGGCGACATGTCCCGCAGGCGCTGAATGATCGGCGGCAACTCCTGCAGGACAGCGTCGATTTCCTCGTCTGTGGTGTAGCGGCTGAGGCTGCACCGAAGTGAGCCATGTGCGACCTCGTGTGAGTAACCCATCGCCATGAGCACGTGCGACGGGTCGAGTGAGCCGGAGGTGCAGGCCGAACCGCTGGATGCGGCAATGTCCTTCATATCCAGCGACAGAAGGATGCCCTCTCCTTCGATGTAGCGGAAAAGAAAGCTGGCGATGTGCGGCAGGCGCTCATCGGGATGCCCCGAGAGGATCGTGTCCGGAATCGCGTCCGTGACACCCTCAATGAGCCTGTCACGCAGCCCACGCATTCGCTCCAGGGGCTCATGGCCGAGTTCGTCGGCGAGTTCGGCGGCCCTGCCGAAGCCCACGATTCCCGGCACGTTCTCGGTGCCGGCCCGGATGCGCCTCTCCTGTCCGCCCCCGTGGATGATCGCATCGGGGCGATGGCCCTTGCGAACGTATAGTGCCCCCACTCCCTTGGGCCCATGCAGCTTGTGCGCCGAGAAGGTTGCGAGGTCGACGCCCAGTTCGTCCACATCGAAGGGCACCTTTCCCAGCGACTGCACGGCATCGGTGTGCATCGTGACCTCGTGCTCGGCGGCGATTTCAGCGATCTGCGCGATCGGCTGAAGCGTTCCCACCTCGTTGTTGGAGTGCATGATCGTGATCAGCCGCGTGTCATCCCGGACCGCGTCGGCGCCCTCGTCGGGATCGACCATGCCGTTTTGGTCCACGCCGACCACTGTCAGATCGTAGCCCTCATCCTGGAGGTACTTGCGGGTGTGGAGAACAGCGTGGTGCTCGATGGCGCAGGTGATCATGTGCCCGCCGTCTTTCCTGCGCATGGTGCCCTTGATGGCGAGATTATCGGCCTCCGAGCCCCCGCCGGTGAACACGATTTCCTGCGGATCAGCGCCGATGAAGCCGGCGACTGTCTCCCGGGCGCTCTCCATTGCGGCCGCGGATCGTCCGGCGATGGCGTAGACCGAGCTTGGATTTCCGTATTCGTCCTGCAAGAATGGCGACATCGCCTCGAACACTTCCGGGGCGACTCGCGTAGTTGCCGCGTTATCGAGATAGATCATGTTCAACCCCTCCACGACCAGATAAGCGGTACCACGCTCAGCGTGGTCCGCTTCCGGCCGGATCGCGCATGTTCGCGCCCTTTGCCCTGATTGGAGGGTATCTTACGCTGCAGACCCGACGTGCGTCAAGAAAACGTGCCTCGCAGGGTGCGACCGGATCTCGTAGGTAGCCCGCGTCAACGGCTCACGACGGCCTCACACCCCGGCCCCCTCTCCCTGGACGCATAGACGACATGCGTCAGGCGGGAGAGGGGGGGACACAACCGTGATCGGTGAATACATGCATATCGACCGACCAATAGCCTGACTCAATCCCCCTCCCGCCTGCGCGGCGTCGTGCCGAGCCCAACCCCGAAAGGGGTCGAGGGGGTGCCCGACTGTAAGACCTGCGCGAAGCGCATGGTCAGCAGGAGGGCGGGGGAGGTCGTCTTTGCCGCTACCTACAAAATCAGGTCAGACCCTGCCTCGCATGGAGAAGGCCGCCCCGGTGACTGCGGTCCGGAGCGGCCTCGGGGGTCGCCCATACGGGCGAACGAAACTTTCGCCCTACCGGCGGCATTACGAGGCCGGGTCTTCGCCCAGCAGAGAAAGCTGGCCCGGGCCTCTGCCCTCGTCGGCGGCGTTCCTGCGCGCCTCTTTTGAATCCCTGCACGTCCCTTCGTCCGATGGCGTCGCACCCTGTGCGAGAAGCCGCGCGGAGAAGCCGGGCCGTGTCGCCGCCACGAGTTTGACTGATCCCAACTGGTTAATCATCCCGCGCGCCTTCAGGTGCTTCACAAGCGCCCAGCGAGGCACCTCGGCCTCTCCTTCAAGCTGTCGGACGACCTCCGGCGGATCGATGTACACCGTTATTCGCCGCGAGCCCACCCTCAGCGCCTCTTCCAGGACGCGCATCAGTGCTTCGTACGCCGCCATCAATGGCTCAGTGTTCGGCAGCGCCTGGCAGATGCTTCCGACCGTGCTGCGGTCACGTGCTTTGAAAAGTACTCCGATTCCTGCTGCAGTGCTGTCCTGGAGGGGCACCGCACTGACCAGAGCGTACGCGAAACGCGGGATTGGTGACCCGGTGTCGGTCTCCATAATCATCACGGCACCTCCCCTCACTACTTCAGTTCCAGCACTTCTTCCTGCCACATCACCTCGCCGGCTTACGACGATCCCGCAAATCTGCGTTCTATGTATACGATACCCGTCGTGCCTCTCAAACAAACAACATGTGCATGTTTGTATAAGTTAACACCACATAACTTCAAATAGTTCCAGATTCCGGGCGTGACGCGCGCAACTGATCATGCCGGTAATGCGGTGAAGCCGCGATGGACATGCGAGGATTGCAGAAAACGGGCGGCAATCGGTTGCCGACTTCTCCGCGAAGGCGTATAATGGTGCGACGTGGTACGGACCGCAAACCCCGGCGTCGGAATCTCGTGCCCGGACAATCATGTAGGTGTGGTTCTATGAATGACATTATTTCCAAAGAAGAGATCGCTCCCGATACGTGCCGGATCATGGTCCGCGCCCCTGAAATCGCGCGCAGTCGTGAGGCTGGACAGTTCGTGGTGCTGCGCGTGCACGAAAAGGGTGAGCGCTTTCCGCTGACGATCGTCGGTTCCGAGCCGGACGCCGGCACCATCGAGTTGATCTTCCAGGCCGTCGGCCTGTCCACGGAGTTGCTGGCGGCGATGGAGCCGGGCGAGGAGATACTGGACCTCGTCGGCCCTCTCGGCAAGCCCACGCACATCGAGAACTACGGGCGCTGTGTGGTGCTCGGCGGCGGCTACGGCATGGCCCCGGTAATCCCGATCGCCAGGGCGCTCAAGGAAGCCGGCAACGAACTGGTGGGCGTCAATGGCGCGCGATCGGCCGAACACGTGATCCTCGAGGATCGCATGCGCGAGATATGTGATCGCGTTGAGGTCTGCACCGATGACGGCAGCTACGGTCGGGAGGGCTTTGTGACGGCGGTGCTCGAGGAGATGATCGAGGCCGGTGAGCAGGTCTACTTCGTGCTGGCGGTCGGCCCCACGCCGATGATGCGAGCCGTGGCCGATCTCACCCGCCCGCATGGCATCAAGACGGTCGTCAGCCTCAACCCGATCATGGTGGACGGTACCGGCATGTGCGGTGGCTGCCGCGTAGAGGTTGGCGGTGAGACGAGATTCGCGTGCATAGACGGCCCCGAGTTCGACGCTCACGAGGTCAACTTCGAAATGCTCATGCGCCGACAGGCAATGTACGACGGTCTGGAGAGCGACGCCACGCGCATGTTCGAACCACACAGCACCCCGCTTGACGAATCCGAAGGCGAGGCTCACCACGGCGGGTGCTGCTGTCAGGAGGAGCAGGGCGAGGATGAAGACTGACGTGCAGAACGGCCGACAGCCCATGCCCGAACGCCCCGCCGACGAGCGGGTTGAGGATTTCGACGAGGTACCCCTTGGCTACACTCCAGAACAGGCCGTGGCGGAAGCCGAGCGCTGCCTGCAGTGCAGGAACCCCCGCTGCGTCGAGGGCTGTCCGGTGAAGGTGAAGATCCCCCAGTTCATCCAGTTGATCGCCGAGGGGAAGTTCTCTGAGGCTGCGCGCAAGATCAAGGAGACCAACGCCTTCCCCGCGATCTGCGGCCGCGTCTGCCCGCAGGAGAGCCAGTGTGAGCTGACCTGCGTGCTGGCAAACCGCGACGAGCCCATAGCGATCGGGCGGCTGGAGCGTTTCGCCGCCGACTGGGAGCGCGAGCACGATGACGTGGAGGTGCCCGAGCCACCTGAGCCGACCGGGTATTCGGTGGGCGTGGTCGGTTCAGGCCCCGGCGGTCTGGCATGTGCCGCCGACCTCGCGATGTGGGGCCATGAGGTGACAGTCTACGAGCTTTTCCACGAACCCGGGGGCGTGTTGCGATACGGTATCCCGCGCTTCCGCCTGCCGCGCGAGATCCTCGATGAGGAACTCAACTACCTCCGGAAACTGGGGGCCGAGATCCGCCTGAACTTCGTGGTCGGGCAGACCGCAACGATCGATGAGCTGCTCGAGGACCATGACGCCATGTTCGTCGCCACCGGCGCGGGGCTGCCTCGGTTCCTCGAGGTGCCCGGCGAGAACCTGCTGGGCGTCTACTCCGCCAACGAGTTCCTCACCCGCGTGAACCTCATGCGCGCAGACCGCTTCCCCGAGTACGACACGCCGGTCCACTGTGGCGATGATGTCATCGTCGTGGGCGCGGGCAACGTCGCCATGGGCGCCGCCCGCACCGCGAGGCGCCTCGGCGCCGAGAACGTCCACATCGTCTACCGTCGCACCCGCAAGGAGATGCCCGCGCGCGTGGAGGAGATCGAACACGCTGAGCAGGAGGGCGTGGAGATGAACTTCTTGCTCTCCCCCATCGAGTTCCACGGCGATGATGAGGGATGGGTTCGCTCGGCGACCTGCCAGAAGATGGAGCTTGGCGAGCCGGATGAGAGCGGCCGCCGCCGGCCGATCCCGATCGAGGGGGAGACCGTGGAGATCCCCTGTGACACAGCCATCGTCGCCATCGGCTCCAAAGCCCATCCACTGGTTCCGGAGACCACTCCGGACCTGGAGGCCAGCGAGCGCGGATATGTCGCCATCGACGAGGAGACGGGCGCGACCTCCAAGGAGGGCGTCTTCGCGGGCGGGGACATCGTCACAGGCGCGGCCACGGTCATTCAGGCGATGGGCGCGGGCCGACGCGGCGCGGAGTCGATCCACCGGTACTTGACAGGGCAGGAGCCGCCGAACGGGAGCCGTCCGGAGGGACCGGTGGCCTGACCGGCCGGGCGTTCCTGCCGAAATCACCGCTTCCTCGCGAGGAAGGCCCCTCCCCCACTCGCAGCGAATCCTCGCTTACTATGACTACCAGCGACGAACCGAATGTCACTCGGGACGATATCGAGCAGGGCCTCCGCGAGGTCGGTTTGCAGGCGGGTGACGTGGCGCTCGTACACAGCTCCCTCTCCTCGATGGGCTGGGTGGAGGGCGGCCCCGAGACGGTCATTGCCGCATTCCTCGATGTCCTCGACCCCGACCGGGGCACTCTGGTCCTCCCCACTCTCTGCCAGGAGGATGAGGATCGGCGCTTCGAGACGTGGGACATCGAGCACTCCCCTTCTGATGTCGGCGCGGTCACCGAAGCGGGCCGCCTGCACCCGGACGCGATCCGCAGCGACCACCCGACGCATTCGGTCGCGGCCATCGGCGCGCAGGCCGAACAGATCACCTCCGGCCACGCGACCGCTCACGGCCGCCCGAGCCCCTGGGGACCGGCCGCCTTCGGCTTCGGCAGCCCCTGGCAGTGGCTCTACGATCACGATGCGCACTACCTTTTCCTCGGCACCAGCACCTCCTGCGACACGATCGCGCACTTCGCGCAGGCCGAGTTCGTGCGCTCGGTGCTGGAGGACGTGCCCGAGGATCGGCGCGAAAAGCTTGCCGGCGAACTGCGCGAATGGCAGCGCGATGGCCTCTGGCCGAACTTCGCGTTCGCGCTCGTGGAGGAGTGGCTGATCGAGCGCGGCGCCATGAACTACGCCACTATCGGATACGCGACCCTCCGCGCCACCCGCGCGAAGGTGAACGTGGACGCGGTCCTGGACAAGCTGAGCACCGAGGCGGACTGGATCCTCGACGACGACTTCCTGGAGTGGCTGGGAAGGGCGAAGGACGCGAAGGGGACAACGCAATGACCGCTGATGACAGGCGCACGTGGATCGACTCGCATATTCATATCCGCGGGTGGAGCGAGGATGGCGAGGGGGAGCGCGATTTCCCCATCGATGAGATCATGACCGTGGTGGACGCCGACCCCGCGCACCTCGTGTGGATCATCAGCTTCTCCTTCCCCGGCATTCGCGCGATCGACAGCAACCCCGCCGAGGGCATTCCGTGGACCAACGAGGGCCAGCTTCGGCTCGTGCAACAGGCGCCGGAGGGGCGCATCTTCGGCTCGGTCGGCGTGCATCCGGGCGCGGTGGAGCAATCCGAGGAGGCCATCGATCTCTACGCGGGCGAGCACGGTTTCGTACAGGTCGGCGAGGTCCTCGGATACTCGATGGGCTTTGAACTTGACTCGCCAGAGATGGTCGCGATCGCCCTGCGCGCGGCGGATCATGATATCCCGGTGCAGTGCCATGTCTCGACCAACGGGCAGCAGGATGGCGAGCAGATGCGCCAGACGATCTCCCTCGCCCGGCAGGTTCCCGAGGCGAAGATCATCGCCGCCCATGCGCTGGGCGGGCGCAACTCCTACACGCACATCACCGCCGCCGAGGTGTTCTACGAGATGGGCGGCGAGAATCTGTGGCTGGAGATCCGCGACTTCAACAACCGGGAATGGATCCGCGCGGCGGTCGAGCGACTGGGCTCCGAGCGACTGATCGTCGGCACCGACTGGATCGCCCGCAACCAGCCGCCCTTCCCGCCCTACGGCATCCTCTTTCCCGAGGTGAACGTGGACGAGAACCCGTATCCATGCTCATCCGCGAGCCTCGAAGGCTTCCTGCGCGAGGCCGGCTGCGATGATGAAGACGTGGCTAACATAGCGGCAGGGAACTCGGTAGAGCTTTTCGGACTCGAAGGACGCGTGTAGCGACGAGCCACGAGCAGCAAGCGACGAGCAACACCTGATTGGCAACGGCCCGTCTGTTCCGTGATAGAGGGGAGTAGCCCTGATGATCGATCTGAATGCCGGAAGGCTGCGCCTGACGCTCGACCCGAGGGCCGGCGCGATTGTGCGACTGGCGGACACCACGGGCGGCGTGGACCACCTGCGCCCCGACCTGCCGGTCGGCGGGCCCGTCGGTCTCTTCAGAGTGGTAAGTCCCACCGACCGCTGGTGGTCGCGGTACGCCGACGCGGACGAGCAACCCGCGCCCGAGATCTCCGAGCGAGCGGGCGATGTCGTCATGCGCTACCCCGACCTCATCGCGCACGGCGGGGAGGCGATGGGCATCTCGGCGGAGCTACGGCTGGAGATCTCCGAGCGCCCTGATGAGGTGCTGGTGATGCTGGCGCTGGAGAACGCGGGAAACGCGGTCGTAAACGAAGTGCGCTGCCCCTGGATGAGCGGATGGGGCGGCTTCGGGGACCCGGATCGGGAGCGGCTGGTGCTGGGCGGTCATATCATGACCTCCGCGCGTCGCCTGCCGACCAGGGCAGGGAACACCTACGCCCGTCGCCATCAGCGGGAGTGGTTCGAATACCCGGTTCGTCTCTTCGCCCCGTGGATGGACATCTCAGGGCCACACGGTGGCCTGGCGCTCATCAACTACATGCACAGACCACAGAACGGCGCGGTTTGCTTCGAGAACCTGGCCGGCTACGGCGACGGCTTCAACCTCGCGACGGGCTGGGCGCACATGATCCGTCTTACGCCCGGCGAGCGCTGGACCTCCCCGCCCATGGGCATCTCCCTCCACGATGGAGACTGGCACGCGACTGCCGACCGCTACCGCGAGTGGTTCGACACGGTGCATCCGCCGGATACTTCGCGCGGGCACCTCAAAAGCATGATCGGCTTCCAGAACGTCCTCTTCCGCGGCTTCGACCGCACGGCGATCCGGCCGCT
>CAZAHB010000050.1:0-26738 GCA_964484945.1 uncultured Armatimonadia bacterium | reverse complement strand
GGTGTGGACGCCGCCCTTCGCCAGCGTCTCGGCCAGCGTGGGCGTCTCGTCGGAGAGCTTCCCGCTGGGCGTGTCGGGCACACAGTGCAGCGTCGCGACCGCACCCGTCTGAAAGGGCGTCAGGCCGGTCATCATGCTGGTGAACGAGGGCAGCGTGTGCGCGCACTGGCCGATGAACCGCTCGAACCGCACACCCTCCTCGGCGAGCGCATCGAGGTTCGGCGAAGTCTCGCGCCAGTAGCCGTACGCGCTCATGTGGTCGGCGCGGAGCGTGTCGGCTGTGATCAGCAGGATGTTCATGACAAGCGCTCCCTGGTGTCGGTTGTCGTTGTCGTGCGCAGTTGCCTTTCTCCCCTCCCCCGCCTGACGCCGCGTTCCCGCCCCTGGGCGGGACGGCGTCCAGGGGGAAGGGGCGGGGGAGGGGCGCCGTTGCCGTTCGCGGCGAGAAGTTCCTCGCGGGATGGCGAACTGCGCCTATCCCAGAACCTCGGCGACCGCTCCGTTGATCCCCTCCGCGATCTTCTCCGCGTCCTCGTCGGTCCAGTGCTCGCTCACGCCCATGTGCAGCGAGCGGCCGAGGTAGTCCAGCGTCTGTGGACACATCTCCGGGTCGTAGTCAGGCAGTGTCCCCTCGTAGTAGGGGCAGGTGAACGGGCAGCCCTCCTCGGTCACGGTCTTCTGCTCGAGGATGTGCTCCCAGAAGTTGAAGACATGCCAGTCGCGCACGGTCTGGTCGAAGCGCCCGCCGAGGCCCACTCCCCGCTCGCGGGCCGCCTCAACGATCGCGCTGCCCGTTTTCGGGTCGGGCGCGAACATGACGATCGCCGTGGACGCATCGCCCTCCGGATCCGGCTGGCGGCGCAGCGTGAACCCGTCACGCTCAACGATACGGTCGCGGACGTTCTTCTTCGCGGCCTGCAGGCGCTCGATGTAGCCGGGAAGCTTGCGGATCT
The DNA here is from genome assembly GCA_964484945.1 of uncultured Armatimonadia bacterium. Classification (GTDB taxonomy): domain Bacteria; phylum Armatimonadota; class Zipacnadia; order Zipacnadales; family UBA5352; genus UBA5352. The sequence goes on along the minus strand of CAZAHB010000050.1, from coordinate 25,785 downwards.
GCGCGAGCGCCACCGCGCCGGACATCTCGCTCATGCGATAGTTCTCGCCGCAAAACAATTCACCCTCCCGGCGCTCCTCGGCGTAGCGATCCGGCCGCCAGCAGGCTGCGGTGTCATGCCAGCTCTGGGCGCGCATGTTCAGGAACTGGTCATCGGTCGCCACGAAGCCGCCCTCGCCGGACTGGGCGATCTTGTAGAAGTCGAAGCTGAAGCATCCCAGGTCGCCGATGGTGCCGAGATGCTCGCCGCCGAACGAGCCCCCACAGGCCTGCGCGACGTCCTCGATGACGATCAAGTCGTGCTCGCGCGCGACCTCCATGATGCCGTCCATGTCCGCGGGCATACCCTTCATGTGCACCGCGATGACCGCCTTCGTCTGCGGGGTGATCTTTCGCGCCATGTCCTCGGGGTCGAGGTTCAGCGAATCGTTGACCTCGCAGATCACCGGGATCGCGCGAGAGGCCACAATGATCGACGCGGACGCGAAGAACGTGTAGCCCGGCACCAGCACCTCATCGCCGGGGCCGATCCCGGCTGCGGCGACCGCGGACATCAGCGCGGACGTGCCGGAGTTGACCGCGAGGGCGTGTTCGGTGCCGATCGTCTCCTCGAACAGCCGCTCGGCCTGCCACACCTTGCCCCGGCCATCGGTTGGGCCGTAGTAGCGGAACAGGTGGGGAGGCGGCACATCCTCACTTTCGAGGATCTCCAGGATCTTCTCCTGTGTCTCGTCGGAATACCCCCACAGATCGATGATCTCCAGCAACTCTTCGCGTCCAGCTTTCATGACTCGCACCTCCGAGTAGCGTCAGCAACGAATGCAACGGCACTACGAAAGCAACGACAGCGACGGCCTTACAACGGGTTCGCCGCTATCCGATTATTGCGCGTCAATCCTGTTGAGGGTATAGTACACGGGCCTCTGGGGCTTATGCAATAAACAAATCGTGCGATTCATATACAAGGAGTGCGACTGCCTTGAGCGTCGAAAGCAACCTGCTGCGATCAGACGAGATCGACGTGGTGGTCAATCCCGAGGGCTGGGCGACGGTGTTCGGTGATAGCGCCGCAGAGCCCACCGAGGATGCCCGCCATGCGCGCTGGCTTGACGACAATCCCCATGCTCACGCGCACCCGGAGATCATGGTGATCGTCAGCGGCGGCGGCTGTCACGCTCACGGTGAGCGCATCTTCCCCTGCCGGCCGGGCACGGCCTTCTTCTTCGGGCCTTTCGACGCGCATGACCCGGAACCTGCGCCACACCTGCCGGATGCGCGGCAGCTGTGGTTTGCCCTGCACGGGAGCAGGGCCACCGCGCGGATGATCGAGGTCGCCGGCGGCTCGTGGCGCCGCGAGTGGGCGCTGGTGCTGCCGGCGAGCCACGATGCGGTCGGGCAGTGGCGCCGGGCGGAGGAGGCCCCGGTCGCGGAGATGCGGCGTCTGCGCCTGTCGGCGGTTGCGCGGATCCTGGTGGCGGAGTTGCTCGAGGTCGATGCGAGTGCGCCCGGGACCGATGACCGCCGCGGTTTCCAGCGCGCGGTGGTGGAGGCGATCTGCGAGCACATCGAGGAGACCGCGGGCTGCGGGGACGATCTGGCGAGCCTTGCGCGGCTGGCGGGCTACAGCAAGTATCACTTCGCGCGGCTGTTCAAGCGCGAGGCGAAAATGACGGTGCTGGAGTACATCGACCGCTGCCGCCTGGAGCGCACGCAAGAGATGGTGGCGGCAGGGAAGACGTACAGGGAGATGGCCGAGGAGCTTGGCTTCTCCTCGGCCCAGTCTTTCTCCCGGTGGTACCAGCAGCGGAAGTGAGCAGACCACGAGCAGACACAAGGAAACACAGCCCCACACTGCGAAATGCCCCTCCAACCGTCATCAACGCCGCTCACGCGGAAGGGAATGCGAAACAGAATGCGTTGGCTACTGATCCTCGCGCTGCTTTTGATCGTGAGCGCAACCTCAGCTCAGAACCAATCGGTTGTCATCTGCGACTTCGATGAACAGACCGTGCCGTGGCGGTCGAAGTTCGACGGGCGGGAGGTGGTGGACGTTGGCGGCGATGCGGGCAGCGCACTCCGCTACGAGTTTGATCTGTCGCAGGGGCCCAACTATGACTGGGTTCGGGCGCAGGTTGAGGAGGGCGTCGATGTCCGCGACTTCCGCTACCTGAGCTTCCGCATCCGCGCGGACGCGAACGGCGAGCGGCTCACACCAATGCTGATGCGGCGGGTCGAGCGATCACCGGAGCACCAACACGGGGAGATCGTGGCCTCGGCGGGCCGCCGCTACGTCGAACTGGACTTCGAGGGCTGGCGGCGGATCTCGGTACCGCTGGAGGCGTTCGAGGGACTTGACGAGATCGCCTCCGAGATACACGAGTTCAACTTCTCGCTGAGGGCGCGGGGAATCGAGGCGGCGGAGGCCACGCTGTGGATCGACGACCTGGCGCTGAGCGTCGAACCGGTCGGGGTCGTGCAGCCCGAGCACGTGTCCTTCCCGCCTGCGGACATCGCCATCGAGGAGGAAGCGGAGTTCTTCTCGCTGCTGGACCTCGAGCGGGAGGGATTGGAGGCGGTGAAGGGCGCGGTCGAGGCCAAGGACTGGCAGGCTGCAAAGCAGGCGTGGTTCGAGCACCTGAAGACGCGGCAGACGCCGAAGTGGACGTGGTCGCGGGACGAACGCGAGGAGATCATGGCGCTGGAGGAGGAGCTTTACGGCGGCATGGAGCGGCACGTGCGGTCGGCCGAGCGTGTGCTGGCTCGCGAATTCAACTTCCTGGGCGTGCCGAAGACGCTCGAGCGTGACGTGGAGTGGCTGCACGGGCCGGTGGAGTGGACGCACGTGCTCAGTCGCCATGGCTACTGGAAGACGCTCGGCTACGCGTGGTGGGCCACCGGGGATGAGAAATACGCGGAGGACTTCGCGTATATGCTCGGCGACTGGGTGGAGGATAATCCCGTCCCGAGGCACCTTACCAACGCGCGGGGCAAGCACGGAACCGTCTGGCGCACGCTCGAAGCGGGCATCCGCGGCGACACGTGGTTCGATGTGATGCATCTGCTGATGGACTCGGAGGCTTTCGACGCCGAGGTGGCGTACCTGATGACGCGGTCGCTGGTCGAACACGCCCGCCATCTGCACCGCTACGAGGTAGACTTCCGCCACGGCAACTGGCAGGTCGTGGAGTGCGTGGGGCTTGCGGCGATTGGCATCATGCTCCCGGAGTTTCAGGAGGCCGCCGGGTGGCGGGACCGCGCATTTAGGTACCTCGTGGAGCACATGGAGCGGGACGTGTATCCGGACGGTGCGCATCATGAACTGACTCCGGGCTATCACTCGTGGGTGATGAGAAAGTACGTCAAGGCCGCGCGACTGGCCGATCTCAACGGCTACGAGGTGCCGGGACTGCTGACGCGGCACGAGAAGATGTTCGAGTTCATCATGCACCTGGCGAAGCCCGATAAGCGCTATCCGCCGCTGGGCGATGCCGGTCGCGGCGGAAGCGTGATCGTGCAGATGGGCCTGGGAGCGCTACTGTATGATCGCCCGGATATGCGCTGGCTGGGCGGGGAGAGCATCCACCCGTCATGGATCTGGTTGTTCGGACCGCAGGTGCACGACCGCTTCGCGCAGCTTGAGGGGCGGCGCCCGGAGTTTACCTCGTCGATGCTCCCGCACGCGCAATATCTTATGATGCGAAGCGGGTGGAAGCCTGACGATCGCTACCTGCTGTTTGACTGCGCGCCATGGGGCGGCGGGCACAGCCACCAGGACCGCCTGCAGGTCATCGCGTACGCCGGCCGGGATCTGGTCATCGACCCGGGTATCTACAGCTACGATCAGCCGCTGTCGAGGACGTATTTCCGCGAGGCGGAGGCGCACAACATACTGCTTATCGACGGCGACCAGCCGCGCGCGAATCCGGAGGTGCTGGCCTGGGGCAGCACCGAGACGGCCGACTTCGCGGTGGGGCGCATTGCCGGCGGAGACGTCACGCATCAGCGCAGCGTGCTGTTCGTGCGGCCCGACTACTGGCTGGTGGTTGACCATGTGACCGGCAGTGGGGAGCACTCGCTTGCGCGCCAATTCCGGTTCCCGATGGTGGCCGTCGAAGCTGACGGTCAGTCTGTGCGCACGGCCTTCGAGGACGGTGCGAATGTGCGGGTGACGGGCCTTTCTGGCGCCGAGTTGCAGATGCGGGAGGGATGGCTGCCCACGGGAAGCGCCTCGGCGGAGCCGGGACCAGTGGCGGCGTTTGTGGCCGAGCGGGAGCTTCCGGCCACCTTCGCCACGGTCATCGTGCCCTTCGATGACGAAGCCGATCTGCCGGAACTGGAGCGCCTGCCCTCGGAGGACCCGGCGGGCGTGCGGATGCGCGCGACATTCCCCGATGGGCAGACGGACGAGTTGGCCGTCGCGCCCGAGCAGATGCGGCTTGCAGTGGGCGGCGAGACGGCCACCGCACGGGCGTTGCTGGTGCGCTCAGGGCCTCGCGGCGACAGCATGTACGTTCACGGCGGGGCGGAGGCCGGAGGCTGAGAACGACGGGCGGGCAAGGAAGCAGGCTCGCTGGCCCCTCCTGAACAAGGCGCGCACAAAAGGATGCGTTTTCACGAGAAATCAGAGCAGGGCCCAGTGCCACGGATCTGCTGCCCGCTACTCGTTCTGAGTCGCCCAGATCTCGACCTCGGGGATGATCAGGCGCTGGTCCTCCTCGCGGGCGGCGATCTGGAGGCGGATCTGCTGGACAGCGGGGGCGTCTTCGCGGATGTCGATGACGCGCTCCGGGAAGTCGTGCCCGTTCTCCACCGGGAAGCCCTCGACCGAGCCGAGCGCGATCCACTCGCCATCGACCAGGCCCGTCACCTCAATGGCCGGGTGCGAGCGGCCCGTCAGCAGCCACACGCGGTCGAGGTCGAACGCTTCGCCGAGGTCGAACTCAATGGTGACCGGCTCAGTCGCTTTCCAGCCGACCGCGAACGTCTTCAGGTGCGCGGCATAGCCCTCATCCTCATGCTCCAGCCCCGACCTGCGGTCCACCAGGTCGCCCTCTGCGAACGGGATGTCCTCAACCCCGCCCTCATCGCGGCCCCAGTCAGGCGCCAGGGAGTAGGAGTAGCTGCCCGCGACGTCCAGGTTCGACATCGGGATCGCTTCGTTGGTATCCCAGGCGTGATAGTTGCCGGTCACGCAGCGCCCCACCGGCGGCCTGATCGCCGCGTCCTTCACCGGCGGCACCAGGAAGCGCCAGATCGGCAGATCCGTCTGCTCGCCGACGGCCTCGTGGACGCCGGTCCACCACTCGACCCAGTCAGAGCCGAGCGCGCGCTGGCTCATCGGATCGAAGCCGAAGTACCAGACTTCGCCCTCGCCGACCGTGCGCGAGGCCGCAGCGACCGAGCCGTCATCGTACTCGAGCAGAGCGGAGTCGCCGTCGGCGAGCGCCAGCGGAAGCGCGTCGGCGTAGACAGGCATTTGCGCTTCAACACTGACCGGGCAGGTCGCCGCGGTGGTTGCGGCCTTGGCCTCGATCGCCTCGCCGCTGGCAGGGAACAGTCGTGAGCGCAGATCGTCCATCCGCGAGCCGTCGAGGTGCCAGGTGAAGGCCTGCGGATCGGTGACGACGAGCCGCCCACCCTCCTCGACCCAGTCCGCGAGCGCCTCGGCCACCTCGCGGCGCTGGTACTCCGCCTCCGGCAGGTAGATCGTGTGATGCTGCGACAGATCAATCTCCCCGCGGCCGATCTGGTTGTCGCTGATGACCGTGAACCAGCCGCCGGCGTAGGGGCCGAGAAGCTGGAACATCCACCGGTACGGATCATCGCCCTGGCGGCCGCCGAGGAACTCGGCCATGTATGCGTCGTTCGAGAACAGCATCGCGGCCCCGCTTTCGGGGTAAACGGGTCGATCCATCGCGCTCGTGGTCTCAAGTATGCCCATCACGGTCCGGTGGCGCGGCCAGGAGCCGAAGCGATCAAGCTCCATGTTGTGGGGTGTGCGCCGCCCGGCGGTGTCGGGCATGTAGAGATGGAAGCCCTCCCCGCCTCCGCGGTAGACCTGGCTCATCAACTCCCGCACCTCGTCGGGGCGGAAGCTGTTGGCGTAGTTCTCCACGTGCGTGCAGGGCATCGTCGCGGCGCCCGAGAGGTCGCGGAGGGTCTTCGTGATCCACGCGACATCCTGCTCCTGCGAGCCGCGCGGGTAGGTCTGGTGGGTCACCACGTCACACCAGCGCCCGTAGCCGGAGTAGTCGAAGGGTTGCACCTGCGAGACCGGATCCGGGCCGATGACCACCACGTCCTCATCGATCCCCTTCACCGTCTCGTATATGCGTCGCTGCAGGTCGGCGTAGCGGTCGTTGTACCAGCGCCGGTAAGCGACCCAGCGGAATGGGTTGCGGTCATCGAGCGATTCGGGGATGCCGTATTTCCCGTAGCCGAACTCCTGGCGCACCTCCGCGTCCACCTGCTCCATGAACGGATACGGGTCCTCGTCATAGTGGAACTTCAGCCCCAGCGGGATCTGGTGGTCCTGGAACTCGTCACCGGCCGTGACGCCCCAGACGTGCTCGCCCCAATCGGTGAGGTAGTCGCGAATCCGCTGGAAGAAGACCTCCTGATTGTCGTAGTCGATAACGTAGGTATGTCTGCTTTCATTACGTGGCGCATCTTCGGTGCCGGCCCGGTGTCCGACCGAGTAGATGACCTTCACACCAAGCTCGTCCGCGAACTCGCGCGTGTGGAACGGGTTGCGGCCCATCAGCGTCCCACCGTCTATGTAGTGCAAGTTGCGCTCGGCGGCCTGCTGATATGCACCGCTCAGCGTCCACGCCTGCGCGTGCTTGAGAACCACCGGGGCGATCTTGCCCCCGTTGAGGTCATGCGCCCAGAACAGCGCGCCCTCGGCGGCCATTCCGGGACCGTCATCGCCCTGCAGCTCCTCGAACACGGGCTCGGCGGTCTGCCAGACCTTCGGGAACTCGGTCTGGATGACAGGAAGCGTGGCCTCGTAAAGAGTCGCGTCACCGCTCGCGATCGCACACTCGACCGTCTCACCCTCCTCTCCGGAGACCACATACGGGAGCTGGAGCGTCTCGCCCGCTGCTGCGCTCGTGGAGTCGGCGAAGCTCTCGCCGCCGGCCGCGCTGACCGAAACCGAGGCCTTCAGCGGCGCGTCGGGCATCTGTGCGACCAGCACGTTGGCCTGGCTGGCGTTGCCGGCGCGCGCGGCCATCCCGCGGCTGGTCACCCGCAGCCCGTCCTCGTGTGGGACGTACATGTCGCCGAAGGCTCCCGGCTGCAGGAACGAGCCCTGCACGCCCGCCCAGGAGGAGTACTCGCCCGCGTGCGGGCGTCCACGGTTCACGTTCAGGCCCCAGACCTCGCCGGCGGTGGGCCTGACGCCGAAGGTGCTCCAGCCGATGGCGGCCTCGACGATCCAGTGGTTCTCTCCGTGCTTCCAGGCAACGTCGATCTCCGGCTCAATGTCGATGGCCGTCTTCGCCGAACCGCGCACCACGTTGAACTGGCCCACCGTCGCGCCCGCGGCGGTGATTCCGAGGTGCGTGAATGTGCTGTCATCGTTGTGGAAGTCCACGAATACCTCGATGAGATCGTCACGCCAGACGCGCTTCGCCTCGGCCTCGACAGCGTCGGTGGTGAGCAGGTCCATGCGCGGTTCTTCTGCTCTGACGCCGAGGTAAAGAGCGCTGTCGTCCCATGTGACATGCGCGCGGGTCTGAGCGGAGGCCGGCGCGTTGCCGCGATTGAGCAGGAAATCCGCCAGCACCGGCTTGTCCTCCCACGCCGCGTCATCGAGCACACCGTCAAGCTCCGGGGCGGCATCGGTGCGGACCATCTCCACTGAGGGCGGCCCGGCGGCTTCGGCAGGCTCGATGGCGGTCGCGGAGGCGATGTCGTAGAGGAAGTACGTATCGGCGGACGGATAGCGGTCGTCGGTCCACTCGTTCGGGCCCTCGATCGCATCACGGACGCTCATCTTCACCTGCACGCCGATGGTGCTGCCCTGGATGTCCAGCGGCTCGCGGGGCACGCGGAGTTCGATCTCGCTGCCATCGGGGGAGTAATGCCCCATCGGACCCGTCTCGGCGCTCCAGTCCGGATGGCCCTCGTACCACAGATACGTCTTCGCCTTCTCGCCGGACAGGTCCACCACGTAGGTGCGGTTGAAGCCGGCCTCTTCGCGCGAGATCTGTGTGGTCATGTAGTCCGGCTGCGCATCGCCGTTCACGTCGAGGACGATGTAGCGGCGGTTCGCCCAGTAGCCCTCCCTGAACTCCGCCTGCGTGTCGTCGGCGAAGGGCCGCGGGCGCTCGAAGCGGATGCGGAAGTAGAGGAATGTATCGTCATGCGCGACCCAGAACTTCTCCACGAGGCCGAAGGGCGTCCGGACCGCCTCCACCGTGTCGGCGGGCATCTCGTAGGCGACCCCGCCGGTCCAGTCATCCATCTGTCCGTCGATGGTGATCGCGCCGGCGGTGCAGAGGGTGACTGTAAGGAGCATCGCCGCAAGTGCGGCGGTGAGTGTATTCGTGCGCATGTGCGTTGCCTCCTGGCGGCGCGGCGCGGGTTCTAGTTCTGTGGCAAGCGGCGATCGCCGGGCTTGCCGGGTGCGACATCACGTAGTGAAGTAGTCCGCGCAGGCCGTCACGATCCCCTCGGCGATCACGTCGAGGGCATCGACGCTGAAGGGCCGCGTGCGTCCTGCGCGCGGGTCAAACCAACTGCAGGTGCTCAGTTCCAGACAGAACGCCACCGCGCCGTGCTCCTGGTGCAGCCAGTCTGTGGCGCGCAGGTGGTCCTGGCCGAGCGGTCGGCCGTCGGCGCGCCGAAGCCCCGCGTGCTGCTCGAGCAGGTCACGCCACGTCTCCTGCGCTTCGAGCGCATGCGGCGCGACCTCGACTTGTCCGTTGCCCATGTGCATCAGCACGGGGTTGCGGAAGACCCCGCCGGCGTGTACATCGATGCCCAGTTCGAAGCGCAGACCATCGTCTCGCAGGGCGTTGATGTGCTCGATGACCGCGCGGTTCTCCGGTTGCACATTGACGATCCAGTGGCGGTTGTTGTTCCGCTGATTGACGTTCAGCCCGGTGCCACCGTAGTGCGCGCAGTCCACGTTCGCCGTCGGCACGAAGATGAAGCTCGCCGCCTCAAGCAACTCAGGGCGGTCGCGTAACGCATCGATCATCGGCGCAATCATGCGGCCGCCCATGATCTCCAGCGGGGAGTGCTGGCCGCAGATGATTGCGGCGCCGCGCGGGCCCTCTCCGACCCGGATAGCGTGGATCGCGCGGCCCTCTACCGACGCGCCGATCTGTTGCACGTGCACCTCCGGCAGCAGCTCAGCCCGGGCAATGAGCGCCCTGCGCTCACTGTCTCCGAACAGCGGGGCGCTGGCGAGGTAGTGCCCGGCGACGTCGCTCCACGCGAACTCGGCGGAGTAGTGCGTCCCGTCCGGACCCATGGTCACGCGCTTTGGTGCCACGCGCCGCCACTGCTGGCGGTCGGGGCTGACGAAAAACGTGGGCGTCATATTCGCGCCGCCCCAGTGGATCGTGCGCACGATCAGCCGGTCGGGCGCAGGCTCGGTATCCTCAGGCCGCAGCAGCACCCAGTAGCTGGAGGAGCGGATGAACTCCGGCCGGCCGAAGACCTCCACCGTGCGCTCGTCGATCCAGCGCGGCTCGAAGCTGGATCCGCCCGGTATCAGCGGGAGCAGGTCATCGGCGGGGTCACCGCCCTGCAGCGCGATCGCATCGGCGTCCAGCGCGTTGTATGCGGTCAGTCCCCCCGGGCCGAGGCCGACGCGCAGCTCACCGGGCACGGGGCGGAGGTCAGGGGCCAGCCACCCGGTCTCCTCGCCGATGCGCGAGAGCGGCCCGTCGGCCGGGCCCGCCAGCAGCCGCACCGCCGACACGCGCTCGGTCTCGCGCGCGTAGTCGGTCTCGCGCAGCAGCCACGCGGAGTTCGAGATCGCCAGGCCCAGCCGCATGCCACCTTTGCCGACGGCCACGTGCGCGGGGAGGTACGACTCCGCTTCCGGTGCATCGGGCGTATCGCTCTCGAAGCGCAGGTAGCCGTGCTCGGTGAGCAGCAGCCGCCACGCATCACACGCAAGCACGGGACGCTTCTCGCCGAAGAGCGTCTCCGCGGGCGCGTCGAGCGTCACCCACGCGCAGATCTCGCCGTAGTACGGCTCCGACACTGGGACGGTGTCACCGGCAGCGGCGCTTTTCCGCGCCAGCAAAAGGTCGTCAATGCCATGGATGCCGCGGAAGGGGCGATAGTCCTCGGTCATGGTCACCAGTCCATCTCGTCACGGGGATCGACACCGGGTTCGGTGGGAACTCCGTTCATGTATGACAGGCGGATCGCCTCCATGACCTCCACCACGCCCAGCGCGTCCTCGCCGGAGACGAACGGCTCGCGGTCGTCGCGGATCGCGTCGGCGAACTCCGTGAATTCAGCCGCCCACGAGCGGATGTACCGGAAGCCGGTCAGCCGCGCGGACGTATCCCGCGACAGATCCGGCTGGTGGGCCGTCTGCGGCACCCTGATGCGTGTGGGGTTCGCGTACTCGGGCATGGCGCGGCTCTCGACGTAAAGCTCATCGCTCTCCCACTCGGTGCGCAGCCGCCCGTCGGTGCCGATCACGTCACACCAGCCGTAGCGCCCGCCCATGCGCTGGGAGGTCAGCAGTTGTCCCATGATCCCGCCCTTGAAGTGGATCGTAACGGAGACATCGGTCTCCACTCCGCCGCCCTCTTCGATGTTGACCTGCGCGTAGACCTCTTCCACCGGCGCATCGGCCATCCACATGAGGAAGTCCAGCGCGTGTGAGCCCACGTAGTTGAGCGGGCCGCCGCCACGCGCGGCATCGCCGAGCCAGCCGCCCATCGGGCCGATGAGCTGACCGCTGGTGACATGCGTCACCTCGCCCACCGCGCCCTCCTCGACCAGTCGCCGCATCTCCCGGCGCTCCGGCAAGAAGCGCAGCGTGTAGCCGCACATCAGCCGCACGTCATTCTCGCGCGCAGTTTCGACGAGTTCGCGCCCTGCCCCCACGGTGAGCGCCATCGGCTTCTCCACCAGCGCGTGCTTTCCCGCGCGGATGGCATCCAGAGCCGCGGGCTGAAGCTGATCATGCGGCGTTGCGACCATGACGGCCGCGATATCCGCCTCGTCGAGCATCTCCGCGGTGTTGCCGAACGAGTCGGTGTACCCGAACTGCGCGGCAAACTGCTCGGCGCGCTCGGCGTCGATATCGGCGCAGGCGACAAGCTTCGCGCGTCCGCTGATGGCAGCGGCCTCGGACAGGTACCCGCCCTGTCCGCCACAGCCGATGAGGCCCAGTTTGATCGGATCAGACATGGGTGCTCCCTTCGATGTTCAGTCGTTTGGAGGGGCGGCATTACATTGCCGCCCGCCCTCTCGATGCCCAAGCAGCCCGCTCATCTCGCCCAGCCAGACACTGAACTCCGCGGCCGCGTCGATGCGGGTGAGCAGGTCATCGCTGCCCCCGACGGTCCAGCTACCGTCCTCGCGCTGGTTCTCCAGCAGGAAGCGGCCGAAGGTGAGCGCGGCATCGCGGGCGCGTTCGTCGCCGGTCACCACGCAGTGGGTAGCCGCCGCGAGGCTGCTTTTGCCCGAACCGGTATGAGAAAAGCGGTCCTCCGCACAGCGCAGGTGCAGGTCGAAGAAGTCCGTGGCGCGGTCGAGCCACTGCTGCCGGCCGGTCGCCTGGTACAGCGAATTGCACAGCAGCCACGGAAGGCCGATCTCCCAGTACGGTTGCTTCGGCTCAGTGAGGTCTATGAACAGAGCATCCGGTTCGATTTCGTCCGTGACGAGCGAGCCGTCGAGCGTGGTCCGAAAGTAGTAGCGGTCCTCGTTCGGCTGATCGAGCAGCCGCAGGCACCACCGGCCCGCCCGCTCGGCCACATCCAGCCGCCCGACACGGACCGCCGCCACGCCCGCCCACGCGGTCGGCAGGCAGCGGAGACGATCGTCGCCCGCGAAATGCGGGAAGCCGCCGCACTCGACCTGCTGCGCCAGTACGTAGCCGATGATCGGATGGGCCAGGTCGAATCGCCCGACTCGGTGGCTTCCATGAGAGAGCCACGAGAGCTTGTAGACATCGCCCCTGTAGCCGTCCACGGAACCGTCGGCGCGCAACGTGTTGTCGCGGATCCAGTTCAGCAGAGAATGCGCTTCAGCCAGGTGCCCGGCCAGTGCCCAGGACCAGGTCTGCTTGTGATACGCGTCGGGGATCTCCGGATCCCAGATGAAGCTTCCGTCGGGCTGCTGATGCTGAAGCTGGAAGTCCACGGCCCGATCGGCGGCCTCTCTGAACTGCTGCAGAAGGTCATTCACCGGTATTGCCTCCCCGCGCGAAATTGCAAGGTGCGCGCCTGACCTGCCGGGCCTGGTCGTGTTCCTATTGGACGCTGCCCAACACGCCAATCATCTCATTGAGCCATACGGTATACTCCGCCGCGTGGTCGATGTAGATGAGCGGCTGATCAGGCTCGTTCGGGCCTCGCCAGCCACCCTCGGGATACTGTGTGGCCAGGAGGAACTCGCCGAACGCGATTGCTCCGTTGCGGGCTCGCGCATCGTCGGTGTTGAGATAGTGCACACACGCCGCCAGCGAACTCTTCCCGCTGCCGACGCAGGCGAAGTTGTCTTCGGCACAGGAGCGCTGCCACTCGAAGAGCCGCTGCGCGTTGTCGAGGTAGTGCTGATCGCCGGTCGCCTGGTAGAGGCGGCCCATCAGCATCCACGGCAAACCGATCTCCCAGTAGGCCTGGCCGACCTCCTCGAGATCGACGAACTGCGCGTTCTCATCCATATCCTCGGTAACGAGCGTCCCGTCGAGGGTCGTCTGGAAGTAGAAGCGCCCCTCATCCGGCTGGTCAAGAAGAGTTTCGCACCAGTCCGCCGCACGCATCGCCGCGTCCACGCGCCCGAAATACAGGGCCGATACGCCGACCCAGGCGGTTGCCAGGGCGCGCAGACGGTCATCATCGGCGAAGTGGGGCAGGCCGCCGCACTCCTTCTGCTGTGCGAGCAACCAGCCCATCAGGGGATGGGAGATGTCGAAGCGACCCAGGCGGTGTGCGCCCTGGAAGAGCCATGACAGCTTGTAGACGTCGCCATTGTAGTCGAGCAGACTGCCATCAGGCTGCAGCGTATTGTCGCGGATCCAGGTCAAAAGACGGTGCGCCTCACTGAGTCGTCCGGAGATCCCCCAGGCGTACGGCTGTTTGTGGTAGGCATCACGGATATCGTCGTCCCAGATGAAGGAGCCGTCAGGCTGGAGATACTGCAGTTGGAACTCGACCGCGCGCTCCGCAGCCTCCTGGAACGCCTGCAAACGGGTGTTCATGTGTCCGTCCTCCCTGCATGCGTCTTACGACTATGTGGGGAGTACCGGTCGATCTGTGCAGCAGTCTGATACGCGGCAATGATGTTCTCGGGCGGCGTACCGGGCTGGATGTTGTGATCCGGGCAGAAGACAAAGCCTCCACCGGCCCCGAAGATGCGCACTCGCTCGGCGACCTGTCGGCGCACCTCATCCGGAGTGCCGAACTGGAGGACGCCCTGCGTCTCAACGCCCCCGCCCCAGAAGGTGAGCTGATCCCCGACGCGCTGTTTGAGGCTCGCCGGATCCATGCCCGCCGCCGTGGTCTGGACCGGATTGAGCGCATCCACTCCCGCGCGGGCCATCATCTCTACGATGTTGGCGATGCTCCCGCACGAGTGCCGGAAGGTCCTCCATGTCGTATTCTCGTGAACCCACTCGTATTGTTTCCGGAAGGCCGGTGTGTAGACATCCTCGAACGTCTGAGGCGCGATCAGTTCACACCGCTGGCTTCCGAGGTCGAGGCCGCTCATGAAGATCAGGTCGATGTCCTCACCGATCCAGTCCCACAGGCGCTGGAGGTTCTCGAGCGCCGTCTCGGTATGGATCTGGAACATGTCATGGACGTACGCCGGGTCCTCCGCGAGCAGACACAAGAAGTCCGTCAGATGGCCCACGTAGCCGACCCCGACCCCGCCCGAACGCATGAGGAGAGCCCTGTCAGTATCTTCGCGGAGTTGCTGCGCGAGTTCGGCCAGGGCCTCCAGTCGCGCCTCCGGGATCTGTGAGGCCGCCGCTTTTTCGCGAATCTTCTCCAGCGGAGCTGGCTTGAAGTCGTGATTCCACTCGCCGTAGCCAATGGTGTCGAAGTAATAGCTGTCCTCGGGCATGTGCATCACCGGTTTGCGCGCACGGCCCGTCCCGGAGAACACGTACCATCCGCCCTCACCGTCGGGCCCCACATCGAGGCTCTCGGGAATGAGGGTCTCTACGCCGTCGAATGGCTCCCACGCGCGCATCTCGGCGCCCGGGTCACTGCTCCATCCTCGGGGCAGGCCGACTCGCAACACATCCAGCCCCAGTCGCTCGACGAGGTCCATCTCGACTTCGCCGAGCATCTGCACACTGTCGTAGATCCGCGCGGGGCGCTCGGGCAGCCCCAGTGAGCGTCGGAGGGCCTGCAGAGCCTGGCAGTGAATACCCGTCACGATGCTGCCGCCAAGGTCCAGCGGTACACGATCGGGCTGCCGGTGGTCGAGCGCAGCCAGCACGCGTTCGCGGCCGGTCATCGAGCCCCTCCAGTCCCCCAGCGTTTTCGTAGCGCTGCAGCAGGTGAGTGCGAGGACGATTGCTAAGCGGCACTTCAGTTCTTATCGCCATAGCACCTCCCAAATGAAGAAATATTTAACGGAAGGCGTTTTCAGCTTCAGCAGGTCTGCGGCTGTCGCGCGGGCAATAGTCACACACAGTTATCGCTGCTCGGAGGTGCAGGAAGCTGATGAGGACATACGCTGGCCGGATTGCGATCACACTGACGGTGCTCGCGCTGGTGACGACGGTGGCCATGGCCGGGGATGCCGCCTCCCGGCGGATGGCGCTGCTGGACAATCCCACGGTCGAGAAGCTGGCGGAGGGAATCGAGGACCGCGATCCACTGGTCGCGCGGACCGCCGCGCGGCTGCTGCCCTCCGCGGGAACGGAAGCGCTCATCCCGCTCGGGAAGGCGCTGCGCCACGACGACGCGCTCGTGCGGCGCAATGCGGCGATGAACCTCGACGCGCTCGGCAGCGAGGGGCTGGAGCTTGTTGAGCGCGCACTGCGCGACGACAACGAACTGGTCCGGCAGGGCGCGGTCTACGCCCTGATAGATATGCCGCCGTCGGACGAGGTTCGCGCGTTGCTCGACCGCGCCGGTTCGGACGAGAGTTCTCCGGTGCAGCGCGCGGCGGTGATGGCACTGCGCGCATCGTATGAGACGGCGGGCAGGATTGCGTTGCCGGCCGAGGGCTGGCGCTTTCAGGTGGCCGAGGACGAGGTCGGCCTGAATGAGGAGTGGTTCGCCGCCGACCTCGATGACAGCGGATGGGAGCCAATCGCCATCGAACAGTTCTGGGGCGACCAGGGCCCGGCGCCGGGCGTCGGCTGGTATCGCCGAACGATCACGCTTCCAGATCGCGAGCCTCCCGCGAGAGCCCAGCTTGACTTCCAGGCGGTCGATGAGTCCACGTGGGTCTGGGTGAACGGTGAATTCGCGGGCGAGCATGATCGCGGCCCCTCCGGCTGGGCCACGCCCTTCCGCATTGACGTCACGGATATGCTCAACTGGGGCGGGGAGAACCAGATCTCCGTCCGCGTGCTCAACACCGCCATGGCCGGCGGGATCTACAAGCCGGTGAGCCTGGTATTGCTGGAGCCGGCGGAGTAGGGCCCACGTCGTAACCCGATATTCTGTTGCCGACCAGGTTGAACCCGTCTCACTCGGGCAGTCGCCCTGATCTGAAATCTGAGGAGTTGATCGCGTTGCGAACGCTGCTGGCGACGCTGACGGTGCTGATGATCGCAGGTTCGTTCACCATGGCGCAGGACGAGGAGGCGACCGAGGTGCAGCTTGCGGAGCCGTTCATGAGCGAGTACGCCGGCGAGGACGCCACGGGCGAGCACGTCGTCGGCCTGTGGCAGTTCAATCAGCCCGACCCCACCGCCGACGCCTCGGGCAACGGCCGCACGCTCACCCTTCAGGGCGGAGAGTTTGTCGATGAGGGGCGGTTTGGCGGCGGAGCGCTGAAGTGCTTCCGCGGCCACCCGGTCGTCGATGATCCGCACAGGGTGATGGTCGCGGACGCGCCCGCGTTGAGCCCTGACGGGGCTTTCACCGTGGAGATGTGGATTAACCCCGCCGAGGAGTTCTCTGGCGACTACCCCATCGCGATGGTGCTGGACAAGAAGTACATCGATGATAACGACTTCCAGCTTCGCTTCGAGCGCGAGTCGGGGCCCGATGAGCGAAAGCTGACGATGAAGCTCGGGTTCGGCGATGAGACGGTGGCGTGGAGGTCGCGATCGTTCTCGGTCACGCCGGGCGAGTGGCGGCACATCGCGTTCACCTACGACGGCGCCGGGACCGGCTCGTTCTTCGTGGACGGCTCCGCGATGGGCTCGGAGACGAAGGATGGCTATGGCGCGATCTCACCGGGCAACCGGCCGCTCTACATCGGTGATCGGGTCGGGAGCCTCTATCACGGCTTCCCGGGGCTGATCGACCAGGTGCGGATCTGCTCGGGGGCGCTGGAGTTCCGCCCCGCGGCCTTCGCCATGACCTCCGACCGCAGCGCGTTCGTGCGCATGGAGGACGTTGACCCGGTCCGCTTCTCAGTAACGAATCGCCTGCGCGAGCCGCTGGAGGGCGCAACCGTGCAGGTGACGCTGAACGGCGCTCCGCAGCTCACTGAGGATCTTCCGGCGATCCCGACCGGAGAGAGCGCAGAGGTGGCGTTCGACTTCGACACGAGCCTCCGCCCCGATGACTACAAGATCGCTGCGACGGTGGAGATTCCGACGGATCCCCCATTCACGTCCACCGAGGAGTTCGATATCTCGATCGTCCCGCGCGAGACGCCCGAGCGGATGCCCGTGGTGATGTGGGGGGGCACCAGCAGCGAGGAGCAGCTGGACTGGCTGGAGCGCATCGGCTTCACGCACTACATGGGCGTTCGGTGTGACTACGGCAAGATCTGGGAGGCCGGACAGCCGGTCGAGCCCGCAAGCGATGAGCGCGTCGCCAGTGAGCGCGCGAAGATGGACGACGCGCTGCGCCGGGGCATGCGCGTGTCCGCCAATCTCAGCCCGGGCCGCTGGGCGCGCGGCAAAGAGGAGTACCAGCGCATCAACCGCGACGGCGAGCCATACGAGCGCGAGGACGTGTGCGGCCTGTTCGACCGCATCCCGAAGTTCATCCACGACGTGGGCGCGTCCATGGCACTGGGCTACGGCGACCATCCCGGGTTCGACTCGATGCTCGTACACAGCGAAGTGCGGGGGCACTCGCACACGTGTTTCCACGACCACGATCGCGAGGCGTTCAGGGAGTTCGCGGGGTATGACATTCCCGAAGAGGTCGAGGACAGGCGCGGTGTACACTACGAGCAGCTTGACAGTTTCCCGCCCGACCGTGTGATCCCCGACGACTATCCGCTCTACGTCTACTACCGCTGGTTCTGGGACGGGGGGGACGGCTGGAATAACCTCCACACGCAGCTTCACGAGGGCGTGACCGAGGGCAGCCACGACAGGTTCTGGACCTGGCACGACCCGGCCGTGCGCACCGCGAAGGTCTACGGCCAGGGCGGCGACGTGGACTATCTGTCACAGTGGACCTACTCCTACCCGGACCCGATCCGGATCGGGCTGGCGACCGAGGAGATGCTGCAGATGGTCAAAGGCGCCGACCGCCCCGACCAGAAGGTCATGAAGATGACCCAGATCATCTGGTACCGGAACCAGACGGCGCCCGAGCCGGGCGAGGAAGCCAGGCAGCAGAGCGCGGAGTTCCAGGATAAGGACGTGCGCCCGCAGGGCACCGGCACCGTGGACGAGAGTGGAAAATACGTCGCGCAGTGGGAGCGCGAGATACCGGGCGCGCGCTTCGTAACGATCGCGCCGATGCAGATGCGCGAGGCGTTCTGGAGCAAGATCGCGCGGCCGATCAAGGGCATCATGTACCACGGGATCGGCTCGCTGCTGCCGGGCATCGAGCGCGGCTCATACGAGTACACGCATCCGCAGACGAAGTTCGAGCTTGAGCGCCTCTGCGAGACGGTGGTCGAGCCGCTGGGCCCGACCCTGCGGCAGGTCCCCGGGCGGGACTCGGACGTGGCGCTGCTGGAGAGCTTCGCCTCGGAGATGTTCGCGCGCAGGGGCACCTGGGGCTGGAACGGCGGCTGGATCGGCGAGATGTGGCTGATCGCAAACTACGCCGGGCTGCAGCCGGAAGTGGTCTTCGACGAGACGATCCAGCAGGATGGGCTCGACCAGTATAAGGTCCTCCTGATGCCGGATTGCGACGTGCTCACCGAGAGCGTGGTGGCGGAGATCGAGGCGTTCCAGGATCGCGGCGGGATCGTGATCGGCGACGAGAATACCTGCCCGGCGGTCACTCCGGACATCCTCGTGAAGACGCACTCGCGCCCGCAGAACGCGAAGGAAGCACGCTCGCAGAACGTCGAGAAGGGGCTGGCGGTCCGCGAGCAGCTCGACGCGCACTACGAGCGCTTCGCTGACACTTCGACGCCGGACGTGATCCCCTACGTGCGCAGCTACGGGGACACGGACTACCTGTTCGCCGTCAACGACAGGCGCGACTTCGGCCTCTACGTGGGCCACCACGAACTCGTGATGGAGAACGGTCTGCCCACGGACGCGACACTGACGGTCGGCCGCGGAGGCTACGTGTACGATCTGGTGGGGCATCGCGAGGTGCCGACGGGCAGCGAGGACGGGCGCATGAGCATCGACTGGCACTTCGGGCCCTGCGAGGGCCGTGTGTTCATGATCACGCCGCGGCCGATCGACACGGTCCGCGTGACTGCCCCCGAGGAGGCCACGCCGGGCGAGCAGATCGCGATCGAGGCAGGGGTCCTCGCGGACGACGGGGAGCGGATCGGCGCGGTGGTGCCGATGCGGGTGGACATTGTCGATCCGCACGGGCGCGAGGCGGAATTCAGCGGCTTCTATGGCGCGAAGGACGGGACTGTCCAGATCACCTGCGACATCGCGCCGAATGACGTTCCGGGCGTCTGGCGCATCCGCGCGCGGGAGCTTGCGTCAGGAAAGGTCGCGAACGCGTATGTGACGGTCTCGGGATAAGAGCGACCGGCCTCGAGGCCGATTGACCTTCGACGGCGTGCGGCCATCCGCACGCCGTTATCCTTTCACTCTTCCCTTTTCACTATCCCCTTCGCTGGCCGCAACAGCCCCGCGTTCCACGCCACCAGCACCTCGAACGCGCCGAAGGCCAGTCCCAGCAGCAATCCCCCCAGCACGTCCAGCACATGGTGATTGCCCACATAGGGCCGCGAATAAAGAGACAGGATCAACAGTACGATCAGCGGCCACTTCAGGCGCCGATACGCCACCGCGAACAGCAGCGTCGCCTGCCCCCACAGGTGCGCGTGGGCCGAGGGGAAGGACGGGAAGTCCCATTCAGGACCGAGCGTACGGATGCTCTCCATGTAGGCGTAGGGTCGGGGGCGATGCCACAGATCGCGCAGGACCGGCATCGCCGAGAACTCGGTCAGCAGCAGGCCGCCGAGGAAGATCAGGGCGATCAGTCGGTCGCGCCGGGCGCCGAGGATGAGCATGAGGGCGACCACGATCAGCCACGCGATACCCGCGTCCCCGAGGTAGGAGACGCCCTCAAAGAGCACGTCCAGTACGGGATGATGGTGGTGGTTGATCCACAGCGTCAGTTGGCGGTCCAGTTGCAGCACAGACTCCACGGGCCTGATGTCCTGACAGGGACGTCAGAAATACACCGAGAGTGAGAGCGGTCGGCGGACGGCACCCGCTTCGGCTCGGCGCGGAGGGCGAAGCCCCGTCGGGCGAAGCACCGCCGGGTGAAGCGGTTCAGGCCTGTTCGGGTGCGCCGAGCACAAGTACGACGCGCCAGGCGTGCGGGCCCAGCGCCGGGATCGCGTCGATGAGCCTGTCATCGACACGAGCCAGGATCTTGCGAATGGGGTCGGCCAGCGGCGTGAGCGCGAATGGGACGGCCAGAAGGGTCGAGAGATTGAAGAAATCGAAGCGGGCGTCCGCGAAGAACTCTTCGGCGATCTGCAGGTCCCGGACCAGGAGCGGATGCTCGTCGGGGGTACGGTGGTTAGGTGTGAGGGCCCGGAAGGCTCGCATTCCCAGATTATGGCCCATCGGTTCCTCGAAAACCGCCATACCGGATGGCTTGAGGACACGGCAGATCTCTGAGAGCGCCCGGCGAACATCCAGATGGTGGATGATGGCGCTGCCGTACACCGCGTCGAAAGAATCATCGTCGAAGTCAAGGTTCTCCGCATCCATCTGCTCGAACGCTACGTTCGTGAGGCCCGCCGCTTCAGCCTGGTCCGCTGCCTGCTCAATGGCGGTGTCGGAGATATCGATACCAACGATCTCCTCTGCGTGGCAGGCGAACTTCGCGGTCGTCCAGCCGGTTCCGCACCCGTAATCGAGTGCGCGCCTGCCTTCGACAGCCGAGACGATGGCATCTTCGTAGTGCTCCTGCCACCGGGGGTTCGCCGCCGCATCACGCATTCGCTGCAGCCAGGAGGGGGCGCCCGCTTCGAAGCGATTGTCCCAGAAGGTCTGCTCCCGGCATTTTGAATCCTGGTCCGCCATTACTGCCACTCTTTTCCCGGGTGTGCGGTGGTCTCCGGACCGCGAGGGAACCTGCGCCGCAGGTCTACCTGATGAAGTGTCCATCTTCTATCAGGTGCGTCGCGCTGTGTCAAGTGAGACCGGCAGGAGTGGTGGTCGGGGCGAATCGGCGATGTCGGCTGCAGGTTCCCGGCCGTCAAATATGGAAGTAGTATCGAAACAGTGCGCATCCCCGGGGTGACCGGGCGGAAGATCGCGATGGCAGGAGGAACTCTCATGCGGGACATCAAGCTGTTCATTGACGGCGAGTATTGCGACGCGGCCGATGGCGCGAGCTACGAGAGCATCAACCCCGCCAGCGGGGACGTGGTCGCCTCGGTGGCGGAGGGCGGTGGCGAGGACGTCTGCCGGGCGTGTGTGGCTGCACAGGAGGCCTTTGAGGGCGAATGGGGCGCGATGACCAGCGACGAGCGCTCAGCGATACTCGCGAAGGCGGCGGACCTGATCGAGGAGCGCGCGGACGAGTTCGCGGAGCTTGAGACGCTCGATGTGGGCAAGCCCATCAGCGAGTCCAGTGCGGTCGACGTCCCCGCGGCGGCCGGCTACCTGCGCTGGTACGCCTCGGTCACCGACGCGGGGGTGGGGGAGACCATCGACATCCCCAACCCCGGCCAGATCGACTTCTCGCTGTGGGAGCCCTACGGCGTCGTCGGGGGGATCGCCCCCTGGAATTTCCCACTCTTCCTCGGCATGCTCAAGATCGGCCCGGCGCTCGCAACCGGCAACTCCATCGTGTTCAAACCCGCGTCGATTACACCGCAGAGTTCCTCGGTGGTATGCGAGTGCTTCGCGGAGGCCGGGCTGCCCCCGGGGGCGCTGAACGTCATCACCGGCCCCGGGCGCGTCGTGGGTGAGGCGCTCGTGACCGATCCGCGCGTGGGGATGGTCTCCTTCACCGGCTCCACGGAGGTCGGGCGGCGGATCATCGAACTGTCGGCGCAGAATATCACCAACACCTCGATGGAGCTTGGCGGCAAGTCGCCGGTGGTGGTCTTCGAGGACGCTGACTTCGACCAGGCGGTCTCCGGCGCGGTCTTCGGCCTGCTGCTCAATAACGGTCAGAACTGCATCGCCGGCACGCGCCTGCTGGTGCAGAGGGGCCTCTACGACGAGTTGTGCGCGGCGGTCGCGGAGAAGCTCGATTCGCTGGTGGTCGGCGACCCGATGGACCCGGATACGCAGCTTGGCGCGATCGTCAGCGAGGCGCAGTTCGAGAAAGTCACCGGCTATATCCGCTGGGGCGAGGAGGCCGGGGCGACTGTGGCCGCGGGCGGGGACGTCCCCGATGATCCGGCGCTGCAGGACGGCTGGTTCGTGCGCCCGACGCTGCTGACCGACTGCACCAATGACATGTCTGTCTCCTGCGAGGAGGTCTTCGGGCCGGTGCTGGTGGCGATCCCCTTCGAGGACGAGGCGGAGGCGGTCGAGATCGCCAACGACACCCCCTACGGCCTGGGATCGGGAGTCTTCACCACCGATGCCGACCGCGCCCGGCGGATGGCGAGCGCGCTGAAGTCCGGGACGGTCTACGTGAACACGTATAACCAGGTCTACCCGCAGAGCCCGTTCCCTGGCTGGAAGCAGTCCGGCACGGGCGTCGAGCGCGGGATGCAGGGGCTGTATACCTACATGCGCTACAAGAACGTGATCCAGGACATCTCCGGCGAACCGATCGGGTTTTTCTGAGAGGTAGTGAAGAGGACAACGGCCGGGCGGCCACGTAGGGCCGCGCCCTTCAAACGGCTGGACGACAACCTTCTCGCCCCCCGATTCGTCAATACACCCGGCGAATACCCAATGGCGCGGAGGAGAGGGCTATGCCCGATCACGTGATCTGGATGATAATCCGCACAGGAGTTATCGTAGCCGCTCTGGTCGTAGTTGCGGCCATTTCGATAGCATGCACCACGAGCTGCAAAGCACCCGCAAAGCCGGTTGAGGAGGGCACAGAGGTGGCTGAGCACGAGTTTCCGGTCCAGAAGACAGAAGATGAATGGCGCGAAGAGTTGACCGAAGAGGAGTTCCACGTCCTCCGCGAGGCCGGCACCGAGCGCGCGTTCTCCGGCGAGTATTACGACGAGACCACCGACGGCATCTATCACTGCGCCGGATGTGGCAATGAGCTGTTCGACGCCGACGACAAGTTCAAATCCGGCACGGGCTGGCCGAGCTTCACCCGGCCCCTCGACGAGGGCGCCGTGGTAGAGCGCGAGGACGCCAGCCACGGGATGAGCCGCACGGAGGTCGTCTGCTCGGACTGCGGCGGGCACCTCGGACACGTCTTCACCGACGGGCCGGAGCCGACCGGATTGCGCTACTGCATCAACTCCGTGGCGCTTGAGCTGAAGCCCCAGACGGAATAGGCGAAGGTTATCCATGCTGGGAATACGGCAAAGGACATCGCCTGCCCATCGGCGAAGAGCCCGGGGGAGGCGATCTGTATGTCCACTGACCGACCGACACCGACTGACCGACAGCTTCGCTGGCAGGACCACGAGTTCGGTATGTTCTGCCACTTCGGGCCCAACACGTTCTGCGATCAGGAATGGGGGGAGGGCGACGACCCTCCGGACGTCTTCGCACCTACGGATCTCAACCCGCGCCAGTGGGTGGACGCGGCGGTTGAGGCCGGGATGGGCTACTTCGTGTTCACCACCAAGCACCACGATGGCTTCTGCCTGTGGCCCACCGACACCACCGACTACTCGGTGGCCTCCAGCGCGTGGCGCGATGGTGAGGGCGACGTGGTCGGCGAGGTCGCGCGCGCCTGTCACGACGCGGGCATCGCCCTCGGCCTCTACTGCTCACCATGGGACCGCCACGAGCCCTGCTACGAGGATGAGGCGGCTTACGATGACTTCTACACCCGGCAGTGGACGGAGCTTCTGGACCGCTACGGGCCGGTGGAGGTGGCGTGGCTCGACGGCGCGGGCTCGAAGGGCCACGAGTACAACTGGGAGCAGATCATAGGGAACATCCGCGAGCACGAGCCGGAGATCTGCATCCACGCCCTGGGCGCCCCCGACTTCCGCTGGGTGGGCAACGAGGACGGCCTGGCGCCGTATCCGTGCTGGAACACCGTCCACTCGCCCGAGGACGCCAACCAGAATCATGGTCTGATCTTCGAGGGCTTCCGCGAGAGCTTCCCGCACTATCTGCCGGCCGAGGCAGACGCGCGCATCCGCGCCAACTGGTTCTGGCACCCCGATGACTGGCCGTCGCTCAAGAGCGCCGAGAGGCTCGTGGACATCTACGAATCCTCGGTCGGCCGCAGCGCGAACCTGCTGCTGAACATCGGCCCCGATGACCGGGGGCTGCTGCCGGAGCCGGATGTCGCCAGGCTTATCGAGATGTCGGCGGAGATCGAGCGCCGGTGGGGCGATCCGATCAGCGCGGCGGTCGGCCCGTCCGAAGAGTTGACCATCAATCTCGACCGCCCCACCCCGATCAACGCGTTCTCGGCCATGGAGGACCTCTCGGAGGGCGAGGCGGTCCGGCAGTGGCGTCTGCTCGCGCGCATCCACGGGCGCTGGCAGGGCGTGGCAGTCGGGTCGGCGATCGGCCACCGGCACCTGCACCGCTTCGCGACGGTCGTGGCGGACGCGGTGAAGCTCGAGGTCACTGACGCGGACGGCGAGCACGCGCTGCGCACTTTGGAGGTCTTCTACTTCTAAGCCGGATCTCCGGCAACTGTGCTGTCGCGGCAGGGGTGGGGCGAAGTGAGCAGGGACGGGTGAAAGGTCCTCCCTCTTCACTTCGACCCGCCCGCCACGCAGGAAACCACTTCCACTTTCGCGAATGCCTCTCGTGACGCACCCACCACCGCTCCGGGAGGACACGCCCATGACCCGCCGGATTATGCTTGTGCTGCTTGCCGCCATCACCGCCGGCCCCGCGCTGGCGTTTTCCCGCGACGATATCCTGCTGCACGTGCCCTTCGACGGAACCCTTCAGCCCGCCATGGCCGCGGAGGGGACCGAGCCGATCGTTGCCGAGGACGCCACCTTCGAGTTCGGCGACGGGACCGTGGGGCAGGCCGTGCAGACCGGCGGGGAATACTCCCTCATTCGCTACCCCACCAACCCCGAGGGCGAGGGCGCGAACATGCTCCCCGACGAGGGGACGCTCTCCATCTGGGTGCAGTCCATCGACTGGACGCTGAAGGACGCCCCGAAGCGCAACCGCTGGTGGATCGACGTGCCCGGACCGACGCGCTTTATCATCTACCACTACCTGCACTCGGGCGGAATGTTCTTCTACCACATGGACCAGCGCAAGGAGCGCCCGTCCATCATCAAGGCCCCCGGCCCGTGGGAGGCCGGGGAGTGGAAGCACCTGTGCGGGACCTGGCGGGACGGGCGCCTGCGATTCTACGTGAACGGGGAGAAGATGCCCGAGGAGCTTCAGGTGGAGCTGGGCCCGCTGGGGGAGCAGATACGCCTCGGCGACCCGGACCCGCACACCGGCGGCGAACAGACCCCGGACACTCAGCTCGATGAGTTCTACGTCTTCAACCGCGCGCTGGAGGACGTGGAGGTTCGCGCGCTGTATCTGCGCGGGACCCGCGAGCACCAGGCCGCGCTGGCCGCGCCCTCGGGTATACAGCCTGCGATCGACGGGACGCTGAGCGAGGCAGAGTGGTCCTCAGCCGCGTCCATCACCGGCTTCGTGAACCGCAGCACGGGCCTGCTGGACGCTGAGCAAAGCACCGCGTGGGTCGGCCACGACGGGACGAGCCTGAACTTCGCGCACCGCTGGCCGATCCCCGAGCGCGTGCTGCAGAATCCGGACAACTACTCCTTCGGCGCCTTCCGCGCGGAGGCCGCGGCGCGCGATGGGGCGCTGCTCGTCCACGACGACCTCGTGGGCCTCGAACTCACCCTCCCGGACGGCTCCACGCGGACCATCGTCAGCAACTGGCTGGGCCACGCGGGCGACTGGCGCGGCTCGGGCGATGCGGTGGAGGACTGGACCTCGGTG
>CAZAHB010000049.1:18101-26760 GCA_964484945.1 uncultured Armatimonadia bacterium | reverse complement strand
GTCGTAGTCGTGATCGTCGCAGAGCTTGCTGATGGACTGGTCCCAGTCCACCCAGCCCTCGCCGAATGCGACCTCCTCGCGCTCACCGTCCTCGTGCACCAGCGCGTCCTTGGCATGCACGTGGACCACGTACTCGCCCACGATGTCGAGGCCCTCGACCGGCTGGTACAGGTCCATCCACTTCTGCTTATCGTACTCTTCGCCGGCTTCTTTTGCGTAGCGCGCGGGCCAGAGGATCAGATTGGCCGGGTCCCAGTTGAGGCGAATCGTGTCTGACCCGACGGTCTCAATCAGGCGCTTGAGCACGTAGGGCGGTTCGGGGCCGGTTTCGATCGCGAGGACGGCGCCAACGGCCTCGGCGTGCTTGGCAATCTGCTCGTGATGGCGGACGTGGTTGGCCCAGCCGGGGTCGTTGACGTCCTCGGGCATGATGCCCACATGGCCCTGCCAGATCCCGCACTCGAGGTCGGCGGCCAACTCGAGAATGTCCCTCGCCTGCGCGATGGCCTCGGAGCAGTCGTCGTCCTCCAGGTGCACGCCTCCGCCCCACGCGGACACAGCGGAGATCTCAAGCCCCAGCGAGTCGAGGTGAGCCAGCAGTTCCTTCCGGTCCTGCTTCGACATGTTGTCGGGAGAAAACGGCCCGCCGCCGACGGAGAGGTGGACGCCCGTAACGCCCATCTCAGCGATCTTCTCAAATCCATCATACGGGTCCATACGCAGCGAGTTGAGCATAACAGCTATGTTCAGTTCGGCCATGATGCGCCTCCAGTCAGCATTGTCAGTTCGTCGCGAGCGCCCCTTCGCCAAAGCGGGCAACAAACCTCCCGCGGGGACGGCAACGACAACGGCTACCACAACGACTACGACAAAGACAACGGCGACGGCGACGACAACAGAGGGGGAGGGCTCTTTTCTTCGAAAAGAAACCGC
Organism: uncultured Armatimonadia bacterium; assembly: GCA_964484945.1. Taxonomy (GTDB): domain Bacteria; phylum Armatimonadota; class Zipacnadia; order Zipacnadales; family UBA5352; genus UBA5352. The sequence continues at coordinate 25,827 of CAZAHB010000049.1, read as the reverse complement.
CCTCCCCCGGTTGCTGCGCAACCTCCCCCTCCCGCAAAGAACTTCAAATGTGCGCAACGTGTTGCGAGACCCCCGTCTGGCCGTCGGCCGCTGATGCGATGTGGTGGGCCAGCCGATTCCACCCGGCCCACGTGATCTCGTTAGCGCAGACGCCTGACCGTCGCCCGCACTGTACGCAGGCTGTTCTCGCGCTCGCCGGTCTCCGGGTTGAGCCAGTTCTTCGCGCCGTAGCCGATCAGCAGCACGCCCGACTCAACCTCGCAGGCGCCGGTGTATCCCGAGTAGCGCTCCGCGTTGATGCTGAAGGCGTCCCGCCACGTGTGGCCGCCATCATCGCTGAGCAGCAGCCACGCGCCGGGGCGGCCCGTGGTGCAGGCGAGTGTGCCATCGTCCATGACGACCAAGTCCGGCGCCACGCCCTCGAAGCCCGTGCGCACCGGCTCGGTCCATGTCAGCCCACCGTCGTCCGAGAACGCGACCATCAGCGGATTGTCCAGGTGGTAGGGGCGGTTGTCGCCACCGGTCCGAAGCAGGCAGATGAGCGTCCCGTCCGGCAGCCGCCGCATGACCGGCTCACAGTAGCCCTCGGTGCCGATCTCGGGGTCATACGCCACCGTGGCGTGATACTCCCAGTGCCGGCCGCGGTCCTCCGAGCGCATCAGCCACGTGCGGTAGCGGAAGGACTTCGCCTGGCCGGGGACCGGTGATTCATCGCCCTCGAACCACCCGTAGAAAGTGGCCAGCAGCGAGCCGTCAGGCATCTGCACGATGGAGCGGTGGAAGATCGGCCCCGCGGCGAAGGCGTGGCCCACGCCGCTGGTGGCCCGCGGGACATGCATTTCGGCCTCGATCGGCCCCTCGAACGTCTCACCGCCATCCGTGGACTCGTAGATCGATACGGTGTAGTACCCCTCGCGCCCCTTGACCGGCTGCGAGCGCATCGTCATGCCCATGACGGTGCCGTCGGCGAGCAGATTGGGGCTGGGAATCCCGCCGCGCTCGAGATTCTCCCACGAGCGCCCGCCGTCGCGCGTGATGCGACCGTATGCGATCGCGACTGAATCGGCGGGGCTGATGATGTTGCTGAAGTGCGTTCCGCCTCGCAGGTGCCGATCGTGCTCGAACTCAACGGAAAAGCGGGGATCGTCGGGTGGGATGGTGATGGCGAAGTCGCGGTATGCCAGCGTCTGACCGGGCGCGAACTGCGCCACCGCGCGAAGGGTGAAGTTCTGCACGCCCGGTTCCCAGCCATCGGTCGCAATCTCGATGGCGAGCGTGTCCTCAGCGGGATCGCCGTCCGGGGCCTGGTTGTCCGCGAACGGCTCGGCAGTCAGGCAGGCCTTCTGCCTCTCCGCGTCATAGTGCCAGCCGGGCGGCGTCTCGCGCTCCTCCACGCAGTAGGGCACGGTGACCTCCCAGGCAAGCTCGCCCACGCCCTGCTCGCTGAAATCGGCGGACAGTGAGACCGGCTCACCGGGCTCCACCGTGGTCGGCGCTGCGTTGAAGGTGTTGATGGTGACATCAAGCGACTCCATCACCGCGGTGCGCTCCTCGACGATCTCTCCGGCCTTCGTCTCGACCCGCAGCGTGTACGTGTCATGCACGTAGGGGCCCTCGGCCGGGCGGTTGCAGGCGAACACGAGGAACCAGTGCGCGCCATCGGGCCACTCGGAGGCGTCGATCTGCAGGCCCACGCGCCCCTCCTCCGGATCGAGATCGCCGCGCTCGTTATCCAGGAACAGATGCCAGCGCCGATCATCGGTCGGTCCGGCGGGGACGTAATCGAACCGCCCGCGCCGGCGCAGTCCGGGGAGTTCAACGCCCTCGTCGCGGGTGCGGACACCGTAGCTGCCGACCTCCACGCCCGCGCCCGTCGCGGCGAGGTCCAGTCGGATCAGGTGTGGCTCGGGAACGGTCAGTTCGGCCTGCTGAAACTCAATTGACGGCGCGCCCAGTGTGGCGCATCCGGCCATCAGCGCGAGAAAAGTCATCATGATCTCTCCCTGACACGTCTGCCCGACTCGCGTCATATTCCCTCGACCGGCCGACCGTTTCGTGGCTGTGGCTGGCGGGCGACGGTAACTGTCGCGGTGCCCGTCTGCCGGCCGCGGATTACATGAACCTCGACCTCCGAGCCGATCTCCGTCTCGGCCACAGCGCGCCCGAGGTCGGTGACCGAGGTGACCGGCTCCCCGGCCCAGTGGGTGATGACGTCGCCGGGCTGGATGCCAGCCGCGGCTGCGGGGTGCCGGCGGTAGACGGCCTCCACGAATACCCCGGATTCCGCGCCCGGCGCATAGCGGCGGATCAGCAGTGGCGTCAGCTCGCGGGGGATGAGCCCGATCCACCCGCGCGTTACACTGCCGTGCTCGATCAGCTCGCGGGCCACCGAGCGCGCGGTGTTACTCGGCACCGCGAAGCCCACGCCGGCGTAGCTGCCGGTCTTGCTGGCGATGGCGGTATTGATGCCCACCAGTTCGCCCCGCAGGTTCACCAGCGGTCCGCCGGAATTGCCCGGATTGATCGCCGCGTCCGTCTGGATCAGGTCCTCGTGGCCGATCAGGCCCATGTCGGCGCGGCCGGTGGCGGAGACGATGCCCGATGTGACCGTGTGCGCCAGCCCGAACGGCGATCCGATCGCGACCACCCACTCACCGACCTGCAGCTTCGACGAATCACCCCAGCGCAGGCAGGGCAGATCGCTGTCCTCGACCTGTATGACCGCGATGTCCGTCGCCGGGTCGGTCCCGATCACCCGGGCGTCGAACTCCCGCTCGTCAGCCAGCGTTACGGTGATCTCGCTGGCGCCTGATACCACGTGGTTGTTGGTGATGATCTGGCCTTCGGCGGAGATGAGGCACCCGGAGCCGAGGCTGTGGACCTCGCGGTCAAACCGCCGGAGCGCGTCGCCGAACTCGCGTCCGAAAAAGTCGCGGAAGAGCGCCGGCGGGCCGCCGGAGACGATGGTTGTCGTGGATATGTTGACCACGGCCGGGCCCGCGATCCGCGCCGCGGCGGCGAAGGCTCGTGACAGGTCTGTGGCGCGCTCGACGGCCGCCTGCTCGTCAGGGCTGAGATCCTGGCCAGGGGCGCAGGCGCACGTGCACGCGATCAGCATGGCGATCGCGAGGGCTGTGGGTGCAAAACGGACCGTTCGCATCGATGACACCTCGTGATTGAGTGAGGCTCAAACCAGCGGTTTCCTCTGCAGCGCATCGACACTGACGCACAGGATACGACCTTTCCTGCGAATCGAGGGAACACCTCCCCCTCGCGAGTGTCTTAAGATATTGTGGCAAACAGTTAAGCCGCAGCCCGATTCCTACTGTAACCGGGCTGCGGTCGTCGTAATGGGAGTGCGGATATGCAGCGAGCACTGGGGATCAGCACCACGATGCTGGGCACGCCAATCGACGCGAATGACCTCGCGAGAGCGGGCGATCTGGGGATTACGCACCTCGAGGTCTTCGTTGCGCCGGACGGTTCGGGGCAGGATGCGAGTGATTTCGAGATGATCGGTGAGGATGCACTGAGCGTGTGGTCGGTTCACGCGCCGTTCGGGGGAGACGTGGACCTCAGCGCCCCCGACGAGTGCACCCGGCGCCGGTCGGTGAGGCAGGTTTTGGACGCGTGCAAGGTCGCGAGCGACCTTGAGGCGAACTACGTGGTGGTGCACGCCGGGCTCAGCACCGGGGACGAAGAGGAACAGAGCCTGCGGCGCACCCAGAGCATGCGCAGTCTCAATGAGCTGCTCGAACGCACCTGCGCACTGCCGGTCCGGCTTGCGATCGAGTATCTTCCGGCGAACAAGCCGCGTCTGTGCAATGACAGCGCGGAGATATGCGAGGTACTGTCACTGTGCGACGGCTCGCCGGGGGTATGTCTGGACACGAATCACGCGAACCTTCGGGCCGACCTGGTGGATGAAACGCGGAACCTGGCCGAACATATCTGCACCCTGCACCTGTCAGACAACCACGGGCAGGAGGAGATGCACCTGATGCCCGGTGAGGGTGTCATCGACTGGGAGAGCTTCATCGGGGTGCTCGACGAGATCGACTACACCGGGCCGCTGATGTACGAGGCGCTGGGCGGGGAGAGCGTCTCCGAGCGGCTCGAGATGGCGGTTACCAGCGCGGCCGAGATCTTTGGATGGGAGCAACCAGATGGATGAGATGATTCCAACCGAGCCACCCCAGCGGATCGTGCAGGGCGACTGTGTGGACGTCCTGCGCGATCTTGAACCTGAGACATTCGACGTGTGCTTCGCCGACCCGCCGTATAACCTGCAGCTTGAGAATGAGCTGTATCGGCCCAACCTCACGAGGGTCGATGGCGTAGACGATGACTGGGACCAGTTCGATTCCATGGAGGCATACGACGCCTTCACCGAGGCGTGGATGAGCGCAGTGAGGCGGGTGCTCAAGCCCAACGGGACCCTGTGGGTGATCGGCAGCTATCATAACATCTACCGCGTCGGTACCGTCCTCATGGACCTGGGCTTTTGGATCCTCAATGACGTCATCTGGGTGAAGACCAACCCCATGCCGAACTTCCGCGGCGTGCGCTTCACCAACGCACATGAGACGCTCATCTGGGCCGTACGCGAGCGCGAGCGCAAGGACTACATCTTCAACTACGAGCACATGAAGCAGTACAACGATGACAAGCAGATGCGCTCGGACTGGTTCATCCGCGAGAATCTGTGTGCCGGCGAAGAGCGCCTGCGCGATGACAACGGCGACAAGCTGCACTCGACCCAGAAGCCCGAGGCGATCCTGCGCATGGTGGTCGAGGCCTCGACGAATCCCGGCGACCTCGTGCTGGATCCGTTCGTGGGCTCAGGGACCACCGCCGCGGTCTGCAAGAAGCTGGGCCGCCGCTGCCTGGGTATCGACCTCAACGGGGAGTACGTCCAGATAGCGCGCGGGCGGCTCGCGGACGTACAATCACGCCAGTGGCTGGACGAGCCGGCAGAAGCGAGCGGCGGCGAGTAACCTTTTCCGCCGCAATGGCAATCTAGTGAACAACCACATGCGCGCACTCGCAGACATTCAAGGAGGCCCGCCGATGCGCCCGCTCCGAGTTGCGCTTGTCTTCGGGGCCGTGCTGCTCGCGGCCGTCGTCTGGTCCGACCCGACCATCCAGCTTACCGTTGACAGCCTCACACCCCAGGGGCCGTACACGCCCGGCCAGCAGGTTACAGTGAAGGGGTCGATCGCCTTCACGGGCCTTCCGAGGCCGTGGGGCGGGGGCGGCCGCTCAACAACGACCACGGCGCACTCTGCGAACGTGGCGCTGGAGTGGATCAAGACGGTCGATGACAGCTGGCCGGAGGTGCCGGAACTTCAGAGCGCCCGCGGCAACATGCTCGTCGCCGACGGCAGCGGCTGGACCAAGTCTGAGCAGACGCACGGTGGGGTATCGCGGATCTGGAGCACGAACATCAACCCTCCCGCGCGCACCAGGCGCACCGACCCGATGAACCACGATGACACCATCGCCTTCGAGGGCTCCTTCACCGTCCCCGACGAGTGCGTGGCCATCCGGCTGCGAAGCCAGCTTGAGAATCGCACAGGCTCGCACTGGATGGTCTCGTGGTACTACTACGACTACAAACCTCTCAGTCTCGAGGTTCCCGGCGTTGAGCAGATCCGCGTGACCTGCGAGCGCGAACCGTACCAGAGGCTCACGCGCACCGTCGTGGTCAGCGAGCGGACCGATAAGGTGACGATAACCGGCACGGCGCTCGATCCGCGCCGGGGGCCGGTACACCGGGCGATGATCACCGCCAGCGGCGCGGGAGCGATGGGCCAGGCGCTCACTGCCGAGGATGGCAGCTACTCCATCGACCTGACGCTGAGCGAGCCGAACGTCATTACCACCAGGGCCGCCACGGGGAATCTGCAGACCGAGTCGAAGACCTGCGACTTCCGCCTGAATACTGAGGCTCGGCTGGTTGAGATCAAGTACACGGCAAATGCGCAGGGCTACAAGCCAACCAATGGCAGCATAATGATGCGCGTGCCACCAGATACCCGCACCGTCTGGGTCTCCGGTGCGATCGTGCACAGGGACGACGAGTCGGTCCAACTGGCGAGCGAGGGCCGGATCACCGAGTATCACAAGATCGACCGGGGCACGATCAAGCTGCAGGGACCGAAGGGCGGCAACACCTTCGACTTCTGGTTTGGCTCATTCACCGGCTACGTGGTGATTGCCGATGCGGGCGCCGGTGAGGTGAAGAAGAGTCGCATCATTCTGCTGGAGCCCAAGCCGAATGCCCAGCAGGCGGGGACACCGGGCCAGCAGGGCTCAGACACGCTCTCGTTCTCGTCCAGCAAGCGGATAATGGAAAGAATATGGGACGATGCCGACCCGACACTGCGCAAGAACTGGATGCGACTGGGATTCGTCATGGCCCTTATGAAGGATGCGACCAGCGCGGAGACTGCGATCAGCGGTCCGAAGAACGCTCGCACGTTTCTTGAAAACTGGGAGAGCGGTGACGCGCAGAAGCTGATGGACAACGCCATATGGACGCTTCAGGAATCCGTCGGCATGGCCCAGGGCAAGCTGATCCCCAGCGGACCGGAAGACATGGCAAAGCTGACGAAGAAGCTTTACAACCAGATCCAGGGACAGGGGCAGGAAATCCCGGAAAGCCCCGAGGGAGCGCGAGCTGCTCTCAAGCAGATGGTGATACGTCTCAATCAGACCTGGCACGCCATCCAGGAGGTCCAGTAGATGAAGCGTCACCGAGGCCGTCGAGGACAGGTGGGCGCGATGAGATGCGCCACGCAGCGATCCCGGGGTCTTATGACGACATGCACCGCGCTTGCCCTGGCGATGCTGCTGGCAGGCCCGTGCATCGCTCAGTCGGTCATGGAGTCGGGCCAGCCGCCATCGGAGGAGCAGATCCCGCAGTTCCAGCAGCAGCTGGAGGCCGCGCTTGCCCGGCAACTGGCGCTGCAGGCGGTGGTGGTGACGGCAAGTCCGAAGAATGTCTCCGTGGCGATTGGCGTGGCGACCGATGACCGGGAGACACTGCTGGGGCAGATCACCATGGCGGCCCTGTACAGCGGTGTCGCCGCTCCCTGGGCGAAGGACGTGCGAATTACGCCACACGTGAACGGGTATCCCACGGGCGTAATCACAGTCCCGGTGAACGCGATCCGCAGGCTCGGCAGGGGCGAGATTGACAATAAGACGTTTTACCGTTCCTGGAAGAAGGAACAGTTCCCGCCCCCGGAACCGATGCCCGGAGCGCTTCTGACCTCCGTCGGTTCGGCCAATCCGCAGTGGACCGTGCAGGAGCCGGTTGAGACCGACGGCCTCTCGGCGCTGGTGCAGTTCAATCTGCCCGAAGCGCATGGGCGCTTCCCCGAGAACCACCCGGCGGCGGTGAGCACGGTGCAGAGTGCCTCCGGCCAGACCAAGATGGCCGTGATCGATGTGGGCAATGGCGCGAGCGCCGAGGCTTTGCTGGCCGAGATCGCAGCCGGATTGAACGTCGCCCCGCCGGCGGGCCCGGATGCGACACTTACCGTGCCGCGAACTCCGCCGATCAGTATTCAGCGGGATGATGGTCGGCTCTACATCGCGCAGGGACCGGAGACTGACGCTAAGCTGGCGCTGAATGCGGTCACGTCCACGGCGAGTCCAGGTCCAACGCTTGGACATGACCTTCTTCCACCGGGCGTTGCAATTGCTACCGGTGGTCAGC
>CAZAHB010000049.1:17845-18001 GCA_964484945.1 uncultured Armatimonadia bacterium | reverse complement strand
AGACGGGTGGTCAGCAGACGGGTGGTCAGCAGACGGGTGGTCAGCAGACGGGTGGTCAGCAGACGGGTGGGCAGCAGACCGGTGGGCAGCAGACCGGTGGGCAGCAGACGGGTGGGCAGCAAACGGGTGGGCAGCAGACCGGTGGGCAGCAAACTG
>CAZAHB010000049.1:0-17745 GCA_964484945.1 uncultured Armatimonadia bacterium | reverse complement strand
GTGGTCAGCAAACTGGTGGTCAGCAAACTGGTGGTCAGCAAACTGGTGGTCAGCAAACTGGTGGTCAGCAGACCGGTGGGCTTGAGCCGATTCCCGTGGCGGATGACAGCGTGCTGGAGCAGGCAATCATCTGCACCGGACTGAGCGACCGCGGGAAGCCGCTGAACGTGAAGGACGTCTATCCCACTGAGACGGAGAAGCTGGCCCTCTACCTGCAGATCGGTGACGCCCCTCCCAACACGGAGCTTGAGCTGAAATGGCAGCGTGATGGGAAGGTCATCGCCCGCAGTCTGCTGCTGGTAGCAGGTGATAAGAAGAGTCTCAGCTACCTCTACTCGAAGAACCGCGAGACCCTCTGGGCGGGGGAGTATGCGGTTGAGATCGAGGAGGACGACCGCCTGGTGGCCAGGCTGGTCTTCCGTGTGGGCGGGGAGTAGTCAGAATGACGCTCGTCGCTTAAAGCCCCATGGAAAGTTGCATCGCCGGCTCCTCGCGGGGATGATAGCGCCCGGCGAGTGTCACGAAGTTCCGCGCCCTGTCCGAGCGCGCTCCCAGCAGGTCGAGGTGCTTCAGCGAGGTGAGCCTGTGCTCGCCGCGTACCGAGAGGATGCGCTCGGCGACGGTCGGCCCGATCCCCGGCACGCGCAGCAGTTCCCACCGTTCGGCGCTGTTCAGTTCGATAGGAAACTCGTCCTCGCGCGCGAGCGCCGACATCATCTTCGGGTCTCTCTCCAGCGGGAGCATATCGTCTTCGTCGAAGAACAGTTCGTCGAAGGAGAAGCCGTAGGTCCGTATGAGAAACTCCGCCTGGCAGAGGCGGTGTTCGCGCACCACCGGTGTCGGTTCACGATCGGCCATGGGGGTGTCAGGTACGGGAGTGAAGCCGCTGAAGCAGGCCCGTGCCAGTCCGAGGTCGGCGCTCAGTCGCCAGGCCGTCTGCAGGATCTCCCGGTCGCTCTCCCGCGAAGCGCCGACGACGAACTGGGTCGTCAGACCCGCGCGTAACTGGCCCGGCTGGACCCTGCTGCGCGCCCAGCGCAGGACGCGCACGAGGTCGCGTTCGAAGCTCTTCCCGGGGCAGATGGACGAAAGCCGCTCCGGGCCGGGAGCCTCGAGATTCACCGAGAGGCGGTCGGCAAGCCCCGCGGCGGTGCTCACCGAGGCCTCCGAACAGCCCGGCATCAGCTTCAGATGCACGTATCCACGGTAGTCGTGTTTGTGCCGCAGGATCTCCACGGTCTCGATCATCCGCGCCATCGTTGAATCGGGGTCGCCGATGATGCCCGAGGAGAGAAACAGCCCCGTAATGAGCTTCGCCTGGGTCAGTTCCGAGACCAGCCCGGCCAACTCTCCGGGGCGGAAGCTGGCCCTGGGGATATCCCGCGAGCAACGCGTCGGGCAGAAGGCACAGTCGAGGCGGCAGGCATTGGACAGAAGGATCTTCAGCACGCGGATACGGCGTCCGTCATGGGAGAGTGCTTCGTAGACGCTGCCGGGCCGCTCGGCCAGCGGGCCCTGTGCAGCGAGAGTGGACGGGATGCTCACATCATACCGAGCGCCCTCGCCCAGCAGCCTGAGCCTGGCTCCGTTTTCCACTGGTAGCACCTGTTACTGTGACGTAGAGTGCGATGTCTGTGCCGTGTGATGCTATTATACCGAACACCGAGGGAGATTTCCACTCCGCGGCCGGTTCGCCCGTCGGTGGGGCAGGCGGTTGTGGTCCGGGCGCGCCCGGCTACCGGTGGTCGTCGCGGAAGATCATGCCGCCGCAGCCCTCGCAGACCGCGGCCTCGCCGAGCACGGTCTGTCGATGGCCGCAGAGGGCGCATCGCTCGCGCACCGGCTCCTGGAGCAGTGTCAAAGTTTTCTCACCGCGTCGGCTCTTCGGTGGCGTGCGCCGCCGGCGCCGCCTTCCGCGGGGGCGTTCGACTGGGTCGGGCACCTCCATCGGCAGACGCGGCTGGCTCTCGGCGGACATGCGCGCACATCCTCTGCGTCGTGTTGCGATCCCACCTCAAATACCCGTCGAATGCAGCGTACACGAGGCCTCTGTGGAAGTCAAAGGAGTTTTGAGCAGGGCTGCCGGGATCGCGTGGGCTTGACCAACACGATCATGGGCGTTAACGTGACGGTGATGGGCGGTTAATGTATCCTCACGTTCCAGACGCTGTGCTTCCCGAGACGCCATGGTGGATCCCCGGTCCGCCGGCATGGGAAAATGATGCCGGCTTTTCGCCATGTGCACCGAAATGGAGATGGTCGAATGGTGTCGCTGCAGGCTCTCGTGGTGCTCACTCTCGCATCTGTGATGCACCCCGAGTTTACAGTTGCCGCCGCCGGACCCGCTTTCGAGATAGATGGTCCAGCACGTTGCGCGCCGACGGTCAACCGGTCGGTACCGCCTGTGCCCGCGGCCCAACCGAGCGGGACTTCTCCTTTGAAGCTCGCCCTCTCTCCGCGAGAAACCCCGGAGCCGATAGAGTTGTCGCTCGAAGACGCCCGGGGCCCACACCGTCCCGAGCTTGAGCGTCTGAGCGCGCGACTTCAGATCAATGAATGGGAGCGGTGTGCCGTAAACCCCATCTGCCTCGGCGGCTGGATAGTGGGGCGGGAGAACGAATGGGGAGTGCCGGAGCAATCACGCGAAGAGAAGATTGCGGATATGCTCAACGACATGGGCAACAGCCTGCCGGTGGGCCTGACGGCGGGAATGCTGCTGTCGGATTCAGGATCTGCCCGGGACGCGGGCCGGTCTGCGCGGGACGCGATTGTCGTCACCGCCGCGGCGACCCATCTGCTGAAGTCCACGATCGACAGCCCACGCCCGGCCGACCCAACCAACCTCGACGGGTTCCCGAGCGGTCATACCTCCGTGAGCGTTACATTTGCGCAGGCGATCTCCGAGCATGACGAGGGGTGGGGGACCGCCGCCTGGCTGTGGGCGGGCGGTGTCGGCTGGTCCCGTGTGCGAAGGGGCGATCACAGCGTGGAGCAGGTTATTGCCGGAGCGCTTCTGGGGTGGATTGTAGCCGATCTGGTTGTTGACGACCCCGACTCATCGGATGTCGGTACCGGGCGAACCGGCGCGATTATCCCGGCCGGTAGCGCGTCGTGGTGATACGCCTGCGGCGGGTTGCGACGACACGTAGATCAGGATCGGGTGTCGAACTGCGTACATAGCAAAACCCCCGCCGGCCTGTGGCGGCGGGGGTGAGTGGCCCGGGGATTATGAGCGGCGTGCCGGTGCGTGAGCGGTCAGCGTGTGCTCGGGAAGTGTGCGGGTGCGTCTGAGTGAGAGTGTGTGGGTGTATGGGATGTGAGCAGTGAGCGGGTGCATGGATTTGGTGGGCGCAGGCCGTGCCTGAAAACCCCGGTAATCCTGGCTTTATGTAAAAGACCGCTTCGGGCGGCCCATTCCTGTCGGCAGGAAGAGGGCGATGAGCGTGAGACGCTCCGCATTTTTTCGCGCGGTTCGCCTCAGCGGCTGGCTGCCCGCCCAACATCTTGGTTCGCAAGCTTTCAATCGCCGGCCGAGTGATTCCGCTGGTGCCTTCCTCGCGACCGGCGTCTTTCTTCAACCGTAATACTACCTGCTCGCGGTTAACTGCTGCTTAATGCGAGGTTAAGTGTGCGTTAAGCTATCGGCGAACGGATCTGCTCCCGTTGCCGCCGCTGCCGCTGGCTGTCCTTTGCTGGCGTGCGCTGCGTACCCCCCGTCATCTTGCGGCTTTCGCCTCCGGCGGGATATAATGACTCACGAACTGGTGTTAGCACATCCGCATGGCACGGTTTGCCATGCAAAGGGGTAGATGCGCCGGGAACCCCTATTCCGGCGGCAGGGAGTGTCCATTGTGAGCGAGACCATCCACACCGAATGTTTTGACGAGACCCCCACGCGCGTTGTCTCAGGCGAAGGAGCCCTTGAAAGCAGCAGGGCCTGCCTCGCCGGTATGGGGGTGAGCAGGGCGCTGATCGTCTGTGGCGAGAACGTCGCGAAGCTCCCACAGGTCGAGGATTTCACGCAGGCCTGCGAGGGCTGCATCGAGATCGAGATGTTCTCGGGCGCGGAGCCGGACCCGACCGACCAGAACGTGCTCGACGGTGGCGCGATCGGCCGCGAGTTCGGCGCCGAGGCCGTGATCGGCATCGGCGGTGGCTCGTCGATGGACTGCGCGAAGGGCATCGCCGCGGAGATCGGCGCCGAGGGGTGGATCCTCGAACAGGACCGTCCGGGCGAGCCCACTGAGATCGATCACGAGGCGCTGCCGATCGTGTGTGTGCCCACCACCGCCGGCACAGGTTCTGAGGTGAATCCCTTCTCGGTCATTACGTACACCGAGACCGAGCGAAAGCTCGTGCTCAACCACGATGACCTCTATCCGCGCTGCGCGGTGCTGGACCCGACGCTGCTTGTCAGTGCGCCCAAACAGGTGCGCGTTGCGGCGGGGCTGGACGCGCTTACGCACGCGGTGGAGAGCTACCTGAGCACCCGCGCGACGCCCGATACCCGCAAACGCGCGGGGGAGAGCATCCGGGGCGTGGCGAAGTATCTTGCACGGGTAGCGCAGGATGCCGAGGACATGCAGGCGCAGGCGGGCATGCAGCGCGCGGCGATGGTCGCGAGCCTCAGCTTCGCGCAGACGCGCCTGGGGATCGTCCACGCCATGGCGCTGCCGCTCTCGGCGCTGTTCGGCGTGCCGCACGGCGTCGCCAACGCGATCCTGCTGCCGCACGGGATGCGCTTCAACATCCCGGCCGACACCGAAGGCCTTGCGGGCATCGCGGCCCACCTGGGCGTGGACGTGGAGGACATGGCCACTCAGGAGGCCGCCGAAGCGGCGCCGGAGGTCGTCTCCGCGATGGCGCAGGACGTTGGCGCCCCGACCACGATGAGCGAGGTAGGCGTGGAGGCGGACGCCATCGAGCGCATGGCCGATGACGCGATGCAGTCGGCGCACGTGCACGTCAACCCGCGGGAGATGTCCCGCGAGGACGTGATCGAGGTGTACGAAGCGGCGATGTAGGGCCAGGGGAAAAGTGAAGAGGGAGAAGTGAAAAGGGGAACGGCGGACAGTCAGCCGTTCCCTGATGCGAACCGGAGGGCTTCATGGAACTGTCTGAAGTCACTAATTGCGCAGAGAAGATCATCGAGTCGATCGAGACGGTCATCGTGGGGAAGCGCGAGGCGGTGGAGATGACCGTCGCGGGCTTCCTCTCCGGCGGCCATCTGCTGATCGAGGACATTCCGGGCGTGGGGAAGACGATGCTCGCGAAGACCCTCGCGAAGTCCGTCGGCGGCAGCTTCAAGCGCGTGCAGTTCACCCCGGACCTGCTGCCGGCCGATGTCACCGGGAGCTCGGTCTTCAACCAGGTCGAAGGATGCTTTGTCTTCCGCCAGGGCCCGGTGTTCGCGAATATCGTGCTGGCCGATGAGATCAACCGCGCGACCCCGAAGTCGCAGGCGGCGATGCTGGAGGCGATGGAGGAGTTCCAGGTGACCGCCGACGGCGTCACCTACGACCTTCCGAAGCCGTTCTTCGTGATGGCTACCGAGAATCCGATCGAGTACGAGGGCACGTATGCCCTCCCCGAGGCGCAGCTTGACCGCTTCATCATGCGTGTCTCGCTGGGCTATCCGTCCTCCGATGACGAGGTAGAGATCCTCACCCGGCAGATCAAGCGCCACCCGGTGGAGGATGTCACGCCGGTCCTCGACGAGGGCCAGGCGGCCCAGCTTCAGGAGTCGGTGCGCGATGTGTTCATCGAGGAGTCGCTGAAGGAGTACATGGTCGCGCTCACCGTGCGGACGCGCGAGTATCCGGACCTGGAGCTTGGCGCATCGCCGCGAGGCTCGCTGGCGCTGATGCGGTGCTCGCAGGCCATTGCGGCGATCAACGGTCGGGACTACGTCCGCCCCGACGACGTCAAGCGCGTCGCGGTCGAGTGCCTCGCGCACCGTATCATCGTCAAGTCCGAGCAGAGCATCCACGGCCTGCGGGGGACGCAGATCATCGAGGACATTTTGCAGAGCGTGCCGACGCCAACAGATTGAACGGCAGGGAAACGGGAACCGGGTACCGGGAATCGGGGAACTGACAACGGCAAAGAGCACGAACGGCAGACCGTGTGATGGTGCAGACGCGAGTCGGCATGCCGTAGAGTCGTTCGCTGGCCGCTGACAGCTGAAAGCTGGTAGCTGCTGTTCAATTATGGAATTCGGGAAAAAGCACGTACTCATCTGGGGATCTATCTTCCTGCTGCTGGTGGGCCTGGTTCTGGCCATCAGGCAGCTTTACGTCATGTTTGCGGTGCTGGCGTTGCTCGCCCCGATCTCGTACCTGCTGTCGCGCGATACGCTCGATTCAATTGAGGTGCGGCGCGAGGCCCCCGGCCTGATGAAAGAAGGCCAGCAGCGCCGGGTGCGGCTGACGGTCCGTAACACCGGTGTGCGCCGCCGCTACTTCTTCACTATCGGTGACACGCTCCCGGATGGCCTTCAGACAGTGGGGGATGGCGATGGCAGGACCCTGATCCCGAGCATCTCCACCGATGAGCAGACCACCTTCGACTACATCCTGCAGGCGAACCGGCGCGGCGTGTTCGAGGTCGGCCCCGCTACGGTGAAGCACTCAGACCTGATCGGGATGTTCAACTTCGACCGGCAGATTGGTGAGACAGACGAACTGGTCGTGCATCCCACGCCGGTCACGATCCCGCAGGTCTGGACGCGCGTGGCCTCGCTGCGCGCCCCCGAGCGCCCGCGACGGCGCTTCCGCGGCGAGGGTAGCGAATTGTACGGCACGCGGCCGTTCGTGCCCGGCGACGATTTGCGCCGCGTGGACTGGAACGCGACCGCCCGCCGCGGGCAGCTTATCGTGCGCGAGTATGAGCGCGCGGAGGCGACGGACGCGGCGATGGTGCTCGACCTGGACCGCTCAGTCCACACCGGAGAGGGCGATAGCGCAACCGTCGAGCGCGCGGTGAAGCTGGCCGCCTCGATCACCGCGCAACTGCTCGAGCGAGGCAGCAGCGTGGGGATCGTGGCCGTGGATGAAGAGGACCGGTCAATCGCGGCCTCGGCGGCGCCTCAGCAGAGCGCGCAGATCATGGACGCGCTCGCTCGGGTTCAGCCGACGGCCCGCGAGTCGCTGCGAACGGTCACCAGCGGGCATCTGCCGTATCTGCCCGCCGGGGGCATGGCGATCGTCATCTCACCGCGTCTGGACGAGCAGCCGCTGGAGGTTGCCGCCGATCTGCTGGACCGGGGGCACCACGTGTCGTGGATGATCGTCGAGGCGCTGGGCGAGCGTCCGCACGGGCCGGGCGAGATCGAGGCCCACCAGCTTGCCGCGCGGCTGGTCGATCGGGGCGTGGACGCGTGGACGGTCGCGCCGGACATGGAGCTGTCGCTGAGTATGAGGAGGGCGCGCCGTGGAAGCTGACAGCCGCAGCGAGCTTGCGCGAACCGGCCCCCTGTTGCTGGCGACGCTCGTGGCGTGTACCGCCGCGGCAGCGGGTATGACCACGCTGTTGGCGGAGCCGACATTCGAGCTGCTGCTGCACGTGATGATATTCATCGCTCTCCTCGCGAGCGCATTTGCCGGGCGGTGGAGCACGTTCATCGGCCTGGGCGTGATCGCGGTGGCGGTCGCCGCGCTCAGCCAGCAGGGCACGCCGGTGCCCGGTCTGGAGCTGATCTATCCGCCGGAGGTCATCTCCGATGACGACCTCACCTGGGCCACGTTGTGGGCGTGGCTGATGGTGGGGTTCTCGTTCATGCTCGGCAGGCGCAGGAACGTGCTTTTCCCGCTTGTGTCCGGCCTGGCGATTTTCGGCCTCGTGGGCACGGTTAATCTGAACTTCATCATGCTCGTGAATTTCGCGGTCTACATCTTCGCAGTCGTCTTTATCTGGGGCTACGAGCACCTGCTCAACGTCGGTGAGGACCTGCCGGACTTCCGCGAGCGGGGGGAGCAGTGGCTCGGCATCGCCCGGACCCAGGCCGTTGCCAGCAGTTTGCTGGTAGCGGTGCTTCTGGTGGTCGGGCTGCTGGTGGGCACCGGGTTGTACTTCGTCGGCCCGCGGCTGTTCATCAATCCCGGCGGCATGGCCCGCTATGCGCAGTATCTGCAGCGCAACCTGCTGACCTACGGAGGAGTGCTGGACACGCTCTCGGTCGGACGCGGACCGGTGACGATGTCCTCGCAACCCGCGATCCGTGTTGAGGCCGACAGGCCCGGGCTGTGGCGCGGAGCGGCGTACGACCACTACACGGGCAACGGCTGGCGCCGCGAGCTTGAGGAGAAGAGAAATCTGCTCCGCACGTCCGATGGCTGGTGGGAGATCCCGGGTGCCGGGGAGGTGGTGGGGGAGCGCAACCGGCAGGTCGTGACCCTTGTAAACATGGAGAGCCGCGCGATATACGCGGCGGCGCGGCCGGTCCGTATGCGCATCACCGAGGAGGGTTTTCGGCGCACACAGGTGCGTCACACTCCGTCGCTCGACGCCTACCAGACGCTGCGCTCGAAGTTCATGATGGGCAACGGGACGCAGTTCGAGGTCATCTCCATCACGCCGCCCACCGACGCGGAGACCCTTCGCCAGACGCCGGCCGAGTATCCACCCCGGATCGTCGAGCACTATGTCGATCAGATGCAGGTGCAGGCTGAGGCGGAGCTTTCGGACGTGGTGGCGGACGTCACCGAGGGCGCGCAGACGCCCTACGACAGGGTGCAGGCGATCAGGGAATTCCTCAGCGGGACCTGCGTTTACACCACGAGGGCCCCGTCGGTGCCGTACGGCGAGGACGCGGCCGCGTATTTCGTGGAGAAGGGGCGGCGCGGAGCCTGCGGGCTTTTCGCGACCTCGATGGCCGTGATGTCGCGACTTGCCGGTGTTCCCGCGCGAGTCGCGACGGGCTTTCAGACAGGTACGTATGACAGTGAGAAAGGACAATACGTGCCGTTGCAACGGGATGCACACGCATGGGCCGAGATCTACTTCACCGGCATCGGATGGGTTCCGTTCGACATCAGCGCGGAGCAGTCAGAGGGCCAAGAGGGGCTGTGGGCGCTGCTGAGGAACGCTCGCTGGCGCGACGAGCTTGGCGAGATCCTCAGTACCATCGGGAACGTTCTGCTGGTAGTGCTGGCCGTGGCGGCACTGATCAGCGCGGTGCTGGGACCGGGCGTGTTGATCCGCTGGCTGCGCGGTCGCACTCGGCGTCGCACGGCCCGGGAGCGGCTCGGAAAGGCCTTCGAGTGGTTCCGCAAGCGCGCGGCCCGACTGGCGGACGTGCAGACCGAACGCTGGCGTACGCCGGCGGAGGTGCGGCTGGCCCTGGTCGAAAACGGCCTCGGAGCCACGCCTGAGGTGCGCGAACGCCTCGATGAGTTCACCCGACGGTTCTACGAGCATCGCTACGGTCGCGAGGAACCATCCGAGAGTGATATCGGCTGGGCGAAGGCCGAGGCGCGGAGTCTGGTGAATGATCTACGGGAGGAGCTGCGAGAGATTCGGCGCAGAGGTGGGAAGACGTCGTGAGCCCGAAGCTGAACACAGATGCGGCGTTCACGTTGCTGTGGGGCGATGCCGATGTGCTTAAGGATCGCGCCCTCGAGCAGATCGTGGACGCCAAACTCGACGAATCGGAGCGAGAGTATGGGCTGATCCGCCTCGATGGTAATGAGGCGGGCCTTGACGGAATCTTCTCAGAGATGCAGTCTGGGTCGTTGATGGCCCCCCGGCGGGTGGTCGTGGTGCGGGGGATCTCGGACCTGCGCAACTCCGAGCAGAAGAAGCTCGCGGAGCGACTGGCCCCGCAGCAGGGGTTGACCGTGGTGATGATCGCCCCCAGAGAAGCCAGCGAGCGAAGCTACGGGAAGGCGCCCGTCGCCGCCGACCTGCGCCGGGCGATCGAAGCGGACGGGCAGATCGTGCAGATCCGCGCACCGCGCGAGAATCGCCTGCCCGGCTGGGCCGTCTCCGAAATGGACGCGATGGGCAAAGCGATGGAGTATGAGGCGGCGCAGCTTCTGTGCGAGAACGTAGCCGGTGACATCGACCGCCTCGTTCGCGAACTGGAGAAGCTGGCGACCTACGTCGGCGACCGGGACCAGGTGACCGTCGAGGACGTCGAGGCCGTCTCAGTGCGCTTCAGGCAGGCGGATATCTTCGCGCTGATGGACGCGATCGGCGAGAAGGATGCCGCCACGGCCCTTCATCTGCTCGACGGAGTCGTCAAGGAGGGCTCCGATACCGGCGAGTTCCTCGGCTTTCTGGGGATGCTGGCGCGCCAGATTCGCCTGATATGGCAGGCGCGCTATGTGCGGCAGTGCGGTCTTTCCACAGGCGAGCTGTCGGATATCTCCGATGAGCTTGCAGAGCGGCTGCCTGAGCGGCATAATTTCGTTGACGCCACCTCCGGGCGCAAGAGCTGGCTGGCGGACAAGTTTACCGAGCAGGCCGCGATGTTCAGCGACGGCCAGCTCGCCAGGGCCCTCGACAGGCTCTGCAGGGCCGACCTGGCGATCAAGGGGGGCGGCGATGCGCGCCTCGACGAGCGGACCGTGGTGGAAGTGTTGATCGCGCAGCTATGCAGATGAGCGGGAGCGGGGTTTCCCGACGGCCCTTCGCCGGGTGGATGCGACACACACTGGAGACGATGCAGTGATGGACTGGCGGACACTGGTTGGAGCGCTGTGGGTCGTATTGGTGTTCACGATGTACCTGCGCCAGATGGTGCAGGCTCTGATCGGCTAATTCCCATTTGACGCACTGAAACGGTGACATATTGCCTGACGCAATTCTGTACCTGGCCGTTGTCCTGACCGCCTTCATGTTCGGCACGTGCGTTCTGCGGCTTGTGCGTCTGTCGCCCGATGACGACGCACAGCGGGGGCTCGCGGCGCTGGTCGTGGGGCATGTACTGCTGGCACTGCTGATCCTCGGTCTGGGGGTCGCAGGCTACCTGCGCTGGTGGGTGCTGGCGCATCTGCTGCTGCTTGCGGCTCTGGCCGGTCTGCGGATGCTTGATGACTGTCTGGCCTCGATCGGTCGCCTCTTTGCGAGGCTCTGGTGGGAGCTGACGCGCTCTCCGCTGCGCCTGATCCACTGGGCCATCATCGTGGTTATCGTGCTGCAGCTTATCGCTGCCCTCGCGCCGCCGCTTCCGACCGACTTCGACGGCCTCGCCGAGCATCTCGCGATGGCCAAGCAATGGGCCCGCGACGGCAGCATCCACCCGTTGTGGTACGACCACCACTCGCAGTTCCCGGCCACGGTGCAGATGTTCTATACGCTCGCGCATGTCTTCGGGCTGCCGGGCGCCGCGAAGTTGTTCCACTGGGGCTTCGGCGTCATGGCCATCGGCACCGCGGTCGTCCTCGGGAGGCGGCTGGTGGCCCCGGCGGCCGGCTCGTGGGCGGGCCTGATCCTCGCCACCACCCCCGGCTTCGCCTGGCTGATGGGCGTGGGGTACGTGGACATGGCGACCGTCGCCTGCGGCCTGCTGGCGATGCTGTTCCTCTTCCGGTGGATCAAAGAGCGCGATGACTGGCTGCTGTGGCTGTCGGCGGTGATGGCCGGTGCCGCGGCCGGCACCAAGATGCAGGGGCTGGCGCTGATGGGGGTCTTCGCGCTGGCGATCGTGATCGCGATGCGGTCGCGCTGGGCGCGGGGGATCGCGAAGGCCGCCGCCTACATCGGCATCGGGCTGATCGTCTGCGGCCCCTGGTACCTCAAGAGCTATCTGTGGACCGGCAACCCCGTCTATCCATTCGCCTACGATGTGTTCGGCGGGAAGATGTGGTCGGCCGACCGGGCCGCGGGCTACCGCTACGACCAGCGCAACTACGGGAAGGGCGATCTGCCGCCCCGCTCGGAGGACAGGCAGATGGCGCCGATCGATCGCACCTTTGCCGGGCCGCGCAGTCCGCGGCACCTCGTGCTGGCGCCGATCAACCTGACCTTCCAGCCTGAAGAGTTCACCGTTCCTCTCTCGAAGCTGGGCGTATGGGCGACCGACTGTATCGGCCCGCTGTGGCTGGCCCTGCTGCCGCTGCTGCTGTTATTCCGCAGACCGCCGCAGGTCCGCTGGATGATGTGGCTGCTGGTTCCATTGTGGCTGTGGTGGCTGTGGAGCATGCAGCTTTCGCGCTACGTGCTGCCCTCGCTGGCGCTGGTGGCCCCGGCGGCCGGATGGGCCGCGGTCGAGGCCGAGCGGCACTCGCGCCTGCTGGCGGTGGCGGTGCGCTCGGTGATGGCAGTGTGGGCGGTGCTTGCGATAGGCTTGATGTCGGTGTACGTGCTTCCCCAGGCGCCCGCGGCTTTCGGGCAGGTGGAGCAGGAGGAGTATCTGCGGTCCTCGGCGCTCTACACGGCCTGCGAGACGATCAATGAGCGCACCTCGCCCGAGGCGAAGGTCGCGCTGTATGGCGAACCGCGCGGCTACTACCTCGACCGCGACTACCTCTGGGCCGAGCGCGGGCACTCGGCGCTCATTCATTACGAGCGGATCGATTCGCCGCGGGATCTGATACGCGAGTGGCGGCGGCTGGGTGTCACCCACGTGATGATCAACCGCGCGCTCTTCCCGGATATCTTCACCAGCAACGATACGCTGGCCCGCAGGATCGGCCGAGCCGTCGAGGAGAATCTCCTCGAACCGATGAACGTCCCTCACCGCGCGCGCCCGTACGTCGTGTTCGCCCTCGATGAGCGCTGAGAAGAGCCGGTACCACGACCGGTGCAGGTCCCTGAAGCGTATCCCCTTCCCGCGCGCCCGGCAGGAGAATGTCCGCGTCCGCTGAATCTCTCTCCCGGTAGCAGACGGTGTCATTCGGGAGTGGTGGAGTATGCAGACTTTCGTGGTGATGACGGTATTGCTTGTGGCATCGGGAATGATGGTCGGGGCGCAGGGCGATGGCGTGGTCGCCGACGGCGCCGAGCCGGTGCTGGTGCAGGACGGATTCCAGTTCACCGAGGGGCCGGCGCGTGCTGAGGATGGCTCCGTGGTCTTCAGCGACGTGCGCGCATCCCGCCGCTATCGGTGGGAGCCGGAGGGTGGGATCGAATTGGTCGCCGAGGACACGGGCAGCGCGAATGGCCTGTATTTCGCGCCCGATGGCGACCTGGTCATCTGCGAGGGCGGGCGGGGCCGCATGACGGCTCTCGCGACGAACGGAGCTGTGACGGTGCTGGCCGATGGGTACGAGGGAGCGCCATTCAACGCCCCCAACGATGTGTGGGTAGCGCCTGACGGCGGCGTCTACTTCACCGACCCGCTCTACGGTGGCGGTGAACTGACTCAGGATGGCGAACATGTCTACTACATTCCGCCCGGTGGCGGCGATGTGACGCGGATCATCGACTGGATGACCAGGCCCAACGGGCTGATCGGCACCCCCGACGGGGAGACCCTCTACATCACCGATCACGGTGGCTCGAAGACGTGGGAGTTCCAGGTGCAGGATGACGGCTCTCTCGCCGAGCGGTGCGTGTTCGTCGAGCACGGTGGCGACGGCATGACCATCGACGCGGCGGGGAACGTCTACCTTGCCACCGAGGGCGTGATGGTCTTCAGCCCCGAGGGTGAACTCATCGAGCAGATCGATCTGCCCGTGCGGCCCACAAACATGTGCTTCGCGGGGCCGGATGTGCAGACGCTTTTCATCACCGCCCGCGATTCGGTCTTCACCGTGCAGATGGCGGTCAGTGGCGCGGAGAGATAGGGGCGGGATGTGGCGAGGGCGGATCGCCGCGCGCGTCGAAGCCGCGTTCAGGAGGCTCGGATGAGCGACATCGACGAACAGCCTCGGATTGACCTGCTCGCTTTCGCCTGCAGCCCGCGTCATGGCGGCAACACGGACACTCTGCTCGAGGCGGCACTGGAGGGCGCGGAGACGGCCGGCGCGCGGATCACGCGGTTCAATCTCCGCGAGATGACGATCGCGCCCTGCAAGCACTGTGGAGGGTGCGTCGGCGGGACCGGCCGGTGCGTGATCGAGGATGACATGCAGAAGCTGTATGATCCGCTACGCGCGGCGGACCGGATCATCATCGCGTCGCCGATCTTCTTCATGGGGCCGACCGCCCAGGCGAAGACAATGATCGATCGCTGCCAGCCGCTGTGGTGCCGCCGGAATCTCGGGCAGGACGTGGCCCGGAGCGACCACGAGCGCGCTGCGCTCTACCTGGGCGCGGGCGGCAGCAGCTTCGATCATCTCTTCGAGGCCACCCGGGCGATCCTGGCGGCCTGGTACTGGACGCTGGAGATATTCGAGCGGCGAGAGGTGGCAATCGCCGACGCAGACGCGAGGGGCGCGATTCTCAAGCATCCGACCGCACTCGAACAGGCCCGGGAGGCCGGGCGCGATCTCGTTGAGTTTGAGGGAACCGGGGAGTGAGTGGTATCGACACCTTCGAGGCGATTCGAGGCAGGCGAAGTATCCGCAAGTTCCGCAGCGATCCGATCCCCGACGAGGTGCTCGAGCGGGTGATCGACGCGGCCCGCTGGGCTCCGTACGGGACGCACACCGACCGGCGCGTTCTCATGGTCTTCACGGGCGAGGCGAAGGCCGAACTGGTCGAGTTTCTCGAGGATCGCCTCGGCGAAATCGTCTCCGCGATGGCCGAAGGGCCGTCCCGCCAGACACTCAGCTACGCGCGGTCGATCGCCCCCATCATCGGCCGCGCGCCGGTGATTGTGGCCTTCTTCTCGGCGCTGGGCCGCGAGGGTCCCGAGCTTTCAGTGGCCTCCGCCGCCTGCGCGGTGGAGAATATGATGCTCGCCGCTTACAGCGAAGGGATCGCGAGTTGCTACATGACGGGCGCTCTCTACCTTGCCGATGAGATCGCGCACCGGTGCGATGTCCCCGGCCATCGGCTGGTGAGCCTCGTGCCCATGGGCTACCCCGCGCAGAAACCGAAAAAGCGAGACGAGTTCCCGGCAGTCCTCTGGCGGGGCTTTGATAACCGCGCGCCACAGCCGGTGCCCGCACCACCGGAGGCGCAGGTGAGCGATGTCGAGCGCGCTCGGGCCGGCGCGGGCGAGCATGTGCTGGTGGTGACCGATACGCCGGATGTCGATGCCGGGAGCATCGAGTGCCTGCGCCGCGCGGGGTACACGGTGTGCGTGGTCGCCCCGCACGAGGCGATCGACGCCTTCACCGAGCGCGAGCCGGACGTGACCATCATCGACGCGATCCTCGGCGAGGTGAGCGGCTACGACCTTGCGCGGCAGATCAACGAGGCCGTGGAGGGCCCGTGCCCGGTGATTATCACCACCCCCGCCTACGATGAAGCCGATGAAGAGCAGGCGATCGTTGCCGGCGCCTCCGACGTGCTCACCAAGCCCGTGCGCGATCACGAACTGCTGGCGCGGGTCCGCGCGCTGGCCGACAGCCGGGCGCTGTATGATGAGGTCGAGGATCGAGCCGATCAGCTTCAGGATGCAAACGAGGAACTGCGCAACCTCCAGCAACTGCGCGATGACCTCACGCACATGATCGTCCATGACATGCGGACACCGCTGACGAACATCATCAGCGGCCTGCAGACCGTCGAGGCGATGGAGTACGAGGACGAGATCGCACAGGAGTTCATCCCCGAGGCCATCACCGCCGGGATGGATCTGCAGGATATGATCAACAACCTGCTTGACATCTCCAGGATGGAGGCCGGAGAGCTTGAGCCCGAGCGGGAGGACATCCGGGTGCGCGATCTGGTGGACGAGGCCTTCGACCGCGTCGAGCACCTCGCGCGCGACAGCGAACTGCAGTTGGACGCGGATGTGGACGAGGCGCTGACGCTGAACGCGGATCGGGGGCTGCTCAAGCGCGTGCTGGTGAACCTGCTCGGCAACGCGATCAAGTTCACGCCCGCGGGTGGCTCCGTGACGGTGGAGGGCAGTCAGGTGGATGAGGGCGTGCAGATCTGCGTCACCGATACCGGTCCGGGCATCTCCCGGGAGCAGCACAAGCGGCTGTTCCGCAAGTTCCAGCAACTCGACAGCGAGCAGAAGGCACAGGGCACCGGCCTGGGTCTGGCTTTCGTGCGGATGGCGGTGGAGGCTCACGACGGCCGCGTGTGGGTTGACAGCGAACTCGGCGAGGGTAGCTCGTTCTGCTTCGTAATTCCGGATACCGCATGACGCACCAGTAACAACTGAGCCAGGGAGGAACTCTCATGCCTGTTGTAACGATCGATGGCGGCCCGCTGGACGTCGATAAGAAACGGGAACTGTGCAGTTCGATCACCGAGGCGCTCTCCGACGCGTACGGTTTGCCCAGGAGCGCCTATGTGATCCTTATCCGCGAGAACGAAGGCGAGAATGTCGCCGTCGGCGGCGAACTGCTGTGTGATCGCGAGTAGCGTCGCGTGCCGATGGGCGTGGACTTTCGTTCCGCGGAGTTCACGCCCACTGCATCGGATACTCCCCGTACTGGAGCATCAACTCGCGCACCTGCTCCATTGTGGCGACGGATATGTCCGGGCCCACCGAGTGTGTGGCCAGCACGAGGCCGCCGTCCACCCCCGCGCGCAGCACCTCGCGGGTGTGTTCGCGCACCTCATCCCGGTCACCGCGGGGGAGGATCAGGGCGTTATCCAGCCCGCCCAGCAGCGCGATTCTGTCTCCGTAGCGGTCGCGTAGCTCCAGTGGATGAAGCCCGGTGTGAAACTCGACCGGGTTGATGCCATCGAAGCCCAGGTCGATGAACAGGTCCAGCAGCGGGCCGATGTTGCCGTCCGAGTGGAGGATCACCTTCTCCGCCCCGGCCTCCTTGAAGCTGTCCACGATGTGCGCCCACGCGGGCGCGAGGACCTCTTCGGCGGTCGCGGGCGAGAACATCGGGCCCTTCGTGGCGGCCATGTCGTCGAACACCCACACACCCGTGTCATACAGGTCCCAGCGTCGCAACTCCTCGAGGCCGATCTGCGTGATGTGCCGCGCGGTCCGCATGGCCATCTCCGCGGCCATCTTCGGGTCGGCGGCGAGGTCCATCAGCCACTGCTGCTCGCCGCGCATGAAGCCGGTGCGGATGAACGGGCCGCCGATCTTCGCGAACACGCAGTAGCGCTGCTTGCGCTCGTCGATGACCGCATCCACCCGCTCATAGCGCGAGTCCTTCGTTGGGGCCTCAAACTCACCGTGCCGAAGCTCCGCGCGCTCGTCATAGGCGACCTCGACCTGCTCGAAGAACGAGCCGCCCTCGCGGGTGCGCCTGACCTGCCCCCAGCCATCGCGGGTGAAGATGTGATCGCCCTCGCGCGAGATCTCACCCGCCAGGCTGGGCCACGGCGTCTCATCGCCCACGGCGATCCACACGTCGGTAAGGAAGTGGTCATCGATGGGATCATCGGTATCGGTCGCATCGCGCCAGGCGTCGCGGAACTCCGGCCAGAAGGCCCACGGGCCTGTCGGCACGCGATCGGGCCGGCGGAAGTCGAGGGCGGTCATGACACGCTGCTTCGAGGTCATCGGCAATCAACTCCGGCTGGAAGATGGCGACGAGGGACCTTTCGACGCGGGAAGCGTGGAAGCCTGCTGGACGGCATAGCGAGTGGGGAGAGGACCGGCGACTGCGCACCGCGCCGATGCATCCGTCCCGTGGCCCGGAACGTTTGGCCGGGCGAACGGCACAGGTCGGCACGGGGGCCGACCTCACCAACGACTCCCGGCCCCGGGAGGACTTCGGAGGGCTCTGTATCAAAGTCTAATGATTGGAATCATTACGGCAACGAATG
>CAZAHB010000048.1:0-26856 GCA_964484945.1 uncultured Armatimonadia bacterium | reverse complement strand
TGATAATTTCCACCGCGGCAATGAGCGATGGGACGCCGCGATGGCGAAGCTGAAATTGGCCGCCAAGGATGCGATAATCCAGCTTTCGCGCGCCGAGAACGTGGTCATCGCCATCGAGTACCTCGGCGTGGATGACGCCGGAGAGCCGATGATCGAGTTCAATTGCTCGCTCTCCAGAAGTCAGGTCGAGAAGCTGATGGAACCGCTCATCTCCCGGTCGATCAACATCGCCCAGCAGGTGCTGCACGAAATCCAACTGGGTCCGGGTGATATCGAGAAATTGGTGCTCGTGGGAGGGGCGACGCTGATCCCGTATCTTCGCGAGCGTCTGCCCGATCCCAATGAAGGACTGGGCATAAACCTTGACTTCAGCGAGGACCCGGAGACCATGGTCGCACGGGGCGCGGCTATCTTTGCAGGCACCCAGCGCATCGAGAAAGTGGAGCCCCCACCCGCGGCTGAGCCACCTGAAACCGCACGGCCCTCCGAAGCCCCGCGTGCCCACTGGAACGATATCCAGCAACTTGTGGACGAGGTCCGCACCAGCGCCGAGACATCGGCGGCACCCGACAGCCTGTGCCAGCGGACTGAAAACATAATTGAGCAGGCGCGATCAGCGCATTTGCACGGTGAGGAGAATGTTCTGGCGGAAGCCCGAAAAACGCTTTTGACGCTGCTGAAAGACCTGCGAGGGCAAGTGCGAGACGCCGCAGCGCACAGCAGCGATGCCCACTCATCGGGCCCTGACGAGGCTTCCGGCAGGCCGGCCGATTCTGCGACGGAAGTTGCCGGGGGGACGGTGGACAGAGTGGACTTCACCCTGACGGCGCCCCCTGCGGTACGGGCGGGCGCCAGCTTCTGCCTGAGCGTCTGGGCGCATCTGGAGGATCAGCGCGAGACGGTGATCGAACGCGCCAGGCAGGGCCTGGACCGTGCCATGATCGTCGCGCCCTCGGAGCGACCCATGGCCGTTGGTCGTGGTATGCACCTCACCGTCTCGGTTGAGATCGACAGAATGTCGGTGGAGCCTGCCGAGAAGCCCTTGTTGTGGGAGGGAGAGGTCGCCTCCGCAGGCTTCCAGGTCTGGGTGCCGGAGGAGGCTGACACGGGTGAACGAGCAGTTCGTGCCGTTATCTACGCGGGTGGGGAGATCGCCAGCATCTACTTCACGATTACGATCGGCGAAAGTGCTGAGCGCAACGCGGAGGTCGAGACGGAAATCAAGCGTCATTCGAGCGCCTTCGCATCGTATGCGGGCGAGGATCGTGACGAAGTCCTGGCGCGAATCCAGGGAATGCAGACGCTGGCGAGTGATCTCGACATCTTCTTCGACCAGGTCTCGCTGCGAACCGGCGACAGGTGGAAGGACGTTATCGAGAGTGAGATACGATCGCGCGATGTGTTCTACCTGTTCTGGTCACGCCGTGCTGCCAGGTCCGAATACGTGGATTGGGAATGGCGCCTGGCATACAGGGAACGGGGCGAGGCGTTTATCTGCCCCGTACCGCTGGAGCCGCCTGACGTCGCGCCTCCTCCTTGTGACCTGTCTCACAAGCACTTCAACTACTGGGCGCTGGCATATCGCCGCAATCGCCCCGGAGGTCCGTGATGGAACTGTCGAGCGAGCAAATGCAGGCGGTCGGTGCCCTGCTTGAATGGGACAAAGCCGAGCCAATCCGTCCCGCCCTCCTGGCACTTATCCGGCACTCGCGGGGGATGAGCCCCTCGGAGATCGCCGAACGGGTTGGATATCCCGTGGGCCAGATCGAGAAGTGGGTGGAACGCTTTGAGCGGCAGGGCCTGCTGGCTCTCATCCCACCGCATGTCCGTGACGCAGCGGCTGACATGCTCGCGGCCCGGGGGATTGACCTCGGATCACGGAGGCCAGCGGACGGGCCGGATCGCGGCCTTCCGCCGGCCGAGCGTGCCCAACACGGTGTTTCCGGTCGAAGCGACGATGGGTGGGACCGGCCCGATGCGTGCCCGATCCCCGGGTGCTCAGCGCGAACGCCGGAGGGGCTGCTGGTACTGCTCGGGGCCGAGGGCGGGGAAGAGGCTGAGCGGCCGATCGACTGGGACGCGCTTGCGAGGTGGCTGGCGGAGCACGGTTGTACGCCCGATGGCGTGGACCGGTGGCTCTCACGGGCGCGTGATGTGGTCGAGGCCAGGCGTCGTATCGGATCGGCAGACGCATGATGCCCCGTGGCCAGTCCACCGGATGGAGTGTTCGGCTCATTGTCAGCAGCACGGGTGCGCGAGCAAAGTGACCTTCGGAGATAACCAGTGACCATGGTCTCAAGCAACAGCGGCAGACGCGACACGAACCCTCCCCGGTTGCGGGAGGTGCGCGCTGATGGAATTTGACACCCCGGTGGCATCAGCAGCGCGGAAGTATCTCCGGCGCGAGAAGTTGATCCGCACCGTGGTCGGGCATCTGCGTGGCGGGCCGCTGCCCGCGGACGCCAACACCGGCCGATACGCCTTCATCTGGGAGGCTATCCGGACTCAACTGGATGTGAACCCCGCCGAGGATGATGGCGCCCTCGCGCCCGAGCAGGTCCACCGGGCCTGGCGGCGCACCTGCGAAAAGTATGCTGAGGATCCCCGATTCTGGCATGGGGTCGCTGTCTTCGAACGGGAGTGGGCCCTGGAAGCGGAAGGCCGCGGCGACAGTGAGACGGCAGTCGGCCACTGGGCGCGGGCGAATGGCGTCTTCTGCCACGTGCTTTGCTGCCCGGATGTGTGGGCCCGTGTCGAAGACGGTTCGGAGGATCTCGATGCCGGGCAGGTTCGGAAAGTCCAGAAGGACGTGATCGGTCGGATCATTGACGGCCACATCGACCGCGCCCGCCAGGTGTGGCACAGCGACGCTGATACTGCTCGCGTCCACGGCGTCTGCCTGCAGCGTCTTGTGCGACTGTCGCTGAGTGAGCCGATCGACGGGATTGGGGTGACACCGTCACTGCCGGTGGACGATGAACTGCAGCATTTTGTGCGCGAGATGGCGGCGCGGGCGGTCGAGAGGTGGACGAACGACTGGATCTATCGCGCCGAAAAGATGCTCGAGAATGAAGAAGCGATTAGCCGCCAGCCCGCCGGCATCAAGCGCGCCTACCCGGATGCGATCGAGCACGTCATGGCTTTTCTGGACATCTTGCCGCACAATGAGCGAGCGGCGCGCTACACTGTGCAGCAGTACAATGCGTATGCGAAGGATGCCCTCACTGTTGACCGTGAAGGCCTATTCGAGAGGGTCATGGCGCAGTCCCGGCGGGCGGCGCGGTATCTCGAGCCCGTCGCTGTGCGCGGTAGGGGCGGGCAGCCGGGCAACGTCGCATTATGCAGGCGCCTGACGCTCTGCGCGCTGACCGATTGTGACGCGGAAGGGGTTGTCGGTTATCTCATTGAGGCCCTCGCCTGGAACCCCGGTGACAGCAATGCCCTTCGTCTTCTCGAGGAAGCGCGCGACCTTCCCATTCAGGAGGAACTGAGCACGGCGCGGGAGCGGATCGAAGCGGGCGATTACGAGCAGGCGGAAAAGATCCTCGATGACCTCGCGGAGAGCCTCGGCGAAGTAATCGAGCCGATCAGGCAGGTCCGCGGGTTCAGCCGATATCGCCAGGCGAATGCGGCGGCCGCGGCGCGGCGATTCGAGCGCGCGGCGGAATTGATGCGCGAGGCCGCCGAACTGGTCCCGGCTGAGGACACGGTTGTGCGCATGTCCGCAGTCTTCGACAGGATGGCGCTTGAGGCGGAACAGTACCGGGCCTACTACACCGCGTCCGATGAGCTTTCAGAAGGCAACACCCTCGCCGCGATGCAGCTGACCGAGACGATCGGGCCGGACTTCTCGGAGTATGCGGCCGTACGGCGGCTGCGCGCGCGTATCTGCCACGCCGAGGCGCTCCGCCTGTTTGATGACCACGAGGAGTTCAGGGCCGCTCGGGCCCTGATGGATGCAGCCGTGGAGCTTGACCCCGACAGCGTGCTGCTGCGCGAAGAGCGGGAGTCGCTGGAGGAACTGGCTCGAAGCGACGTTTTGGCCCGCGCGATGAGCGGTGACGCGTCCGCCGCGCTGGAGCTGATCGGTTCGGAAGCCACGAAGATGGGGCAGAGATGCGATGAGCCGGCAGGCGACGCCGGGCTCGAGGCTGGCGTCGAAGGAGGCTCGGCGGCGCTGGACGAGGCCGTCGAGTATCTCCAGGGAGGCGAAGCCGGAAGAGCCCTTGAGGTGCTCGACCAGGCCCCGGCCGAACTCCGCGCGAAGCCGGAGGTGAAGCAGGTGCTGTGGCAGGCCTGCTGCGGGGAAGGTCTGCGCGTCGCGGAGGAAGACGGAGATCTTCTCGGCGCCCGCGAGTTGCTTGAGCGCGCGCTGCGCCACGTCGATGACAGGCATCGCCCCGCGGTGCAGAAGCATCTGGAGCGGATCAGGCGCTCCATGCGGCAGCGTTGAGGACAGGCGCAGGCGCAGATTTCACCTCAGCGCCATGCGGGCCTTCAGCGCGGCATCTCCACCGTCCGTCCCCCCGGGCCACTGTTGCTTCGTCAGCTTTCTTCCGGCGGGTTCGTATCCAGTCCTTTGTCCGCAATCAGTCAGCTTTCAGATGGGGTATTCGCTTTGCCTGACAGGGGAGGCCGCGGGCAGTGCGGGAGCGAAATCGTGT
Organism: uncultured Armatimonadia bacterium; assembly: GCA_964484945.1. Classification (GTDB taxonomy): domain Bacteria; phylum Armatimonadota; class Zipacnadia; order Zipacnadales; family UBA5352; genus UBA5352. Next base: position 22,192 of record CAZAHB010000048.1, on the reverse strand, counting down.
CGCGGTTGTATCATGACAATCGGTCGGGCAGATATCCGGGCTGACCCGAGGCACGTTGGTGAGAGCATGACACTATCGTCAGGAGGGTGCGACGATGTCAGAACCACTCCGTGTCGTGGTCGTGGGCGGTGTCGCAGCGGGTCCGAAGGCAGCCGCACGAGCGCGCAGGCTGGCACCAGATGCGCACATCACCATTGTTGAGAAGGACGAGATCCTCTCATACGCGGGATGCGGTCTTCCGTACTACATCTCAGGGATGGTGGAGGATCGCAGAGACTTGATGGCCACACCCATCGGCGTTCTGCGCGATCCCGAATTCTTCGCGCGGGTCAAGGACATTGATGTGCTGAACCGCACGAAGGCGGTGGCCATCGATCGCGAGGCGAACGAGCTTGAGGTGCGTGACCTCGCCACCTCCGAGGTGCGGCGTCTGCCCTACGACAAACTTATCATCGCCACAGGCGCCGAACCGTTCCAACCCCCGATTGCCGGCAGCGATCTCGACAACGTGCTGCAGCTCAAGCGCGTGGAGGATGCCGATCGCCTCCGCAGGCAGATGCGGGACGAGTCCTGTCCGCTGGTGACCATCATCGGCGGCGGATTGATCGGGATGGAGATGACGGAGGCCTTCACCGAGTGCGGCAGCGCCGTGCGTATCGTCGAGATGCTGCCCCACGTGCTGCCGATGCTTGACGCGGACATGGCGATGCTGGTCGAAAAACACATGCGCGAGGTCGGCGTGAAGGTGCTCACCTCCACCCGCGTCGAGCGCCTCGAGGGTGACGAGAACAATCACGTAACCCGCGTCGTAACGACCTCAGGAGAGTTCCCCACGCAACTGGTGCTCGAGAGCGTCGGCATCCGGCCGAACGTGGAGTTGGCGAAGGATGCGGGGTTGCTCATCGGCACCTCCGGCGGCATCCACGTGAACGAGTACATGCAGACCTCCGATCCAGACATCTATGCCGCCGGCGATTGCGCCGAAAAGACATGTTTCGTCCGGGGCACGGACTGTTTTCTCCCGCTCGGGTCGGTCGCGAACAAGGAGGGCCGAGTCGCCGGCTCCAACGCGGTCGGCCACGTGACGCGATTCCCGGGCGTTGCAGGAACCACCGCGTTGAAGATCTTCGACTGGAACGTCGGGCGCGCGGGGCTGTCGGTCTCACAGGCCGATGAACTGGGCATCCCGGTTGTCTCTGCCACCGTCGCCGCACCGGACAAGCCCCACTACTACCCGGGCGCGAAACCCATCGTCCTCAAACTCGTGGCCGAGAAGGCCACTCGGCGGCTTGTCGGGATTCAGGGCGTGGGCGAAGGGGACGTGATCAAGCGCGTGGACGTGGCCGTCACGGCCATGACCGCGGGCCTGACGCTCGACCAGGTTGCCAACCTCGATCTGGCATATGCTCCCCCGTACTCGGAGGCGCTGGATGTGATCATCCATGCCGCGAACACACTGCGCAATAAGCTCGACGGGCTGCTGCGCGGCATGACCGCGCTGGAGTTGCGCGAGCGGAGGGACCGGGGCGAGGACATCACGCTCATCGATGTGCGCAGCCCCCAGGAGCATGAGGAAGCGGCGATCCCCGACAGCACGCTGATACCCCTGGGGCAGTTGCGTGACCGGGCCGACGAGGTGCCGCGCGAGGGCAATGTTGTGCTTTACTGCAAGACGAGCCTGCGCGCGTGGGAGGCGTGTACAGTCCTTTCCGAGCGTGGCCATGACAACCTTCAGATACTCGACGGCGGGATCATGGCCTGGCCCTACTGAGAGACAGTCGGCGCCTGTGTCGCGCGGGTGTCTGAGCAAGAGACAGCGCCGGGCGATCGGCATGGTCGCACTTATGCCGGTCGGCCCCGGAGTGACAGGAGCAGTCGATCATGACGCCGAGAGAAAGAGTGCTGGCGACATTTCGCGGAGAGCATACGGAAACCGTCCCCGTGCATCATATCGGGACCTGCTCGGAGGTGGCCTCGGCGCTGCTGGGGCGGGAGGCGTACGTGGGCGGGGGCATCCAGCAGTGGCGGGAGGTCAGCGCGCTGTGGGAGGGTGAGGACGCTCACGAAGAGTTCGTCGAGCGCTCATTCCGCGATGCCGTCGAGATCGCAAAGGTCCTCGGGAATGATGTCATCCGGCCCAGCTACTGGCGCTACAATCGCAAGCCCACCGAGAAGATCGACGAGAACACGTTCCTGTTCGCGGACGGGCCTGAAGAAGACTGGATGATCCTCCGGTTCGATCCCCCCAGCGAGCAGTGCCACATCGCCCCGTATCACCCGGAGGCGCGGCGGACTTTCGAGGACCTCGAGGAGCAGGTGCGTGCCTCGGAGGCGGCGGTGGAGGGCTATCAGCCGGGTCCGGACCGCTATGACTTTGAGCTTCGGGCGATGGAGATGCTGGGTGACGAGTACATAATCCGGGCCGGCGCAGGCGGATGTGGTATCCCCACGCGGAACACCGACATCTGGTTTGAGGCCATGCTGCAGCGGCCTGACCTGATCGGTCGCCACCTCGATGTCCGGGTCGAGCGCGCCCGGCGCGAGATGCAGTTCCTCAGCGAGCAGGGCTTTACGCTGTTCTGGGGGGGCGGCGACTTCGCGTCCTACGAGGGGCCCATGTACTCGCCGCGCGTCTTTGACGAACTGATGCTCCCGCGGGTGAGGAGAATCGCCGAGCATGCCGAGGCCTGCGGCGGGTATTACCTCTTCGCCAGTGACGGAAACCTCTGGCCGGTGGCCGACAGCCTCTTTGGCGCCTCCGGCGTGCACGGCTTCTACGAGATCGACCGGCGCGCGGGAATGGACCTGGGCGAATTGCGGCGCCAGTTCCCGGGCCTGACGCTCGTGGGCAATATCAACTCCCACACCATGCACCTGGGCTCGCGCGAGGATGTAGTGGATGAGACGCTCTCGTGCCTGCAGGAGGCGAAGCGCAGCGGCCGCATCATCGTCGGCATCTCGAACTACTTCGTGCCCGGCACGCCCATCGAGAACGTGGAGGCGATGCTGGAGACGATCGAGCAGAATCGATGAAACGGGAAACGAGTACGTTCCGGAGTTATCGGGAGCACACGGGAGACCTGATATGACACACCTGAAGATAGCGCGACGCGCGGCAGCAATAATCATCACGATTATCCTCGTGCTGGCCCTCGCGCCGATACCCGTGCAGGCCGCCTCGATGGAAATCTGGCCGTCCGAGCGGCGGCCCAGCAATACCTTCTTCTGCTACGGCAATGACTGGAGTTGGATGCTCCTCACGATCTACCCCGAGGACTTCGGGGCACATCGGATCGAGCTTCCCGAGCGGTTCACGGAGCCCACGGTGCTGACGGTCACGCTGCCCGAGGCGGTGGAGTTTCTCGGCGCGGACATCATGCGCGGCGGCGAGGTGGTCGCCGACTTCGAGGCCGAGCGAGTCATGAAGGAGGGGAGAGCTTACCGGCAGATCCGTATTCCGCTGCCCAATGAGCGCCTGAACGAGCGCCTGCTCGACGGCCCCTACTATTTCCACGTTCTCCTGTGGTTTCAGGCCCCGGAAACGCTCGACGACTCCGTCTCCTATCGTCTCCGCTACGGCGACAGCGAACTGGCCGCGGGCTCAAGCCGCCTGCGCACCGCCGGCGTCATCGAGGACGATCCCGAACTCCCCGAGCGTTTCAGCTTCTATCCCTACGGCATCCACACCCGCGTGCCGGGGGGAGACCATGATCACATGGCGGACTTCTGGCGCCGGTTTGGCATAGGTGGTATGTCGGCCCACTGGACGTACGGTCTTCCGGCGGAGGATGGTGCCCCCACGCGTTCTCACAGGACCTTCGAGGCGAACCGGCGCCACGGGATCAACAATATCGCGAACATGACGCTATTCGGGCGCGAGTATGCGGAGGGATACGCCGGGCGCCGGGACACGGTGATGGAGATGGGCGGGCTTGTGGCAGCCATGGACAAATGCGTCGCGGGGCTGGAAAGCGACGAGGCGTTCGCGGACTGGGAGGCGGCGCACGAGTATTTCGACATGGGCCACTGGGACTGGGAGCCGACCGGCCCGCACATGTGGGCGGGGTACGATGACCCAGCGACCATCGAGGCCTTCGCGGAAAGCCGGGGCCTGCCCGAGGAACTCAGCGCCGAGGACATTCGGGAGAATCACCGCGAGGCCTACGCGCGGTTCCGAATGGAGCAGATTGCGCGGCCGCTGTACGCGATGCAGCGAACCATCAACGCGGTCGAGCCAATCCCGCTGCGGATCGAGCAGGGCTCCGGTGCCAGCAGCCACATCGACTACGATGTCTACGGGCACGACTTCCCGGCGCTCACGCCTATGATCTACGAACCCAGACCGATTGGATACGCGCGGGATCTGCTCGAGACGCTGGCGAACACAGACGTGCCGCCGCACAAATTCTGGCCGGACATGACCATCGGATGGAGCCGGTCGGGCGTTCACCGCAACTCGCCACAGGAATACATCATGGACACGATGGTGACCGCCGCGGCGGGGTGTGGGGGTGTCTCACACTGGCCGAACATGCCCTACTGCGATGCGGCATGGTTCGGCATCCACGAGGCCCTGACCCGGATCGCGATGGTGGAAGATTTCTACCTCGATGGGGCGCAGGCCGAGGGTCTTGCAGTCGAGGGCGTGCCCTACCGGGAGGAGACGATCGCACTGGGCAACCGGACCATCGACCAGTCGGCCCCCGACTGGCGCGCATCGCTGATCTCCTTCCAGCACAAGTACGATGGCGAACGGTTGCTCACGCTGCTGAACTACCACCAGTCCCAGGCATGCTTCGTCCGCGTGACAGGCAGCGACCTGGCCGGCCTGTATCTGGTCAATCCCGTCGAGGACGTGTATCAGACGGTTAGCGACGCCGGCCGCGCGATGGTGGAGGTCCCCGCCGAATCGTGCGGATTGTGGATCGCGACTTCCGATGCCGGGCGCATTGAGGGGCGCGATGAGGTAGAGGCCGAAGCAGTGACGGAGCGCTTTGCCGCGACGCGCGATGCATTCCTCGAGAGCGATGATACAGGCAAAGTCAACCTCGGCACGGTGGGGGAGATCACCACCGGGTACGGCGTGACTCAGTTCGGTGGCGAGGAGCGCGTCACGCTGCAGGTGCGGACACCGGATCAGACGCTGGCCTTCGGCGCGGGTGGTGGGCGCGTCTATGCGTGGGATGTCGAGGGGATGGAACCGTTCGTGGCCGGCGAGGACTTCGGTACCGACGGCTTCGTGATGGATATGCTGTGGCTGCCTGCGAGCGCGCGCTGGAGCGGGGATGAGGTGGACGAACTCACCCTTCTCGAGTGCAGCAATGACGGAGACCGCGCGCAGGTCGTCTACGAGGGCGCACTGGATAAGGGCGCGCCGGGCATTCGGCTGCGTAAGACGTACACGGTAGAAGCCTCAGGCAGCGACCTGGGTGTAGAGGTGACGCTCCGTAACGGACGCGTCGATCAGGAGCCGGCGCGCCTGGCCTACTGGTCGCATAACGTGCTCAATGTCGAGCGCGCGCACTTCATCGGCGAAGAGATGACGCACGAGACAGAGCGCGGTGTCACGACCGTCCTGCCCGCGGAGGGCCTGCCCGAAAAGCTTCAGCCGGATGTGCTCATGCAGGACAGGATCGCAGGCAGCACCGGGCCCGTCTATGCGGAGTATTTCCCCCGGAGAGGGTCCGGGCTTGTCCTGCGCCTGCCGAGCAATTTCATGAATGTCTACCGCTGGAGCCACTACGAGAAGGCCATGTGCGGGACCGAGTGGATGTCACAGCCGCTTTCGATCCCGGCGGGCAACAGCGAGAGTCTGAGCTTCTCGATCACCGCCGTGCCCGAAGCGACGCCGGACGCGCTGCAGGCAGCCGTCCGCGAACGCGCGTCCCAGACCGGCGCTGATGGCAATCCGCTTCCCTGGGGCTTCGCGAACCTCGATGAGGAGGGCCTGCCTGAGGGCTGGAGCATTGAGGCGCGTGGCGACAACGCGGAGGCGGTGGACGTGACTACGACGCCCGATGACAGCGGGGACACGGCCGTCACAGTGGCAATCCCGCGCGAAGCGAGCGTCCACCTGGACACTCAGCGACGCTTCACGCTCGATCCCGCGGAGGACTACATGCTGGCGGTTGAGGTGAAAGTCGAGGATATGCATTACACCGGGGACTGGTACCGGCGCCCGGCCGGAGTGCGCATGTACGTCTACGGCATGGACAATAAGCACACGTGGCTCGCGATCCACGGTGAGGGCAGTACCGATGGCTGGGTGACGGGGCTGCTGCCCTTCCCGCAGCCGGACCACAGGAAGCAGTTCGCCAACTCGCGAGTGCTGCTGCGCTGCTACAACATGACGGGGGCGGTCTCGTTCCGCAACCCCATGATCCTACGGCAGCCCGAAGGGGTCGAGGTGCAGCGGTCATTCGAACTGGCTGACGGCACCCAGGTCCCCAGCGCGAAACTGCAACTGCGGCGGTGAACGGCTTCGGCGGGCGGGGGACCTCGGCGATGCACAATCCAATAGGAAGCAAACCCGATACAGCCACGCCGGAGACCTCAGGAGGCCTGACGATGCGGATCAGGATGTCGGCGACAGCGATTACCTGCGCATGTCTCTGCATGCTTCTCCCCTCCGCTGCGAACCCGGATACCCCCTTGCCCGACGCCGACCAGGTACGCGCGCACCTTCGCGATGAGATCCGGGCCACGCCGTCGTTGCTGCGCTATTACACCTTCTCCGATCTCGAAGAGGATGGGTTGAGCTTTGAACCCGGTGAGGCCGAGGGGACCTTCGAGATCACCGAGGGCCCGTGGCCGGAACAGAGCGCCGCACGCCTTGACCGGGGATGGCTGCAGGGCGAGGCGGTGGACATCCCCGAGAGCGGTTTCACCGTCGCCTGCTGGTTCCGCCATCGCGGCATGGGTGGATTGACGCACTTCGAGGGCCGCAGGGCCTACTACAACGGGGGCATTGTGGCCTCCGGGCACGGCTGGCGCGACGGCTGGCGCATCATCGTCACTCCGAGGTCCGGCAGCGTCTCGTTCTCGATCGGCCGCCCGGAGGAGGGCGCGATCTCCGCGAAGTGTCCCAGCGGTGTCCGCGAGGGCCAGTGGCATCACCTCGCGGCAACGTGGGACGGCCGCTACATCAACGTCTATCTGGATGGGAGTCTGCGCGCCGAGCAGGCATGGAGTGGCGAGTACACCGACGGGGATCCGAGGCGGCCGTTGCGGATCGGGGAAGTCGGCGCGGGCGTGGGCACCGTGAAGCTGGATGTATCCGAACTGGCGATCTTCGGCGACGCGCTTTCGGCCGAGACGATCGCGCGGCTGGCCGATCCGCTGGGGGAGCAGACGGGGGCGGTCATCGCCTGCCTGATGGAGGGCGACCGCATTGCCGCCTCGGATACGGGATCGGTCACCGAGCGCGAGTCTCTGGCGCGTCAGCAATATCGGCGAATTCTGAAACTGGACACCTCGGAGAACCCCTTCGTGCTCGGCAACTACCACGCCATCGCGCGACTGCGGATCGTCGAGAGCCTGCGGCGCGAGGGACGGTTCGAGCAGGCGCGGGAGGAGTGCCGGTTGCTCGCCGAAGACGATGACACGCTCCTGCACTACCGGGCCCATGCGATGCTGCTGACCGGCGACCTGCATCGCGATGAGCGCGAATACGCGCTGGCCGCGGACGCCTACAGCCATGCGCTTGATTTCTTCACGGGGCGCCATGAGAACTTCCGCGTCGAAGCGCTGCACCGACTGGCCGATATCAGGGGTCTGGAGAAGGGCGAGCCATTCGTCGATGCCCGCCGGCGGCGCATCGAGCGTATCTCGCGTTCGGCCATCGAGCTTTACGTCGCCCCCGACGGGGATGACGCCAATCCCGGTACGATCGAGCGGCCCTTCGCCACGCTCGAGCAGGCCCGGGCGGCCGTTCGCGAACTCAAGCAGCAGGGCGCTCTGCCGAACGGGGGCGTGGCGGTCTACCTGCGCGGCGGTGTCTATCCGCGGCGGGAGGCATTCGCCCTCGACGACGCGGATTCGGGGACCTTCGAGGCACCCGTGGTCTACCGATCGTATCCGGGCGAGACCGCGGTGCTGAGCGGTGGCGCACAGGTCGAGGGCTTCCGGCCCCTGGCCGCCGAGGCGACCCCGGACCGGCTTCCGGAGGCCGCGCGCGAGCATGTGGTGGCGCTGGACATGCGCGAGGTCGGGGTGCAGGACTTCGGCGAGATTCGGCCGCGCGGTTTCTCGCACGATGTGGTGCCGGCCCACCTGGAGCTTTTCTTCAATGATGAGCCGATGCAGCTTGCGCGCTGGCCCAACCCCGTGGGGAAGGTGGCGAAGGACTTCGCGACGGTTCAGGACCTGCCCGGTGAGGACATGGCACAGTTTCACGGGAAGCCGATGGAAATGGGCCTGGCGCTGATCTACGGTGATGACAGGCATGCCCGCTGGGCCGCGGAGCCCGATCCGTGGATCTACGGCTACTGGAGCCGCTGGTACGCGGGAAGCTATCTGCCGGTGGAGGCGATTGAGCCCGAGCGCAAGATCCTCCGGATCGGCCTGCCCGGCCCCTATCACCGGCCATCGTCTGAATATGAGCACGGTGGGCTGCTCAAGGGCGCTCCCTACTTCGGAATCAATCTCCTGTGTGAGCTTGATGAGCCCGGGGAATGGTATCTCGACCGCGACAGTGGAATGCTCTACTTCTGGCCGCCTTCACCTGTGGAGGACGGCTCCTGCGAGGTTTCGATCCTCGAGGAGCCGCTCGTGAAATGCGCGAATGCCTCGCACGTGGTCTTCCGCGACATCACAATGCAGGCCGGGCGGGCGAATGCGGTTGAGATCACCGGCGGCGACGGCGTGCTGGTGGCCGGATGCGTGATCCGGAACATGGGCAACTCGGCCGTGATCGTGGGGGAGTCCGACTCGCGGACCCCGCGGGCCGATGATATGTCCTCGGGCGGGCGCAACCATGTCGTGATCGGCTGCGATATCTCCGGAATGGGCGATGGCGGGATCCACCTGATGGGCGGGGATGTTGCGAATCTGGTCCCCTCGGGCCACGTGGTCGAGAACTGCCATATCCACCACTTCAACCGCTGGAACCGGGCCGGCTATCAGCCCGCGCTGGAACTGGACGGCGTGGGCTGCCGCGCCTCGCACAACCTGATCCACGACGGGCGCCACCAGGCCGTCCTGGTGCGCCGCAATGACCACATCTTCGAGTACAACGAGGTCCACGACACGCCGTATGAGGCCCGCGAGATGGGGCTGTTCTACATGTACGGCCAGAACCGGGTCTTCGGCGAACGCGGGAACATCGCGCGCTACAACTACTTCCATCATGTGCCCTACACCACCGCGCTGTCGAAGGGCTTTGTCAGCGGCGGGCGCTCGATCTTCCACATCGACCACATGAACGGCGGCATGACGATCTACGGGAACATATTCCACGAGCACGAGAGCCCCTCGGCATCGTTCTTCTCCGGCGGGCGCTGCAACATGGTCGAGAACAACATCTTCTACCGCTGCAAGACCGGCATCAGCCTCAGCGACCGCTCGTACGTGTGGGACAAGGTCAGCGACCGCGGGCGCGAGCGCTGGCGGGAGTATCTGCGCGAGATGAACGTCGATCAGCCGCCCTGGAGCGTCCGCTACCCGGATCTGGTGGGGCTGGCGGAGCGCGAGAATCCGGCGCTTCCGGAGGACAACCTCGCCGCGCGGAATATCGGCCTGAAGGTCTCGCAGTTCATACGCGTGAGGGATGCCGCGCGCGAGACCGCAACCATCGAGCATAACCTCGAAGGGCAGGACCCGGGCTTTGCCGATCCCGATGGCGGGGATTTCACGATCCGCTCGGACTCGACGGTCTTCGGGGAGATCGGGTTTGAGCCGATCCCACAGGAGCGGATCGGGCTGTATGACGATGAACTCCGTGCCACCTGGCCCGTTGAGCACGAAATAGACACACACGAGCATATGAGTGTGCAGCGCACGCCTCCGGAGGAGATGCCCGTCTGCCGCGCACAGGAGCGGACCTCGCCGATTACCATCGACGGGCAGCTACAACCGGCCGAGTGGGGCGGGGTGAATCGCGAGGACGCGGTGGTAATCGACCGCTCGCCCGCCGGTGGCCCGAGCGATGCGCCGCCGAGTTACGCGTGGATCCGCCGTGATGACGAGGCGCTTTTCATCAGTATCCGCAACAGGGTCAACCCGGATGAGCCGCTTACAGATGAGGGAGATTCGTTCTGGAAGCGCGATATGGTGGAGGTCATCATCGAGGGCAATGCGGGAGCGGCCACCGCCGACTGGTGGGCCGACGATCAGGGCCATGGGCCGCTGTTCTACCTCGTGGGGGACTGCCGCGGGAACTATGACAGCGTGCAGATAGCGGGGCTGCCGAAAAGGCCCGCTGAGAAGCTGCGGCGAACTGCCCGCTATGCCGCGCATGTGATCGATGAGGGCACGTGGACGTGCGAGTGGCGCATACCGTTCGCGGCCCTTCACCTCGATCCGGAGACGACCGAGGACTGCTGCTTCAACATCGGCGCCGGAAAGCCGGGAACGCCCATCGACGAATCCTGGCCGCAGTCGAGGCAGTCGGTCGGAGCATGGGCGGCGTGGGTCGGGACCGAGGGGCCGAACTGGCAGGTCTGGAACGCCGGTCGCGTGTTGTTTGGCGGATAGATACGGAAGCACACGATCACGGCTTCCACTGATGAGATTCATCCGACAGTCGTATCAACGCGGGAGGGCGTTGCAATGAAGGTGCATATCCAGGTCCACGTCGCAATTCTCACAGCACTCATGGTTCTGGCGGGTGGCTTCGATTCCGCACAGGCCCAGGTTCTGCGGGCAGATGACTACACGGTCGCGGTCGATGACCGAGGCAGCATTACGCTTGACAGAGACCGCGCTCCCATCATCACCCACAGTTACGCCGGTATGTTCGGCCGCCTGCCGGACGGTAACGCGATCTACCGCATCAGCGCATCCCGCGAGCTTGAGGTCGAAGTGCGAGAGGACGATGCGCCGCCGCGACTGGTCATCGCTAACTCCGATGACAGTGGTGTTGCGATGCGGCGCGAGGCGGCGCTGACCGGCGACGGCCTTCGGCTCACACACGAGATTACCGTGCCCGGCGACGTGGGCGGAAGCATCGACACCGGCTTCACGCTGAACCCGGAACTGACCTACGATGCCACTGTGACGATGTGGGAAACCGAAGATGCGGAGCCGATCGAGACCAGCCTCGGCCCCGGCGACGACTGCCTCGACTACCGCGTGAACTTCCAGCGCATCGAGTTCGTGAGTCGGTGGGGGACGCTCGTGGTGCGTTTTGCCACAGACGAGGGCCTGCAGGGATCCGGGTCGCTGCTCAACGGCGCGCGCTCCACGAAGAAGCCCGGCGAATGGGTAGACGTGCTGCCGCTGTTCGGCACTGTCGAGGCCGGTGGCGATGCGGCCACCCGCGCGTCTGTCTGCACCGTCGCGTTCACTCCCGCCGAGGGCGAGCGATACCTCTCCCCGCGCCGCAATGTCCTCTACAACGCCGGCTTCGAGGACTGGAGCAACCCCGACCTGCCCGATGGCTGGCGGCGCGAGCCACCTGCCACCGCGGAAATCGCCGATGGGATCGCGCCCGACAGCGACGTCGTGCACGAGGGCGCGCGGAGCCTGCGATGGTCGCTCGATTCCGGCACCGTCAGCCACGCGACGGCCCGGCGCGGTTACCACGCCCCCGCGGACCTGCGGACGCCGTGTGTATTCTCGGTCTTCATGCGATCCCAGGCGGAGGGCGAGGTCGTCCTCCGCTGTGGCCCGGCGCAGAACCGGGTGACCGTGAACGATCAGTGGCGGCGCTACAGTGTCACCGCGCCCGAGGAGGGCCGTTCGTCTCCGCGAATAGCGGTCGAGAAGCTCACCCCCGGGACACTGTGGATCGACGCGGCGCAGCTTGAGAAGGGCGAGGAGCCGACCGAGTGGGTTGCCCGCTCGCGCGAATCGATCTTCGGCGATGCGCCGTTCCCCGAGGACCTGCTGGCCGAGGAAATCGCCGAGTACTCCAAAGAGCCAGCGCTCGGCGGCTGTGGCCCCGAGTTGTCATACTACACTTCCGAGAATCAGGGCAGGCTGATCTACGACGTGAACCTCCCCGACGCCCGTCGGGAGAACGCCTCGCTGATCGTCTCGCTGACCGGTCCGGGCGGCGAACAAATCTTCAGCGAATCGATCGAGCCGCCGCTGCCGGAGCGCGCGGTCATCGACTTCGACGTGGCCGACCTGCCGCCGGGGACATCCCGCGCGAGCGCGGAGTTGAGCGCGGGCGGCGAGGCCGTCGCCGAGGTGGAGCATGATGTGGTCAGGCTGGAGCCGCTGGCCGAGGGCGCCGAGGTGAAGATCAATCGCCGCACGCGCGTGCTCGTCCGCAATGGGGAGGAGTATCTGGCGGTCGGAAGTGATGCGGGAGGTACCGCGGAGGCGGCGTTCCGGTCCATCGAGGCGCAGTCGGCCAACGGTTTCAACCATCTGCACCTCTGGAGCGGATTCTACGATCGGGAGAAGACGGAGAACGGCACCTTCCCGCGGGTCGATGCCGAGGTCCTCACAGAGATCCTCGACGCTGCCGAGGCGGCAGGGATGACCGTCCAGATTAACCTCAGTCACTGGCTCTCGATCAACCACTTCCACGGCACGCGCTTCGACAACCCGGATGTCTCCGACGAGCAGATCATCGAGGGCGCGCTTGAGGCCGTGCGCGTCGCGCGGGATCATCCCGCGCTGCTTGGCTGGCATCTCATCGATGAGCCGAGTCCGGCCTGGTGCACGCCGGAGTGGATCGAGCGCATCTACCGCGAGGTCAAGCGCGTGGATCCGTACCATCCCGCCGAGATCAACGCGAACGTCACGGGGCTGCGGATGCTGCCCTTCCTCGACGGTTCGGATTTCATGTCTATCGACATCTACCCGGTGCCGCGCCTGCACATCGGCGTGATCGCCCCGCATACGAAGATCATGCGCCTGACCGGTGGCTGGCGCCCGCTCCGCTGGTGGATCCAGTCATTCGCCATCGTGCGCGAGCCCACCGCCGCCGAGGAGCTTTGCATGACCTATCAGGCGCTGGTGGAGGGCACGCGATTCGTGCTCTTCTACAACTTCCGCCCGACCTCGTACGCCGCGTGGGAAGGCCTGGGGCAGATCGCGCGCGAAGTCAATACGCTGCGGCCGGCGCTGCTGACTGAACGGGAAGCGCTTCCGGGTGTCACGTCCCCGCAGGACCGGGTGGTCGCGGCGATGCATCGCGTGGGGGATGAGACCTGGATCAGGGCCGCCAACCGCGGGCGGACGGCGGTGGATGCTCAGTTCACGCTGCCGGAGGACTGCGCGGGTCGGGAGGCGGAGGTGCTGTTCGAAGATCGCGGCCTGCAGGCAGCCGGGGCCACGCTCGAGGACAGCTTCGCTCCGCTGCAGCGGCATGTCTACGTTCTCAGGCCGTGATACGCGACGCGCCGAATCGGGATCGAGCCATACTACAATGAAAGCCCGGAGGGAATGACGATGCGTACCGTGACGACGATCCTCGCCTGTCTTACGCTGGCCACGGCCTGCGTGGCCCAGAACATCCATCCAGACCCGAGCTTCGAGGCCACCGGTGATGTGGGCGAGGCGCGAACGGGCGAGCGCGCGCTGCACCTGACCGTGCAGGATCAGGAGCACTGGAAGGCCGTGGGCGGGGCGATCGAGGTGGAGCCTTTTGCGCGCTATCGCGTGAGCGAGTGGGTGAAAGTCACCGGGACGGTGCGCGCCCCGCACTGCTACCAGTGGAATGCGTACGAGTGGGCATTTCTCTCGGCCCGAACGGTCTCGGACACCGATGGCTGGGTCCAGACCGAACTCACATTCGTTTCTCCGACGAGTGAGATGAATGTACATCCGCTCGCTGTGCTTGATGCCGCCAACGTGGATGCGTGGGCTGATGATATCGTCATCGAGAAGGTGGCCGAGCCGCGCGAGGTGATCGCCGAGTACGAGGCCGCGGACGGGCTTTCGGGGGATCAGAAGGAGATTCTCGCGCGGTGGTATGTGCGGAACGACCGGCCGGAGGACGCGGAAAGGCTCCTCGAGACCGCTTCGGGCCTGACTCGTGCCGACATCGCAACTGTGCTTGCGAGGGCTGTCGCCACGCCCCAGCGGCGGATCCCGTACCTCGCGGAGATGATCGCCGCCGGCGGGCCCACCTACTACCACGGCGTCCAGACCTTCCGGGACCTTTCCGGGGGCCTCAGCGAGCGGCAGATGATGGCGGTGGCGGGCGAGGGGCTTCGCATGAACCCGGATTCGGAGAAGGCCGCGGAAGCGTTTTCGCTCATAATCACCGGCGACGTAGACGAGGAGACCGATCGCGAGGACGCGCTCAGGACCGTAGCCGGTGCGGAAGAGACGCTGGAGGATCGCGCGGAGGCCGTCGGCGATATACAGCAGACGCTACCCGAAGGCAGTGCGGCGCGGCAGGAGGTGGATGCCCTGATGGACCAACTCGACGCGATGCGCGCGGAGATTCAGCAGCGACGCGAATCGCTGGGAACCTGCACCGTGAAGGTCGGCGGCGAGGCGATCACCGGCGACAGCCACGTGATCGTTATCCCCGACAGCCCGACTGATGAGGAGCGATTCGCCGCGCGGGATCTGCGCTACCACCTGGAACTGATCACCGGCGACGAACTGCCCGTTCGCTACGAGCGGTATTCAGCCGGCCGCATCCCGATATTCATCGGGCGCTGCGAGGCGACACAGGATGCGGGGATCGACTTCGAGGGCCTCGGCGTCGAGGGCATCCACATCGTCACCGACGGGCCGGAGACTCACCTCGCCGGGAACGAACGCGGTGCGCTCTACGCTACATATGTCTTCCTGGAGGAGTACCTGGGCTGCCGCTGGTTCACCCCCGAGTGCTCCACCTGGCCGACTGAGGGGACGATTGATCTCGAGCAGATCGATCATCGCTACATTCCGCCGCTGGAGTACCGTGCAACGGACTACCCGCGAACGCGACCGTGGAAGATGGCGCTGCGCAACCGCATGAACGGGCAGCACCACCGTCTCACCGACGAGATGGGCGGGAAGATCAACTACCGCGGGTTCGTGCATACCTTCGAGGAACTCGTGCCACCCGAGAAGTATTTCGAGGCCCACCCCGAGTACTACTCGGAGATTGACGGGAAGCGGATCGGGCCCGAGCGCACGCAGTTGTGTCTGACGAACCCCGAGGTGCTGGACATCGCCACCGAGACGGTGCGGAGGTGGATAGAGCAATCGCCGGACGCCGAGATTATCTCGGTGTCGCAGAATGACTGGCACAACTACTGCGAGTGCGAGAATTGCTCGGCGCTGGCCGAGCGCGAGGGCAGCCAGGCCGGCCCGCTGCTGCACTTCGTGAACGCCATCGCGGAGCGCATCGAGGACGATTACCCGGATGTGGCGATCGACACACTCGCCTACCAGTACACGCGCAAACCGCCCAAACAGGTCGTGCCACGCGACAACGTGATCGTGCGACTGTGCTCCATCGAGTGCTGCTTCTTGCACCCGCTCGCGACAGACCCGTACAACGAAGAGTTCGTCGAGGATATCCGGGGCTGGAACGAGATCTGCGACCGCCTCTACATCTGGGACTATGTGATCAACTACCGCCACAGCGTCTGCCCTTTCCCGAATGTGCGGGTGCTGAAGCCGAACATTAACTTCTTCATCGACAACGGCGTCGCCGGCATCTACGAGGAGGCCTGCTACTTCACCCGCGGCTCCGAGTTGCAGGAACTGCGCGGGTACATTATGGCCAAGACGCTCTGGGACCCCGATTACGATACCGACCAGGCCATACGGGAGTTCTGCGACGCCTACTACGCTGAGGCGAGTCCCTGGATCCAGCAGTACATCGAGATGGTGCACGAGTACGCGCTGAGCCTTGAGGACACGCACATGCGCATCTACTCGTCGCCGCGCAGCTACCTCACGCAGGAGCTGATGGAGGAGGCCGCGGAGCTGTTCGACCGGGCCGAGGCAGCCGTCGCGGACGACGACGAACTGTTGCACCGGGTGCAGGTGGCGCGGCTGCCGGTCACCTACGCGCGGATCGAACTGGCCACCGGCGACGCCTTCGCGGAGCGGGACGGGAAGCTGGTGCAGGACAGCGACCTGTCGATCGCACAGATGGCCGACTTCTTCGAGCGCGTCGCGCGCAAGGAAGGCATCACGCGCGTCGCCGAGGGCGGGCCGAATCCGTCGCTGGACGAGTGGCTCAACTCCCTGCCTCGAAGCGACCGCGAGGTGCGTCTTCACACGCTGAGCAATCGCCAGTTGCAGGTGGACGTGCTCCCCACAATGGGCGGGAGGATCTGGCGGATGCGCGCACTCCCTGAGGGCGATGATCTGCTCTGGCTGGCCGGCGAGGACGGCGCATGGCATCCGCTCAGCAGCGGCTACGAGGAGTACGCCGGGTCAGGCTACCGCTCACCGGGCTGGAGCGAGCAATACACCGTCACGGACCAGGGTGATCGCTTCATCGAGATGACCGCTGATCTCAAGAACGGCCTGCGGCTCACGCGTCGTGTGGAATTGCAGGCGGATGAACCGATCGTCGATATCACCTCAACGCTGACGAACCCGACCGCCCCGCCGCGCGATGGCTGCCTCCGGGCACACCCGCAGTTCCGCGTGGAGGACACAGCTTCAACGGAAGTTCGCGTCCGCGAGGCGGGTGGATGGGACACAATGAAGCTGGCGCGCCCCGATGACCCCACCGGAGAGTTCAATGAGTGGCTCCGCGGGGACGAGATGCCCGAGGGCGAATGGTGGGTGATTGACCGCGCGGCCGATGTGGCAGTGATCTCCCGCTTCCAGCCCGGCGAGATCGGCCAGATGCTTCTGAACTGGAACGGGGAGGACAATCGCGTCAACCTCGAACTCTACTCGAAGCAGCACTCTCTCGACCCCGGCGATTCGATCACGCTGCACCAGCAGTGGGAGGTAACAACCGACCTGCCGCCCGCGCGGTGAACGTCGAGGGACGGAAACGGCAACGGAAACGTCAACGTCAACGTCAACGGCAACGGCAAACAGCCAGGGCGGGGGAGGGCTCTTTTCTTCGAAAAGAAACCGCCCTCCCCCGCTTGCTTCGCAAGCTCCCCCTCCCGCAAAGAACTTAAACTGTCCCGGGAGCTACACTGGCGAGGTCGCTTCGCGGAATTCGCTCAGAAAACGCGCGCCCTCGTCGATGACCGCCTGCATGATGACCTCTCCGGTCTCCGCCGATGCCACCGTCGGGTCACCGTAGATGCCGCTCTCCGACTGCTGCAGGTACCACGTGGACCACGTCACCCGGCTGCTGCCAAGGAAGTTATCCCCGGCCACGAAATCTGAGTTGTAATCCATCGGCTCCGCGGCGGCCGCGTCCATGTCAACTACCTCCGGGCTGATGTGCAGCACCAGCGAGGTCTCCCACTCGCCACCATGGATCGCCCCGCCCTGCCCGGAGCGGCGCACCTCGTTGAAAGCCTCCGCCGACAACCGCGCCGGGCTGAGAATCGCGATTGCCGTGTCGAATGCATCACAAAGCTCGCGGTTGACCACGCGCAACGCACCGCTGTGATGGCCGTGACAGTCCAGCAGCACCAGCCTGCGGAAGCCCATCTCCAGCACGGAGCCGCAGATGTCGAAGACGTAGTTCATGAAGTTGCGCGTGCGCACCACGATCGTTCCCGGCCACCGCCGCATGATCCGCATGGAGTAGCCGTAACGAATCGCGTCCATCACAAGCACCGGATCGTCCGCTGCCTCCCCCAGACGCAACGCACAGGCCTCGGCGATGCGCGCGTCGGTGTCCACCGGCAGATGCGGCCCGTGCTCCTCGGTCGTGCCCACCGGGAGGATGAGGACAGCCTGCTGCTCGATCATCTCCTGCAGCACAGGGGAGGTCTGGTCGCGGAAAAGCGGGGACATCGGGGTCATGCTCCTTCCATGCGCGCATCCAGCAGAGCGCACCTCTCGCGGTAGCGATCGAATACAGCCTGGTAGACGTTTGCGCGAGCGGGATCCGGCTCAAAGCGCTGCGATGGGCGGTACCACTCATCCGCCGCATCCTGCAGCGATTGGAAGTGCCTGATGCCAGTTGCGGCCAGCATCGCCGCTCCCAGTGACGCCGCTTCCGGGCAGGCAGGGCGCTCCACGGGCGTCTGGAGCAGGTCCGCCTTCATCTGCAGCCACAGGTCCGACCGGGCCGCGCCGCCCAGCGAGCGCACGCTCTCGATTTTCAACTGCTGGTCGGTCAACGGCTCGAGCAACTCGCGCAGCAGGCAGGCGCACGACTCCATGATGGCCCGCGCGATGTGCGGGCGATCATGGCCGAGGCTCAGTCCGAGGATGGCTCCTCGCGCGTCCGGATTGCCGGGGGTTCCCGAGAAGTGCGGGACCACCGTCAGGCCGTCACAGCCGGGATCGACGTCCTCCACACCGTCGAGGAACTCGTCCCACTCGGACCCGCCGCACAAATCTCTGAACCACGTGAGAACGATGGCCGAGACCGAGGCGTAGGGCATCGCGTACCAGGCGCCATCGGTAGCGTGGCGCCCCACGAAGCAGCGGGCCTCGGTGAAGCGCTCCGCCGTGGTGGCGACGACCGCAAGCGCGGTGCCGGTCGTCTCGCTGACAACGCCCGGGCGGACGTTCCCGGCCCCGATCGCGCCTGCAAGCTGGTCGTTGCAGCCGGTGCAGACCGGCGCGCCGGCTTTGATCCAGAGTGCATCCGCCGCCTCATCTGTCACTGTGCCTACTGGTGTGCCCGGGGCATGTATTGATGGAAGCTGTGTCTCGCTGATTCCAGCCGCGTCGAGCATTTCCTCTGACCACCGGCCGCTGCCAACATCGAGCAGTCCGCCCATCTGCGCGATGTTGAAGTCGGTGGCGAACTCGCCGGTCAGGCGGTAGATGAGGTAGTCGGGAAGGCAGAGGAACTTCGCTGCGCGGTGAGCGTCCGGCTGGTGCTCCGCCAGCCAGCCGATCTTGAACGCGGTCAGCTCATGCGCTATCCATGGATAGCCGGTGATCTCGCGAAATCGGTCGGGGGTCAGCCAGCCGCGCTGCCACCGCTCGGCGACCTCCCGCGCTCGGCCGTCCAGCCAGACGATGACCGGTGTGAGGGGGTGCCCGGCCTCGTCGATCGCCACGAAGCTCTCGCCCTGAGAGCTGAGGCCGATGGCCGCGACACTTCCGGGCGGCGCGTCCGACTCGGCGAGCACGGTGTGCGTGCCCGAGACCGCTGCTCGCCAGTACGTCTCGGGGTCTTCCTCCATCCAGCCGGGCCGCGGTGTTCGCGGGGAGTACTCGACCTCCGCCAGTGCCAGCAGGCCCCCATCATCGCCGATGAGCGCGGTCTTCAAAGCCGTGGTCCCGATGTCGAAGGTCAAGTAGGCCATGTGGCATCACCATGCCTGTAGCCGTTCGTTGTTCGCCTCGTCGCCCGCAGCTCGTTGCTCATCGCTGCCGTCCGCCGTTACGTGCGACTTGCGACGTTTTGATGGGCCGGGGTGGAACCCGCCGCCCTCGCAAAGGGCGCTCGGGCGTCACGCGCTCGCTCCCTGACGGGTGGGAGCGAGCGGCCCCTCCATCACAGCAGTGTTTCGCTGTGGTGCGCCGTCGTTCCGCGCCGTTCGTCGTCAGCTCATCGCTCGCAGCTCGTCGCCCGTCGCTGCCGTCCGCCGTTACGTGCGACTTGCGACTGGCGACTAATGACCGCCGTACCCCAGCTCCCGCTCCACCTCATCGATCGCCTCCTCGATGATGGCGAGGCCCTTCGCTGCGACCTGCTTTTCCATCACGATCGGCGGCGACATGCGCAGGATGTGCCAGGCGGGCACCCACGCGAGGCCCTTCTCGAAGGCGCGCTGGTAGACGAGGCGTCCCGCCTCCTCGAACGGCTCCTTCGTCTCGCGATCCTTCACCAGTTCGATGCCCAGCAGGCAGCCGATCCCGCGGACGTCGCCGACGATCGAGTGCCGATCGCGGATCGAGCGCATCTCCTGCAGCATGAACTCGCCCAGTTCCAGCGCGTGGTCGAGCAGGCCCTCGTCCTCCATCGCCTCGATGCTCGCCAGCGCGGCGGCGCAGGCCATCGGATTGCCGCCGTAGCTGGTGGAGGCCGAGATGTCCGCGATGGATTCCTTGTGGCGGTCAGAGACCATCATCGCGGTGACCGGGAAGCCGTTGCCGAAGCCCTTGCCGATCGTGACCACGTCGGGCGCGGTATCCCAGTGCTCCATGCAGAAGAACTTGCCCGTGCGGCCCATGCTGGTAAGGACCTCGTCGGCCATCAGCAGGATGTCCCGCTCGTCGCAGAACGCGCGGAGCTTCGGGAAGAAATCATCGGGCGGCAGGACCGAGCCTGCCCAGCCCTGCACCGGCTCAAGGACGAAGGCGGCGACCTGGCCGGTGGTGGCTTTCTCGATGAACTCCGCGTAGAAGTCGAGATACGCGTCGGTGTCGATCTCGCCGTCGGCGGTCGTGGACATCGGGCGGTAGGGCTCCGGGCGCGGCACGAGATAGAAGCCCTGCGTGCGGCCGGGGCCGTTGACGGGCTTCATGCGCCCGAGGCTCACCGCGTGACCGGTCTTGCCGTGGAAGTCCATGAAGCACGAGATGAACTCGTCATTGCCGGTGGCGGCGCGGCAGACGCGCAGCCCAGCCTCCACGGCGGTGGTGCCGCTGTCGTAAAGCTGGATGCCGGTCAGGTCCCAGGGCTGGATCTCGGCGAGCTTCTCGAGCAGTTCCACCTTCACCGGAGTGTTGAAATCGTGGCAGTTCATCAGCGTGTGCGCGGCTTCGGCCACGGCCTCGGAGATCTTCGGGTGGCAGTGGCCCAGCGTGGTGACGTATATGCCGCTGGAGAAGTCGATGTAGCGGTTGCCATCGACATCGGTGAGAGTGACCCCATCTCCGCTCTCGAATGCGACCGGAAACAGCCGCACCTGGCTGGAGTATCCGATCATGTGCTCGGTCCCGCGCTGGTTCAACTCTTCAGATTTCGGGCCGGGGATGCTGGTGACGATCTCGGGAACGCTGTCAGGCTCGATGGATGTCCAGTAGTTTGCAGGCAGTGACACTGTGTACTCCTCCTCGCGGCAGCTGTTGCTCGCTGCGCTTGACCTCGCTCGACGAGATGATATTCTTCCACCGGCGGGCGGAGGCCTTTGTGCGCGACAGGCGGGCCGACGCGATACGCCGACGTTGAGGCGATGGGATTACGCGATCCGCGAGGAGTGACTGCTGTGGGCAAGCACGATGCGGTGTCAATCGACGGGGCCGAGCGCGAGCGCGCTTTGCGTCAGATCCATCGACAGATCGACGAGTGGGGGCTGGCGCTGCCGGACGTGGAGCCGCTGCCGCTGGACTTCGGCCTCGGGCGCTTCCGCGAGATCGGTGAGACGGAGTTCTGGATCGCGAACGAGACACAGTTCGGCTACTGCGGCAAGCTTCTGTTTCTGTTCGACGGACAGACCTGCCCGTATCACGAGCACCGGGTGAAGCACGAGACGTTCTTCGTGGTGAAGGGCTCCATCAGCATGCGGACCGAGGAGGGGGAGTCGAGGCTGGATCAGGGCGACACACTGGTGATGCCGCCGGGGACCGGGCACGCGTTCACGGGCATCGGCCCCGCGCTGGTGCTGGAGGTCTCGATGCCCTCGACTACCGGCGACAGCTTCTTCGAGGACAGGCGCATCGGCGACGCCGGCGTGATCTGAACCTGAAACCCGATCACAAACCGCCGAACGATCGAGGGGGTGCTCTCTGTCTTCGAGCGGGAAGTGGACCAGGGCCCCGGACAGGTGCGCGGCGTAGATCCCCTGGATCATCTCCTGCGTCATGCGCGCGGTGTAGACGTTCGAGACAGGCTGCCGGCCCTCCTCGATCGCGCGCATCAGGTCCCACGCCGCGAAACGGTTCGCCTCCAGGAAGTACTCCGCGATCGGAATGTCCTTCTGCCCGCACAGGGAGTAGTCCAGGGGCGCGGCTCCCGGGATCTCGCGGTTCTCGGTGAGCGGCACGTCCTCGAAATGCGCTCCGTACATCAGCGGATCGCGGCTTCTGCTGTTCCGCAGCGTCCGCGTCGCGGCGTCATCGAAGCGCATGGAGAGGG
>CAZAHB010000047.1:0-26969 GCA_964484945.1 uncultured Armatimonadia bacterium | reverse complement strand
GCCCCAGCAGCACGGGGCGGGTATCGGTGATCATCCCTGCGCTGGATGAGGAGGGGGCCATCGGCTCGGTCATCGACGAGATACCCCGCCCGCCGGTCTGTGACGTGATCGTGGTGGACAACGGCTCAACCGACCGCACCGCCGAGGTCGCTCGCGAGCACGGCGCCACGGTCGTGCGCGAGGGAGAGCGCGGCTACGGAAGCGCCTGCCTGCGCGGGATCGCGGCCCTGCCGGACGACACGCAGGTTGTGGTCTTCCTCGACGGCGATCACAGCGACTTCCCCGAGCAGATCCCGGACCTGATCGCGCCCATCGCCGCCGATGAGGCTGAGATGGTCATCGGCTCCCGCGTGCTGGGCGAGTGTGAGAGCGGCGCGCTGACACCGGTGCAGGTGTTCGGGAACTGGCTGGCCTGCACGCTCATGCGCCTGATCTACGGCCACCGCTACACGGACCTGGGCCCGTTCCGCGCGATCTCCCGCGAGGCCCTGGAGCGCCTGCAAATGCAGGACCGTGATTTCGGCTGGACCGTCGAGATGCAGGTTAAAGCGCTGCGGCATGACCTGCGCGTGGCCGAGATCCCCGCGCACTACCGCTGCCGGATCGGGCGGTCGAAGATCTCCGGGACGATCACCGGCAGCATCCGCGCCGGGCACAAGATCATTGCGACGATCCTCAGATACGCGCGGTAACACTGGTTCAGACGCTTCACTGCCCGGGAGCGTCGGTAACGTCGCCCTCGGCCGGCCGGAACTTCCCGCGGCTCTCCGCCCACGGGGCATTGCTGTCATTCAGCCGCCAGTCGTAACGCTGCCAGCGGACCTGCATGTCATCGGTGATCTCCGGCGCTCCCTCCGGCGCGTAGATGCGCACGAAGTCCACGGCCGTCGGGTCCTCCACGCCTCGTTCCGCTCTCAGCCATCCACGGAAATCCTCCGCGTACCACTGCAACAGAGGCGACAGGTAGACCGCGTTCTCCTCACGAGACACATTGAGATGCGACTCTGCGGCGAAGAAGCGCTTCGTCTCCCGTTCGAGTTGCTCGTCCAGGCGATCCGGGAAGAATGCCTCCCGCGGCAGCCACGGGCAGCCCATCGAGGCGCAGTTGACAGCGAAGTGGATACGAGGCTCGGCGAACTCTTTGCGGATGATCTCGTTCTCGATGAAGTTCAGCGACATCTCCTCGCCACCGCAGACGACGAACTGATCGTCGAAGACGGCTGGCTCGATGTCTTTAACGCTCTCAACCGGACAGGCGTCGATGACCGCCTTCATCATCCATGCGTTGTAGGCGTTGATCCAGTAGGCCAGCGCCTCGTCCTCGCGGGGGAAGGTCGCGAAGTTGCTGTGTGGACTGACCGCCTTCACCTGCGAGAGGAATGCCAGCAGGTCCTCCGGATTGTCCTTGAGGGCCGTGTAGTCCACCATACCCATCTCGTCGGCGAACTGCCTGCAGACACGATCCATCGGCGCGATGTCGAATTCAACCGACTCCGTCTCGGCGGTGGGAACGACCAGGTGCTCTGGCGGCGCCTCTGTCTGCGCGGTGAACGCCCACCACAGCCCCCCTGCGGCGGTCGCCAGCATTACCACCAGCATGCTCACACCCAACGCGGTCGGTCCGCTCCGTGTGTGGGGATGCTCCTGAACTCCCATCACAAACCCCTCGCTCCCGATCACCTGTGCCTGTAAGCAATCCGTCTCAGTAGATACCTTCGACCGCTTCCCAGTTCATTCATTCACTCCCCGGTCTGGTATTCCTGCGTGACAGGGCCGTTTGGTCAGCGGCGGCCTTCGAGCGCTCGTCGCCGAAACAAAGATGCGCTGCATTCAAACGGAGAAAGGTGCCGGGCAGGGCAACACTCCCCGCTCGTCGAATACTTTATGCAGGTCAACATCATGCTTGGCTGCGATCAGGGCTTGTCGGACGCCCCAGGAGGTGGGTTCGGATGGACAACCCTCTCTTCCAGGCCGCTGAAGTGCTCGACATGGCAATTGAGATCGAGCGCCAGGGCCTTGCATTCTACACTGGCTGTGCTGCCGTCCGGGCCAGTGAGCCTGTGGCGGAAGTCTTCGAGTACGCCGCCGACCAGGAACGTGAGCACATAGAGCTGTTTTCTGATATGAAGCGCGACCTCGACGAATACAGCGTGCCCGAAAGCTACCCCGGTGAGACTCTCAGCTATCTGCGCGGCTTTCTCAGCAAGCGACTTTTCACCAGCGTCGATGATGCCTCCTGCAGCGCCGAGGCCATCGAGGATGAGATAGAGGCTGTAGAGACGGCCATCGAACTTGAAAGAAGCACCATTGCGTTCTACTCGGGCGTCAAGCAGATAGTACGCGCCTCCGAGCAGGACGTGGTCGACGAGATCATCGCTGAAGAGCACAGGCACATTCGGCGTCTGCTTGAGCTTGAAAACGAGTTGGCTGCCGACGCCGGATGATCACCGGCGGGCCCTGTGCGATGCGCTCCGGAGGTGCCATCGATGGAGGTCAGGTCACGGACGGGTCAGTTGGTTATGGCCCCGGATGCGGTTGATCGCTTCATAGGGCGGCTGATTGATGAGGGACCGGTGATGGGTCCGCGGGAGCGGAAGATCCAGCCGGGCTTCACGAAATTTGACTGGCTCACCTCTCCCGAGGAACTGAAGCTTGAGTATACGACCACGACGGTCCCCCCGAAGAAGGCCTTCTTCCCGCCCCGGCAGGTGCTTTTCGATTTCGAGTTGACCGAACCGCCTCAGATCACCTCCATGCAACAGCCGGAGCCGTTCACGCTCGTTGGTGTCCACCCGTGTGATCTGTCAGCGCTGGCCATGCTCGACGACGCCTATGCGCAGGAGCCTGCTGAGGCCTGTTGGCCAGCGGCGCGCTCAGAAGCGCGGGTGATCGGCGTGGACTGCCTGCCCGATGAGTACTGCTTCTGCTATGGCATGGACACCTGCTACGGGCGCGAGGGCGCGGATCTGTTCCTGACGCCGGTCCCCCGCGGCTACGTCGTGGAGGTCCTCACCGAGGCCGGTGAGGACATGTTGCGGCTCTCCGACGTCGAGGACGCGACCGAGGAGGACCAACAGGAGGCCGATTCGTTTCGACGCACGAAGGCTGAGGGCGTCACTGCCTCCATCAACGCTTCGCCGGCGGAGTTCGCCGACATCCTCGAGGAAAGGGACTTCGGCGACCTGTGGCGCGAAGTGGCGGAACGCTGCTACTCCTGCGGGTCGTGTAACACCACATGTCCGACGTGCTTTTGTTTCGATATCAACGATGAGTTTGACCTGGGACTCACCGGAGGCCAGCGCGTGCGAAGCTGGGATTCGTGTCAGCTCCAGGAGTTCGCGCTGGTTGCGGGCGGGCATAACTTCCGACGGATCCGCTGGCAGCGCGTGAGGCACCGCTGGCACCGCAAGTTTCTCTACCTCTTCCGCGACTTCGGCCGCCCCTACTGCACCGGCTGTGGCCGATGCTCGCGCGCATGCACTGCCGATATCAATATCGTCGATGTGAGCAACGAAATCATCGCCCGTGCCGACGGGAGGGCGTAGCCCATGTGCAGCGCAGATGCGCCGCCCGAAGACGTTGATATTACAAGCTTCTATCAGCCGGAAATGGCGCGAGTCGTCGCCAAGCAGCGGTTGACGGATATGATGATCCTGCTGCGCCTGCAGCTTGATTCGGGCGAACTGCTCGACCACGATCCCGGCCAGTTCCTCCAGATATCGCTGCCCGGCTACGGGGAGGCGCCGATCTCGTTTTGCTCGTCACCGACACAGGTGGAGAGCTTCGAGTTGTGTGTGGCGGCGGTGGGGAATCTGTCCGAGGCCATGCACGATCTGCGGCCCGGCGATTACGTGGGCGTGCGCGGTCCCTACGGCGAGGGTTTTCCGCTGGAGCAAATGCGTGGGCGCGACCTGCTGTGTGTGGCCGGCGGAATTGGCCTGGCCCCGCTGCGGTCGCTGATCAACTACGTGGCGGACAGGCGCTCTGAGTTCGGCCGGATGATCCTCGTCTATGGGGCGCGCATCCCCGCGGAGCGGCTGTTCAAGGACGACCTGGCGGTGTGGGACGCGAGGGAGGATTTCGAGACACTCTATACCATCGATGAGCCGGACGAGAGCTGGACCGGCCGCACGGGCGTTGTCACCGTGCCCCTGCAGGACGAGGTAGAGATCGACCCCGGTCAGACGACCGCCGCGGTCGTGGGACCACCTGTGATGTACCGCTACGTGGCCGCGGAGCTACTCGACAAGGGCATGGTGGAGGACGACATCCTCTTCTCGCTTGAGCGGCGCTTCAAGTGTGGCATGGGCAAGTGCGGCCACTGCCAGCTCAACGACCTGTATGTTTGCCAGGACGGCCCGGTGTTCAAGTACTCGCAGCTACTCGGACGGTCCGAGGCCATCGAGGTCTGGGCGCCGGAGAACGAGCGGGAGTAAAGACAGCAACAAGAGCAACCCAAGCAACGGCAGCGGCGACAACGACCAGCGACGTGCGCTCGGAAGGTGAGGGAGCATCGATGCCACAGGAGGCACCGATTCCGCGCTTTGGCCACAAACCGCAGGTGGCGTTCTTCGACTTCGCCTGCTGTGAGGGCTGCCAGCTCTCGGTGCTGCAGCTTGAAGAGAAGCTGCTGGAGATCCTTCAGCACGTGGATGTGGTCACCTGGCGTGAGGCGATGAGCGAGACCTCTACTGAGTACGACATCGCCTTCTGCGAGGGATCGATCACTACTGACGATGACGTAGAGCGGATCGAGGGAATCCGCGAGCAGGCCGAGGTGCTGGTCACGCTGGGAAGCTGCGCCTCCAACGGCTGCCACAACGAACTGAAGAACCAGTGGTCGATGGACGAGGTGGTGGAACTTGTCTACGGCGACGCGGCCGGGCAGATCTCCACCATCCCATCGCGGCCGATCTCCGCGGTGGTCGATGTAGATTACCAGACGTTCGGCTGCCCCGTTTCGCTGCCGGAATTCGTGACGGTAGTGAACTGCATCCTGACCGGCAAGTCATACGAGCCGCCGAACCAGCCGGTATGCGTGGAGTGCAAGCACAACGACTACGTGTGCGTGTATGAGAAGGGCCAGGTCTGCCTCGGGCCGGTCACGCGCTGTGGCTGTGACGCTATCTGCACCGCCTACGGCGACCCCTGCCAGGGCTGCCGGGGGCTGATGGAATCGGCGAACGTCCCCGCGATGCTCAAAGCCCTCACGCGCGAGGACGCACACTCGATCATGCGCGCGGTCGTAGAGCGGCATCAAATGTCTGAGGACGAGATCGAGGCCAAACTCCGTGTCTACAACAACTGGCCGGAGCTGAATGTGGAGGAGGCGCGGACCGATGGCGACTGATGCCGACATTCATGTGCATCATCTCACCCGGGTCGAGGGCCACGGTGACATCATCGCGAAGATCGAGGACCAGAGGCTCAAGGAGGTCCGCTTCTCCGTGGTCGAGGCGCCCCGGTTCTTCGAGGCGATCATGCGCGGGCAATGCTACGGCGACACGGTGCACATCGCCTCTCGAATCTGCGGCATCTGCGCCGTCAGCCACAAGTGCGCGGCGCTTCAGGCCACGGAGGCGGCGCTGAATGTGGCGATCTCGCCCCAGACCGATTTGCTGCGCAGGATCGCCTTCCACGGCGAGGTGCTCTCCAGCCACCTGCTGCACATCTACTTCCTCGCCGCGCCCGACCTGCTGGGTCTGCCGAGTGTCATGCCGCTGATCAACAGCCAGCCGGAGGTCGTCAAGCGCGCGATGCGCCTCAAGCAGATCGGCTACGACCTGGCCGCAATGGTGGCGGGGCGTCACACCCATCCGGTTGCGATGACCGTGGGCGGCTTCAGCTTTCTGAGCGACCCAAGCGACATGCAGGACATGCGCCGGAGGCTGGTGGACATCCGCGCGGACCTCGACGCCAGCGCCGAACTGTTCGCTACTCTCGAGCTTCCGGACTTTGAGCGCGAGACGGAGTACGTCTCGCTCACCAATCCCGAGCGCTACGCGTTCTACTCGGGTGAGGTGATGTCCAGCGACGGCCCGTGCATTCCGGTCGCCGAGTACCGTGACGCCATCGAGGAGCGCGTGGTCGAGCACTCGACGGCCAAGTGGGCGCGGTGGAATCGCGATGAGTACATGGTCGGGGCACTGGCGCGGTTCAACAACAACTACGAGCAGTTGCACCCGGCCGCGAAGAATGTCGCACAGCAACTGGACATGCAGCCTCCCGTGCACAACCCATTCGCTATCACCGTCGCACAGCTTATCGAGTGCGTGCACTGTGTTGAGGACGCGATAGAGTTGATCGACGCGTTCACCGAAGCAGGTGCTGACCCGGATCAGCAGCAGGCGGAGGTCGCCGCGGGGCCCGGGCGGGGCGTGGGCGCGGTTGAGGCGCCGCGGGGTCTGCTGTTCCACGAGTACGAGTACGACGACGAGGGAAAGTGCGTGTCGGCGAACCACGTGATCCCCACCGCGCAAAACCAGGCGAATCTCAATCGCGACATGATACAGTTCACACCCGCGATCATGGACAAGAGTCCGGATCGCATCCAGCACCTGCTGGAGATGCTGGTGCGCGCCTACGACCCGTGCATCTCGTGCTCGACGCACTGACCGAATCGCGATCGGTGAGCGATGAAACGCCCTGCACGAATCTGCCGACATCCGCCGACCGGCCGCCGCCACACCTTCGCCACACCTTCGCCTCCCCTTCGCCTCCCCACTGTATTGCTGCTTTCCTGAATCATTCTTCAGCGTGATGGAGGAGAAACGCGCGACGGTTGGAATATCAACAGTACCCGTGCATCGCACGCCACACCGATGGCCGGAGCTGACAGCATGATCAAACGCGGTTGGTCCGTAGCGCTCTCATTCCTCATTGCTGCGGCTCTCGTGACCACAATCGCCAGGGCCGCCGACGATGACGAAGACGCGTCTGTATCGATCACCGTCGAGGACGAACTGGTGTCCGTCTTTGCGGTCAGCGCCGACGCGCACGATGTGCTCAGCCAGCTTGCAAGGGAGACCCGTCTGCCGATCATCGTCGATGACACGGTGGATCGGAAGGTCACGCTGAACCTGGTGGACAAGCAACCGCGGGAGATCCTCGCAACCATCGTTGACACCTACGGGCTGTCATTCGCGGAGGTAGACGGCATCTTCATCTTCTCAGAGGGTATCCCCAACTCGCCCTCGTCCTACCTGCTCTCAGACATCGGCTCCTACACCACGCAATACGTCTCCGCCGCACAGGCGCGCGATCTCATGCCGGCTTTCCTCACCAGGTACGTGAAAGCCAACGCCTCGCAGAACGCGGTGGTACTGTCCGCGCCCGAGCCTGTGCTGCGACGATTCCGCGAGGACATCGAGCAGTTTGACAGGCCGCCCGCGCAGATCATGCTGGACGTGCTGGTGGTGGAGTTCACGGACGTTGACAGCGAGGAGTTCATGGCCCAGATCGGCTGGGACAACTCCACGCTTGGCGTCCGCACCGACTCGTTGACCGGCGATCTGAACTTCACCGCGCTCGCCGCGCTTCCCACCAATTTCTTCTCATACATCGACGCGCTGGTAAGTTCCCGCAGGGCACGGGTCCGGGCCTGCCCGTCCATCGCGACCGTCAGCGGCTCCCGCGCCCGGATATTCATCGGCACCCAGCAGTTCCTCGAGATTCCCGTCTACCTCCCCGGACAGGGCCGGGGCAACTCCATCGACGCCGGTGTTGCGCTGGAGATGCGGCCGCTGACCGGGGGCGAGGGAGAGATCATCCTCGGCATCGAGGAGGAGATCTCAACGCTTGGCGCCATCTCTCCGGCCACGGGACTGCCCGAGAAGACCACGCGCTCTGCCGAGACCACGGTGCGCGTGCGTGACGGACAGACGCTGATCATCGGCGGTCTCAAGCAGGACGAGAGCCGCGAGGTGCACTCCCGCATCCCGCTACTGGCCGATCTGCCGATCGTCGGTGAGCTTTTCAAGTCGCGGGATATCGAGCGCACCACCGTGGACCTGACGATCTTCGTGACCGCGCGCCTTCTCTCACAGACCGGGCACCTGCCAGAAGAGCAGGAGTCCCTGATCAAGGAGCGCTTCATGCCCGAGGGAGAGGATATGCAACAGCAGATGGAGCCGGCAGAGGTGCTCGATGAGTAGGCCGGGCACGTTCGCGGTCGCCGCGCTGGTCGTGGCGCTCACCTCATCGGCCCACGCGCAGACGCAGTTGGCCGTGAACATCACGGATGTCACCATCAAGCAGCGCACCAACGGCCTGCGGATCACGCTCAAGGCCGACGGCCTCCTGGAGGTGCGCTCAACGGGGCAGTGGTGGCAGACCAACGCCGAGCACGAGTTCCCGTTGCGGCTGGGCAACGCCCGCTCGGCTGTCGGGACATTCGTTGATGTGAGCCGTTACCCGGTCAACTACCTGAAGCTGGAGACACCCCGGTCCGCGCGCGAGGGCGTCGGCGTGATGCTGACCGTCAAGCTCTACCGCTATGCCCACGTGCGCAGCGTACAGCTTGACAATGAGAATTTCGACTGGACGTGGGACTGGGACCCCGGGGACGTGGCCTACGACCTGCGCAAAAGCCGCTCCGGCAAAGAGCTTGTCATCACCGTCTGGAGCGACCGTCGCGAGGTCCTGCCGGAGGATCGCAAGCCGCGATACAGGCGGGACCTGGCCGAGGAATTGTCTCTCGAGGTCAGTAACGGGCATGTGAGCGTCAACGCCCTGAACGTGCCGCTTCAGAAGCTCATGTCCGAGGTCGCTTCCGAGACCGGGCGGTCAATCTACGTCAATGACCGCGTGGAGCGGCTGGCGACCCTTCAACTGGAGCAGGTCCCGGTCGAGCGCTTCGTCTCGGTGGTCGCGTCCGCCCTGGGCCTCACCGCTCACTCGGCGGAGGGCGCCTGGTACGTCAGCGACGGTCTGCCCGGTTCACTGGCACCCTACACGGCCGGGGAGACCCGCACCATCCGTCTGTACTACCTCGGAGCCGAAGACGCGATTGGGCTGCTGCCGGAATTCCTGTTGCGCTATCTGCGCCCCAGCCCCACGGACGACGCGATCGTCGCTCACGGCCCGAAACAGTTGTTGGACCGCATCCAGCAGGACCTCGAACTGCTCGACCGACCGCGCCGGGCGGTGCGCGTGCGCACGGCCATGGTCGAGGCATCCACGGCTCGGGGTCGCAAGCTGATGTGGCGTGTGCTGCGTGGTGGATCAACCACCACCGATATCGACGGGACCGGGGGCACTGTCCGAATCACTCGCGACGAGGAGCCGCAGGAGGACCTTGTCGCAGACCTGCAGGCGCTTGCTGAAGGGGAGGCTATCTCGGTCCGCGTTCGGCCGTCACTTCTGGTCGAGGAGGGCCAGCACGCCTCCATCTTCGCCGGCGCCGAGCAGTACTTCCAGTTCCTGCGGTACGGCGAGAATCTCGACCTGGACTCGGTTGAGGCCGGCGTGCGCCTCTTTGTCCGACCCTACGCGGTGGGGGACGAGGCGATCAGCCTCTATGTGGCGCTTGACGTGAGCACCATCCGCGGCAACAGGCAGCCTCCCGTGGTGGATTCCCGGGAGGCATCCGCGACACTGCTGCTGGCCAGCGGCGAGAGCATGATAGTGGCCGGCGGACTGGTTGACGCCAGCCATTTCAGCCAGCGGGACGGGCCGGCGCCGCTGATGCCCGAGATGCCCGGTCTCGCAACCCGCGGCGACCAGGAGCGTGAGATCGTGTTCCTGATCGGCGCGGACGTCGTGCCGGGACGCGGCAATGACGCAGACGAACTGGCACAGAGGAGAGAGAATTGATGTCCCGCCATCATCACTGCCACCTGCTGATAACGGCAATGGCAACGCTGGCTGTCATAACGCCTTCACTTGCGCAGGACGCCTACTGCACACTCACCGAGGTCTCCACCAAGGCGCTCAGCAACGGCGCCACCATCACCGTGGAGGCGGATGGTATGCTCCAGTATGATCTTGAGACATGGAGTGGGCGAAAGGTACGCGTTCTCGAGATCGATCTCGAGAACGCGCGCTCGGGCCTGGACAGGGACCTTATCCGGCCTGACGATGTCTACCCCATCAGCTTCATCAGCTTCACCATGCCTTCGGACGCCCGCAACGGAATCGGCCTGATGATGAAGATTGAACTGGTCGATGAGGCGCGTTTTGAGCTTCCCGAACAGTCCGACCCGCAGAAGCTGATCGTGAACATCCGCACCGAGCGGACCGTGCCCGGCGGTGACAACGGCGACGATGAAGGCGGGGAGGACGGAGACGAGGACAAGAAAGAGAAAGAAGAAGAGAAACTGGAGGTTACCTCCAGCGAAGACGGCCTGGTGACGGTTCGCGCGCTGAAGGCCGATATCCACCGGGTGGTGGCCGAGATCGCCCGCGAGGCCGGCGCCAACGTCGCCGTCGATGACGCGGTGAAGCGCAAGGTGTCACTGAACGTCACGAACCTGACCGCCCAGCAGGTACTGCAGGGCATCGCCAGCGGATACGGACTGGCCATCTCCAGCGTGGGAGATGTGAAAATGCTGTCCGAGGGCATCCCCACCGACCTCCCCACCTACGGCCGCTCCGCGACCACCTCATACCCGCTGACCTATCTGCAGGTCGATGACGCCGCCAGCCTCCTGCCACCCTTCCTGATTGAGTATCTGCGCCGCAACCCCCAGCAGAACTCGATCGTTGTCACCGCGCCAAGGCAGATGCTGGACAAGATTGGCCATGACCTCCACAGCATCGACGTGGCTCCCCCGCTTATCATGGTCGAGGTGCTCGCGATGGAGATCACCCTCGACGGCAACACGGAGAGCTTCCTCGACTGGGCGTATCACGGGCCTGATACTGACATCACGGGCAATACCCGCACGGGCGAACTCGGCTACGCCGAAGGCGCTAACTACGGCATCGCGGGCGGTGTGGTCGATACCGAGACGCTGTCCGCGCATGTGCGGGCGCTGCTGACAAGCGGCTCGGCCCGAATCCACGCTGAGCCCCGCATGGCCGCACTCAACGGTGAGCGCGCGGACATCTTCATCGGGCGTGACCGCTTCATCCGCATGACCTACTCCTCCGGCGGCGACCAGCAGGAGCGGATCGAGACGGTGCGCGTGGGCGTGTCTCTGGAGATTACGCCCTGGACCGGCGGCAACGGGGAGATCACCTCCGACGTGGAGTGCGAAGTCTCAAACATCGTGGACATCGACCCGGAGACGGGCATCCCGCGCCTCAGCACCCGCCGTGCCGAAGCGAACGTGCGCGCGCGGGACGGGGAGACGATCGTCATCGGCGGCCTCCTGCAGCGCCAGCAGGAGCGAACGGAACGCCGCATCCCGATCCTCAGTGACCTCCCGCTGATAGGAGGCCTTTTCCGGTCTGCCAGCAAACGCACCACGGACACCGAGTTGGTCTTCTTCCTGACGCCGCGCGTCATCGACGCCACCGCAGCGGGGGAGATCGCCGGTGAGGCCATACAGGAACTTGGCGCTCCTCTGGCGGTCACCTGCCCGGCACCGCAGGGTGCTCGCGAAGAAGCCCGTGAGGACAGTGAGGACAGCTCGGCCCCCGCCCCCGGTGGGGCCGAGGAGACCCCCGACGGGCCGGACTGGGACACCCGCTGGCCCGGCCGAAGAAACTGAGCCACGCGCCGCACGTCACGTAGTCGGTGCCCAGATAGACTGCTGAGGCGTCCCAGTCGCACCGCGGCGTCTCCACCATCACCGACTCATCGCCCTCTCACTTCTGTGCGAACGCCTCTCAGTTCCCGAACCCGTCGGTCATCGATGCAGGGCCCGTGTCGCTGGAATAGCATCCTGCAGATTGGGACGAACCAAGTTCTGACGGAGGTTCGTGAGGACTACCTCAGGATTGCATCGGTTCGGGCCGGGGAGGCCGATCTCGGGCGTCTCGGTGGCCTCGATGCACGGAAGGGCGGCGCATCCGCGCTCGGGGTTGATCTGCATCACCGAACTGATGGTCCACGCGGGCCAGTTCGATGCGGACGCGGTGACGATGCCCGGTCAGCCGGTCGCCCTCGGCTGCCTCCTGTCCCTCGGTAACGGCATCTTCCTCGTCAACGTACCAGAACAGCAGCATCGGTTCGCAACCGGTGTCTTCCTCGAATACCCCGGCGCACACGTAGACCCGGTCTCTATTGAGCACCAACTGACCGTGTCCGACTGCAGTGGCCTCGGTCGCAGGCTCGGTGACAGGCTCCCGTTCCTTCAACTCATCCGGCGACCGTGGCCGCGACCTGCTGCTTGTTGGGAAGTCCGCCGACGGCCATCAACTGGTCGTCCACGGCCGTCGCAGGCGGCATGAGCACCGCAAGCTCCGTCGGCGCGTCATCGATGGGCCGTAGCGCGATCTCAACCTGGCCGGGG
Organism: uncultured Armatimonadia bacterium; assembly: GCA_964484945.1. Classification (GTDB taxonomy): domain Bacteria; phylum Armatimonadota; class Zipacnadia; order Zipacnadales; family UBA5352; genus UBA5352. Next base: position 14,571 of record CAZAHB010000047.1, on the reverse strand, counting down.
AACATCGCCAGTACCTCGCAGCTATCTCCTCCATCCGCTCCCATTTCACACAGCGCCCGGGAGCGTGGTAGATGCTGATTGTGACTGCCATGATCATCAACCCCCGAGGGGACGGGCCGCTGACGCAGCGCCGCCAGCATCCCCTTCAGTGATTGTGTCGGCCCCCTCCACGTCATCGTCGCCACAGGGGAAGAAGTCCCAGTCCGCGAGAACCTGCTGGGAGTGCCTGGTCTTGAGGAATGTTGCGAACTGTCGCGCGAGTTCCGGGTCCGATGCATCCTTCATGATGCCTATCTGGCAGGGAAGGCGGTCGTAGTACTTATGAGCCACCTCCAGAGCGATCTCCGCGTTCGGGACTCCCTCCGCGGGCTCCTCGCCCATCTTGGCCTCCTTCGTGGCGCAGGTCAGAAGCATGACCGCGAGGTCGGCCTTCCCCTCAGTGACGAAGCCCTTCAGCATGGCCGGCTGGTCGGGGCGGACGAAGCGGCCCTCAAGCTTCTCGTAGAGCCCGGCACGCTTGATGGCCATCTCAGCGAAGTGACCCGGCGCGGACTTGCTCTTTGCGATGGCGACTGTCTCCACGTCCCGGTTGGCGATATCCTCAAACGTCTCGATGCCAAGCGGATTGCCCTCGCGCACAAGCACTACGAGGCGGTCCTCCGCGAAGTCCATGGGCGGCTCCAGCAGGAGGCCCTCCTTCTCGAGCTTCTCCATCGTGACATTGCCCACGCTCATGAAGAGATCGGCGTCAAGCTTGTCGTCTTCCAGTTGCCGGGCCATCACGACGACATTGCCCAATTCCTGATGCAGGGCCACAGCGGGATTCTCGTGCTCGAACTGCTCCTTGATCTCACCGTAGGGACCTGCAACCCCGCAGGCCACGGCAAGATGCAGCTCCTTCTGCTCGCCATCGGCGACCTGCGCCTCGTGGGGCGACGGCTCCAAAGCAGTCTTCGTCTCCTGCTTTGAACATCCAGCGACCACAATGCCGCCTGCAGCGATGACCAGGGCGATCCATCGCATTCTCATGTCTGCTCCTCCTCGTAGTCTCGCTTCCGGGGCGTGACGGTAGCGGGAGCATCCTCCCGAACCTTGAACAAGTGCGTGCCTCCACATGCCTGTGTTGATAGATAACATGGTATCGTATATGATCAGTTCCCGAGTCCAGAAACAAATTCCTTTCTCCCTTACGTGCTCTGCGCGGATTCTACGGGTAATAGGCCGGGGCTCGTCCCAGCGCCATCCGTCTTCCGGGAACTCCGTCTCATTGCCAGGATGTTTATAATATCACAAGCCCTGTGAGATTAATCATATCGACAGAGTGAACGGCCAGGCCGTTTGTCGCAATCTCGTCGCGTCCAGGGAGCTGAGCGGCACGGGAACCCGAGAGACGATTGCTGAGGGCGTCAGCTTTTGCCAGTGCTGCCTCTTCACCTGGAAGGCGCTCATTGCCGTGCTGCCGACATTTCTGCCGGGCGGTGCAGTGTCGGTTTTCATGCCGCCGGCAGTCATCCGCATGTATCCTGCTCACGGGGACCGGCGCGAACCTTACAGGCGCGGTCTTGATCGGCTTGGAGATTGTGCTTACTGTGAGGGCACACTGGCTGTTCGCCACTGAGATCGGATCCTGTCTGGGCGAGTGCATGATGAATCTGTAGAGGTGACAGATATGTTTCGAAGACCGATCACGATGACACTGGGCGCGATCCTCACAGCAGCGCTTCTGCTCATTGCCATGGGCTGTGAGCGCAACGCCGCGGAGATAGAGAGTGCGGATGGTGCTCCCGCCGCGCAACACCCTCGCAGCCTCAAGATCATGGTCCCGTGCGGCATGGTCCTGCCGGTGCGGGCGGTCACCGACGAGTTCGAGCGCGAGCACCCGGATGTAGAGATGGAGATCGTTCTCGACAATTCGGTCATCCTGGCCCAGCGCATCCGGGATAAGGGCGAGAAAGCTGATGTCTTCCTCTCTCCCGGCGAGCAACAGATGCGGTTGTTGGAGGACGCGGACCTGATCGCTGAGGGCTCAAAGCGAGCATTCGCGCGGCTGACACTGGTCTGTGCGGTGATGGCCGGTAACCCGTACGACATCGAGAAGCCCGAGGACCTCATGAACGCGGAGACCATCTCCTGCCCGGAACCCGAACTGAACTCGGCCGGTCTTTACGCGAAGCGCTCCCTGACTGAACTCGGACTGTGGGAGAAGCTGCAACCGCAGACCGTCCTCACCGAGCACGCCATCCAGTCACACCACCTGCTGGCAAACGGCAAGTCACAGGCCGCATTCATGTACCTCCGCTGCCCGCTGCAGACCAGCGAAGACAAGATCCCGGTTTCGCGGGTGGAGGTCGCATTCGAGCTTCCGAGAGAGACCTACGCTCCGGCGGAGGCATGGGCGGCGGTGTTGAAACAGGCCAGCGATCCTGATCTCGCGGCGCAGTTCGTGGAGTTCCTTACGTCCGAGCGTGGCCTGTCGCTCATCGAGGAGGAGGGGCTCGAACCGCCTGACGCAGATGCGGCCGAGGTCCGGGTCACGGTGGAGGCGTTCTACCCCGACAACGAGGGGCACCAGCAAATCAAGGAGATGCTCGACCGGGTCGAGAGCGACTACGGCGGCGCCGTCAGCACGGAGTTCATCGACTTCCAGAGCGACGAGGGATTCGAGCGGTGGCGGTCCGAGGGCCTGACGTGTGGCGCGGTCCTCGTCAACGGCGAGCGCAACGTGACTATCACCGGGGATGGCGAAGACCGCCAGGTCAGCTTCACGATGGGGCCCGGCACCTACTGGGAAGAGAAGGACCTGGCCGCGGCTGTCGAGCAGGCGCTGGAGAAGGAGTGAGCGCGCGTTGAGACCAGCCACCGTCTTTCAGCCTTCGAGGCCGTAGCCTGCGAGATCAATCTTATCCTGATCGATCTGTGACAGCATCTGCTCGATGAACTCGCCCTCGGTAACCGGAAGCGCCTCCACCGAGGCCTCCATCATGTCCACCCACTTTGTCTCGCGTTCGGCCACGTCCACAAGATCGTCTCTGATGGCATCGCGCAGCAATGCCACGGTGAATGCGGCCACGTTGCGGCCGGCGTCGTAGTAGTTCTCGCTGTCTGCAATGACCTCCGCGATGGCGATCGCCGAGCGGGGCATCAGTACAAAGGCCTGCGGGTCCAGCGAGCAATCCGAGTCGACCAGCAGTCGCTGGAGTGTAACCACCGCCTCGGGCCCCTCATCGATGGCCGCGTTCATCAGTCGGCAGTCATAGAGCAGCTGTTCGAGGTAACAGCCTGGCGCCCATCCGCCCAGCAGCTTCACGTTCTGCACCGATTCATTGCTCCAAAGATCACACGCGGCGGCGGACACGTTCCCCACCGGACTGGAGTGCGCGCACGCCGCCGTCTTGCCCTCCATCGACATCGGCAGACCGGTGAGTGCCTTCAGGATAATGTTTTCGTAGCCGCAATCCTTCCCCGGGCCGACGGCGCCACACTCGTAGGCCACCAGCGAGCGCACCGCCGACACCGCGCGCACCACCGCCGCGAAGACGCGCGGGATCATGTTCTGTTCGGCCAACACCATGGCGGTGTTGGCAAAGCCGCAGGCGGTGTCGCCGGCCGGGTGGACGCCGTCATGGCCGTCGGCGATGTCCACGATCGCGGACCACAGGAATTGCATGTCGCGCACTCCCATTACGCACAATGAAAAGATGACCTGAGGCAGGTCGGCCATGGTCAGTGCGGTATCGTGGATCTCCTTGCCGCCCGTGGATTCTATCGCCAGCAGGTCGGCCCCGACCTCGGCAGAGAGGCGGAATGTCGTCATCGTGGTCTCCAGCATCTCGCCGCTTCGCATCTTCGGTGGGCGCTCCATGTCGCGGTTGTCGTTGGGCGTCACGCGAAGGGCGCACTCAAGTCCCCAGTCGGCGTGCGCCTCGTCCAGAGCATCGCTCAGGATCTGGACGATCTCGACCGCCCATTCAGGGCGGCGCGTCATGTCGGGGAGCGTCTCGAACTCCACAACCAGCCCCTCGCAGTGAAGGCGTTGCGCACGCTCGAGGGCATCTTCGATGATCTCGCGGTATTGCGCGGTGATCTGCGGCCACGTCTCCTCGGTGATCGACATCGCAGGTAGTGTGAAGTTCAACTCCGGATACACCCTCCCCCCACCGATCTCCAGACCGCGACGTGTCGTCAGTGGATACGGCGTCGTCCCAAAGTACAGTTCATCCGGCCTGTCAATGCTCAACGCCTCGTAAGTGGTCATCGTCTTTCCTCCAATGTTTTCTGGAAACAATGCTGTCTTAACGGCTCTTCGCGGACCGCTTTCGGACTCCTGCCTGAAGGGCCCCTGAATGACTGTATGGCGCGGAATCAGCTCGAAACAGTAGCTCACCCCGGCCCCAATCGCCCCCCTTATGATTGACTGTACTCTGTCCAGGTTATATAATACGTGTAAGTCTGAAAGCGTTTGAGGTGAAGCGTTGTCCCACAGCTGCATGTGATCAGGGAGATAATGAAATGCCGATACACTGCGCCGAGGAATACTCGCCGGATCTCGACAAGCCCGTCATGCGCATCGGGGCCGTCGCTGATCTGCTGGGCGTCTGTCCGCGGATGGTCCGCATATATGAGGAGCGCGGACTTGTCACCCCCACACGGAGGAACAACCAGCGGCTCTTCAGCTTCAATGACGTATGCTGGCTGGGCCGTCTGCGCGAGTTGATAAACGAGGAGAAGTACGACATCGAGGAGGTCAGGCGACTGATCGATCTTCCGGCATGCTGGAAGCTGTTGGACTGCCCCGCGGAGACGCGCGAGGACTGTCCTGTCGCCCAGTCTCCGGGCAAGCGCTGCTGGGAAGTCGCCCGTCAGGAGGGGCGCGCGCAAGGCTGCTCGAACTGCCAGGTCTATCGTACCGCCCGTGGCGAAGAATGACCACCAACGCCTCGGGATGTGGCCTGTGCTGCTGGGGCCGAGAGGTGGCGGCATCGACAACCGCCCTCGGTCTGATAGCGGATGACAGGCAAAGGATGCAGCTGCCGGACAGTTGGTCGGCTGCCAATCTGCGACGGGCGATTGTCTCGCCCACTGGCTGGGGCTTTCACCCCGTCTGGCTGCACGTGGCCGACGATCACGCCTGCGCCGACGGTGCCGGTTTCGACGTGGTGATCGCGGCCACCCCGCGAGAGTGGAACGCGTCCCGTCTGCAGGCTCTGGCCGCAATGGTGCACCCCGATGGCTGGCTGATCACTGTTCTCGCCGCAGAGCACGAGTGCCCGCCACAGGGAGAATCGTGGCTGGATGGTGCCCGCGCGTCCCGCCCTGCCCCGGCCGAACTTCGCACAGCAGGTAGCATCGGCAGATCGTGTGCGCGGCGTGAGCCTGCCGAAGTAGCGCCCGTCGCTCTTCTGTGGCGCAGAGCATCGAGTACGGGCGATGTTTCGAGATAATCCCACAATGACGATGGCGCAGTTTTCCTGCCGCACCCTTCGATCCCCCCGCTCAATTCCCCTTTGGCCGCGTCTTTCCGAAATTGCCCCTTGACAAGCACGCGTCGTCTCGTGTAGCCTGAGTGCAGATACGTTTACAGGTTATCTGGTAATAGCGGTTAGGAGTTCGACGAAATGTATCAGCATGAGACGTTCAGTAAGGCCAGCGAGAAGGACGTAACGCGTGCGATTCTCCGCAGTCACGCCAGCCAGCTCGATGAGTACGCGGACTCGGATGTGATTATCGTCGGCGCCGGTCCGAGCGGGCTGGTAGCGGCGCGAGAGTTGGCGAAGGCGGGCAGCAAGGTCCTGCTCGTTGAGCGCAATAACTATCTCGGCGGCGGCTTCTGGCTCGGCGGTTACCTGATGAACAAAGTGACCGTCCGCGCACCTGCCCATCAGATCCTCGAGGACCTGGGAGTGCCGCTGGATGAGGCGCAGGACGGTTTGTACGTGGCAGATGGACCACATGCCTGCTCGAAGTTGATCGCGTCCGCCTGTGATGCGGGAGTCAGGGTGCTCAACATGACTCAGATCGAGGATCTTGTGGTCCGTGACGGACGCGTGTCCGGGGTGGTAGTCAACTGGACGCCGGTCGAGGCACTGCCGCGTCAGATCACGTGTGTGGACCCGGTGGCGCTGGAAGCCGAAGTCGTCGTCGATGCGACAGGTCATGACGCGGTGGCGGCTTGCGCGCTGGCGGACCGCGGCTTGCTTGAGCTTCCCGGATGTGGCGCGATGTGGGTCGAGGGCTCTGAGGATGCGGTGGTCGAACACACCGGCGAGGTCTATCCCGGTCTCCACGTCTGCGGCATGGCCGTCGCCAGCGTCGAAGGTCTCCCTCGCATGGGGCCGACCTTCGGAGCGATGCTTCTGTCCGGCCGGAAGGTCTCCTGCATCATCAGCAATCTCAATTGCTGCTGCTGTGGCGATGAGTAAGGCTCCGCGCCCGAAACGTTGGAAAAGCAGTTCACACGCACGGAGTCGTTGAGGACGCTCCTGAAGAGCGAATGATTATGAGACACCGCACGTCGTTCAACATATTCGGCATGGCGATGCGCCAGCCGTGCTCGCGCAGCCTTATCATCCCTGACTGCGCGGGCGCGGCAAGCCGCCATGCCGGCCGCGAATGACAGTGCAGCGGTGAGTTCGATCCCCGCCTGACACTCCTCACGGTCGGCTGAGAGGCACCTCTACCCTACTCAATGCGCGCGGACTACGCGTGCGCTTGAACGGAGGCCGACCAATGAATACCCGCCGAGCAACATATCTCTGCCCGGGCCGAGCACTTCTGTGGATGCGGCACTGCAATGACTGAGACGGTGTGCTGTGCGCATCGACGCGAAAACCTGCTCATACTATCCGCGCCCCAGTGGCGCAGAATGGAAGTGTTCGAAAATGCCGAAGACATACGAAGAGATTAACGAGAAGATCAAGTCCGGAGAGGTCGTGGTGGTCACGGCCGAAGAGATGGTGGACGTGGTCGATGAGCACGGGGCCGAGAAGGCGGCCGAAACCGTGGACGTTGTCACCACCGGGACCTTCGCCCCGATGTGCTCGTCGGGCGCATTCCTCAACACGGGGCATGCGCACCCGAGGATGAAGTTCCAGAAGGCGTGGCTGAACGACGTCAACGCCTACGCCGGTCTCGCGGCGGTGGACGTGTACATCGGGGCCACCGAGGTCCCCGAGCATGATCCGCTCAACCGCGATCATCCGGGTGATTTCAGCTACGGTGGCGGCCACGTGATCGAGGAACTCGTGGCGGGAGAGGACGTGCGCCTGAAGGCGATCGCGTACGGCACGGACTGCTACCCGCGCAAGAACCTGGACACCTGGCTCAACATCGAGGACCTCAATGAGGCCTACCTGTGCAATCCGCGTAATGCCTATCAGAACTACAACGTCGCGGTGAACGTGCATGCGGACCGGCCGATCTACACCTACATGGGCACACTGAAGCCCGATGTGGGCAACGCCAACTACTGCTCGGCCGGCCAGCTCAGTCCCCTGCTGAACGATCCGCTCTACCGCACCATCGGGATCGGTACAAAGATACTCCTCGGCGGCGCGCAGGGCTACGTGTTCTGGCAGGGCACGCAGCACAACCCGACGGTGGACCGGCTCGAGAACGGTGTGCCGAAGGGCGGGGCCGGAACGCTGTCGGTCGTCGGTGACCTCAAGCAGATGGATCACGAGTGGGTCCGGGGCGTGAGCTTCCACGGCTACGGCGTGTCCCTCAACGTCGGACTCGGTATCCCGATCCCAATCCTCAACGAGGAGATCGCGCAGTTCACCGCGGTGCGTGACGAGGATATTCTCGCGCCGATCACGGACTACTCGCGCGGCTATCCGTACTCGGAGGGCGGTCCGCTGGGGCATGTCAGCTACGCTGAGCTTCGCACCGGCGAGATCGAGGTGGACGGGAAGAAGGTGCCGACCGCGTCGCTGTCGAGCTACCCCAGGGCGCGGAAGATCGCAGGACTGCTCAAGGATCAGATTCGGGCCGGACAGTTCCTGCTCAACCGCCCGGCAGAGCTTATCCCGTCCGCGGAATCAGGCCTGAGCTTCAAGGGCCTTAACGAGCGACCGGTCGAAGAGGAGGTGGCGATCCGTGGCTAAGGCCAGAGTCGTCTTTCACTATCCCAAAGGCCTGATCGACGCGCCAATCGTCTCGCAACTGGCGCGGGGGTTCGACCTGGACTTCAACATCCTGCGCGCGAATATCACGCCAGATTCCGAGGGGTTGCTGGTGCTTGAATTGACCGGTGACGCCGAGGAGGTCGGCCGCGCGCTCGATTGGTCCGCCGACCAGGGCGTGTCCATCCAGGCGCTGGAGAAGGACGTCGTCCGCGATGAAGATGTCTGCACCCAATGCGGCGCGTGCGTCACCATCTGCCCTACCGGAGCGCTGCATGCCGAACCTGAAACCCGGGAGGTGCTGTTCGACGCCGACGAGTGCGTGGCCTGTGAGCTGTGTGTGCCGGCCTGCCCGCCGCGGGCAATGACGGTGGCGTTCTGAGGCCGCTACACCTCGGCCGGGATGTGCTCTCGGCGCCTCCCGGCCGATCCGCTCAACAATCAACACACAGGAGGCGCATTCTGATGAACATTGCAACAGACGCAACGCAACTTGTCGGCAAAACGCCACTCATCTGGCTGGACCGAATCGCCGAAGGGCTGCCCGGACGGATTGCGGCGAAGCTGGAGGCGTTCAACCCCGGCTCCAGCGTCAAAGACCGGATCGGCAAGTCGATGATCGAGGCTGCCGAGCGCTCCGGTGCCATTACCCCGGATACAATCCTGGTCGAGCCGACCTCCGGCAATACCGGGATCGGCCTGGCCGTCACCGCGGCCGCGAAGGGCTATCCGCTGGTTCTCACGATGCCCGAGAGCATGTCCGTGGAGCGGCGAAAGCTACTGAAGGCGCTGGCCGCGGATCTGGTACTCACGCCGGCCGATGACGGCATGCAGGGGGCGATCGATCAGGCCAATGACCTGGCGGAAAGCGATCCCGATTACCTGCTGCTGCAGCAGTTCGAAAACGAAGCCAATCCGGAGATCCACCGCCGCACCACCGCGCTTGAGATCTGGGATGACACCGACGGACAGGTGGACATCTTCGTCGCGGGCGTGGGCACCGGCGGGACGATCACCGGGGTGGGCGAGGTGCTCAAGGACCTCAACCCCGAGGTGAAGGTCGTGGCAGTCGAGCCGGCGGAGTCGGCTGTACTCTCCGGCGGTGAGCCCGGTGGCCACACGATCCAGGGCATCGGCGCGGGCTTCGTGCCGGAGGTGCTCAACCGCGAGGTCATCGACGAGGTGATCACGGTGCCCGCGAACGCGGCACTCAGCACCGGGCGCGCCCTCGCGCGGCGCCAGGGCATACTCGCCGGCATCTCGTCGGGAGCCGCCACCTGGGCGGCCCTGCAGGTCGCTCAGCGCGCCGACAGCCGGGACCGGCTGATCGTTACGGTCCTTCCCGATACCGGGGAGCGCTATCTGTCCACGAAGCTCTTCGTCGAAGAAAGTTGAGCGATCCAGTGAACAATAGACACATGCACTGACGTCTGAGCCAACAACACGGGCGCCGGCAGGTCATTTTCCGGCCGGCCGGCGTCCGCTGGAAGAAACACTGTCGCGAGGGAGTTTCATGCGCAAACTGCATCCCGTATTCATACTGCTGCTTGCGGTCCTCTTCGCCGGCCAGACTGTGGCCGGTGTAACGGCACAGTGTGAGGCTATCCAGCAGTCCGCCGAGCATGAGTGCTGCTGCGAAAGCGCGCAGCACGAGGCCGACGAGTGTGGATGCTATGACGCTCCGGACGACCCGGCGAACACCGAGCCTGTGGTTCAGACTCAGACGGTGTCGCTCCTCGCGACGCTCAGCCCGGCGACAGACGCAACCCCCGATCCTCGTTCGCGGCGGCTGACGACCGTTGACGCGCTTGACCTGCCCGCGCCCGCACCTCTGCGGGCACATGACGTCCGCGCCCCTCCAGTCCCCTGGTAGTACCTCCGGGGCCGCTTCGTGCGTTCGCGCACACCTGCGGTCCATGCTTTCCCTGATCACCTGACAGAAAGCAATCAGAATACCGAGACCATGCGTCTACGCGCGTGATCTCACAGGAGGTAGTACCATGACATTGACGCAGCGGCTCACGCTGCCCCTCACGGTCCTGCTGCTTCTGCTCGCGCCGCTTACAGGCGCATTCGCGGCAGACGCGACCTGTGAAGGGTGCGGACAGACACACGACAATCCGGTCCACGGTGGTCCAATCACGCTGACGGACTGGCAGACCAACGAAACGCATACATACACCAGCCTCAAGTGCGCGATCGATGCCATACGCACCGAGTACATGTGGTCGCGAGCGCGCTGGACGGGCCCGACCGGCACCGAGTTCACTGTTACTCGCGCCGAGGACCGCTGGGATGCGTCGCCCGCCGACGCAGTCGCATTCACGGTCCCGGGCGATGAATGCCAGTCGGTCGTGCCCCTGGCGTCCGACGATGCACTCGGGCCGTGGCTGGATCGCCACGGCAATCCGGCGCACTCCGATCCGGTCCCGCTGGCGCAGTTCGCTCAGGCCGACCCGGTCGCACCCGGCGTGGACGGCTTCAGCGATGTCCCGGCCGATCACTGGGCGTCCGAAGCGGTAGAGGTCTCCGCGGACGCCGGCATTGTGGGCGGCGATCCTGACGGCAAGTTCCACGGTGAGCGCGATGTGACGCGCTACGAGATGGCGACCATCCTCCGGCGGCTGCTCCAGCGGCTCAGCGCGGGCGGCGACGGCTCCGGAGACACTGCCGTTGTGAGCGCCATCCGCACTGAGCTTGCACAGACGGGCGCATCCGAGTCGGATGTCTCCGAGATCGTGCAGATCGCGGCTGATCCTGATGTTCCGACGCCCGCCGCGGTACCGTCGGGCGCCCCGCAATGGCCCGACGTACCCGCTGATCACTGGGCGGCGGATGCGGTGGACTTCGCAACCGCGACAGGCTTTATGAACGGCTACCCCGACGGCAACTTCCGCGGCGACCAGGCCCTCTCCCGCTACGAAATCGCGGTGATCCTGCGCCGACTCATCACTCGGTTGGGGGCACAGCCACAGCCTGTCGTGGCCGAGGGCGCTTCCCAGAGCGGTCAGTCCTTCGGTCAGCCGGCCGCACCCCAGGGGCCCGCCGCTGGGGAAGTGCGCGAGCCCGCCAGTCCCCGCGAGCGATTCGTTCAGCGGCTTCGAGCCGCCGGCTTCAGCCAGGACGAGGCGGCACGCGCCTACGCGGCGCTGCAGAGCGAGTCGGCGGAAACCGATGGTCAGTCCCCGCAGGCGCAAGGCCAGTCCCGGCAGACATCCCGCGGGCAGGCCGCGCCGAATCAGCCCGTGGCGCCCGATCAGCCTGTGGCCGCCCGCGCCGGGCAACCCGATGCGACGCGGCCGCGAACAACAACGCCCGGTGTCCTGGGGCAGTCCGGCTTGCTTCAGACGCCCGATGGCGACACGCTCGGCGAGGGTCAGGCCTCCGTCTCCACCTCGGTGCTGGATGATGGTGACGTGCGCACGTTCGGCGTCAGCACCGGCATCGGCGATGACACCGAGGTGACCGCCACGATGACCTCCGGAGATGTCGATGACGCCGTTCTGCTGAACGCCAAGCATCAGGTCCACTCCAGCGACAGCGGCCGAACGCGCGCGGCCGTGGGCGTGCTGGACGCAACCGACGAGATCGACACGAGCGTTTACGGTGTGGTCAGCCGCGATACCGACAGCCGCACGACCGTGAGCGCAGGCCTCGGGGGCGGCGACCTCCTCGACGGGCTCTTTCTCTCCGGCGAGCGGCAGATCGACGACCGCACATCCGCGCTGCTCGAGTGGACGGATATCGGTGACGAGGACGACCTAAACGCCGGCCTCTCGCACCGTCTCTCGACTGACCTCAACCTCAAAGCCGGCGTGGTTGACGGTGGATTTGCCGGCTCACTGTCGCTGAACAGGGAGTTTTGAGATGATCTCGCGGACACAACGCACGGCATGGGTCCGCGCAATCGGTCTGCTGGCAGCGCTCGCGCTGATAGCGGCCCTGTCCGCGGTTGACGCTTTCGCGGACGGGACCGCTTCGGATGCAGGCGTCGGCGAGCTTGAGCGGCTGATCGCGGCGGCTGTGGCGGACAACCCCGACCTCGCGGCAGTGCGCGATCGGATCGCCGCCACCGAGGCCGCGGTTCCCCAGGCCAGTTCGCTGCCCGATCCCGAGGCTATGGTTGCTCTGAGCAATGTTCCGGTCGGCGACACCGCCCTCGAGCGCACGCCCATGACCGGCATCCAGCTTGGTCTGCGGCAGAAGGTGCCCTATCCGGGGCGACTCGACCTGAAGGAACTGGCCGCCGAGCAGGACGTGAAGATCACGCGATCCATCTACCAGGAAAGCGAGAATGCGGTCATCCGGGATGTCAAGCACGCATGGGATGACCTTTTCTATCTGCAAAAGGCGGTCGAGGTGACGCGCGTCAACAAAGAGGTCGCGCACGCACTGACCGAAGTGGCGGACGCACTGTACTCCACTGGCTCCCGACCGCAGCAGGACCTCGTGAAGGCGAACGTCGAGGTGGCGCGGCTGGTGGATCGGCTCGTGGTTCTGGAGGAGAAGATCGACCGGACAGAGGCGCGGCTGAACGGCCTGCTCGATCGCCCGGCCGATGCGCCCCTCCCGACGCCACAGGTGACATTCGAGCCGCTGCAACTTTCGCCTGAGGCCCTCGAGGGCGCCGCCCGCGAGAGCCGGCCGCTGCTGCAGGAGACCGCCGCTCGCGGCAGGAGGCCCGAGACGATGGTGCGGCTTGCGAAGATGAACATGAGGCCGGACTTCAAGCTGGGCGTCCACTACCGCGTGCGCGCCGGATCGCCTATGGACCCCGTCCAGGGCCAGGATTTCTGGAGCTTCAGCGTCGGCGCGAATCTCCCCTGGCTCAACGAGGACCTGCATGAGGCGGAAGTGGATGAGGCGCAGTCGATGCTGGATGCCGCGCGCAAGCAGGATCAGGCCGCCTTCAACCGCGTGCGTGAGGCCCTGGACAATGCGCTGGAGTACGCGAATGCCCAGCGCCGCCAGGCCTCGCTCTATGCCGAGGGGCTGATCCCGCAGGCAGAGCTTGGATTCTCCACCGCTCGCTCGGCCTACGAGACCGGGCAGACCGATCTCACGTCGGTCCTCGATGCCTTCCGCACACTCAAGACCTACCAGGAGAAGTACTACCGCATCGTCGCCGATCACGCGAACGCCATCGCGGACCTCGAGTACGTGATCGGCCAGAGGCTGCGATGAGAGGAGATGCAGGATGACACGCAACCGCTGGTTTCGCATTACGCTGACAGTTGTCGCAGTGATCGCCGTCGTCGGCGTGGGTTTCGGCATCGGTCGTATGACTGCGGGAGGCGGCGGGGGTGGCGACCAGGCCGCGGAGGCCGCGACGCAGTTGTGGACCTGCCCGATGCACCCGGACTACATCGCCGAGGAACCCGGCTCGTGCCCGATCTGCGGCATGGACCTGGTGCCGGTCGAGGACGGTGGTGGCAGCGAGGCCGATGATCCGGAGCAGGCCGCGATGCTCGCGGGGCTGAGCAGCGTGCATCTGACCGACGCGAAGCGGCAGCTTACGGGCGTGACCACCGTGAACGCAGATGTGCGCGAGATGGAGGCGTCTGTACGCACCGTCGGGATCGTCAAGCCCGATGAGACCAGGATGCGCACGGTCAACGCGAAGATCGGTGGGTGGGTCGAGAAGCTTTTCGTAGACTTCGAGGGCGACGAGATCAGTGCCGGTGAGCCGATGCTGACGATCTACAGCCCCAGGCTATATCAGACGCAACAGGAATACAAGGCCGCGCTGGCCGCACGCGCTCGCCTGGGCTCAAGCGACTTCTCCGAGGTCTCGAGCGCGGGTCAGCAGATGGTGGAGGCGACCGAGCGGCGCCTGCGCCTGTGGGATATCCCACAGAGCGCCATCAACCGCCTCCGCCGGGGCGGAGAGCCGCAGCGCACGATGACGCTCCACGCTCCTGTGTCAGGAATCGTCGTGGAGCACATGGTGGAAGCGGGGGCCGAGATCACCGCCGGGGCACCGCTGCTACACGTGGTGGACCTCTCGCAGGTGTGGATCGAGGCGGACATCTACGAGAAGGATCTGGAGCTTGTCGATGAAGGCCAGGTGGCGACGGTCACATTCGAGGCGTATCCCGATCAGCAGTGGCGCGGGCGCGTGGAGCATGTCTATCCGTATCTCGAGGGCGCCACGCGGACGATGAAGGCCCGGCTGACGCTGCAAAATCCCGGAGGAAAGCTCAAGCCGGAGATGTACGCGGACGTGGTCATCGATGGCGACGGTACGAACGTGCTGGCGGTGCCGGAAGACACTGTGATCAATACGGGCCGACGCGAGATCGTCTATGTGCGCGTGCAGGAGGGCGTGTACGAACCGCGCGAAGTCGAGACGGGCATCAGCAGCGACGGGTGGACCGAGATCATCAGCGGGCTGAAGAAGGGCCAGCCTGTCGTGGAGCGCGGCCTGTTCATGATTGATTCGGAGAGCAGA
>CAZAHB010000046.1:0-27340 GCA_964484945.1 uncultured Armatimonadia bacterium | reverse complement strand
GAGGCGCCGCCTTCGAGCGAACTGAAGACCGCCGCGGAGACGATCGCGTCCGGATTCACCTCGTGCACGCCCTCCGCGGTGCGCCGCACGATGTCCCCGATCGCCTGTCGCTGCCACTGCGTCCACTGCTCATCAGTGGCCTCGGACAGCGGTGTGCCGAACTGTTCCTGGAACTCCGCCCGGCACTTCTCGCAGTAGCACTCGCCTTTCGTGCGGATGTAGTCGAGGTGGATGCCATCGACATCGTAGTCCCGCGCCACGCCGACCATCAGGTCCACCACGAAGTCGCGGTAGGCCTCACGGTGCACGTCCACGCTGAGGTCCACGACATTGCCGTCTTCGTCATACATGCGCACGTCTTTGCCGTATGTGTCCTCGAACCACTCGTTGAAAGCGGGGCTGCGGTAGCTGACGCAGAACCACGGGTGCATCTCCACGCCCGCCGCGTGCGCCTGTTCGACCATGTGCGCCATGGGGTCGAAGCCTTCTTCGACGCGGTCAGCCATGGGCATCAGGTCGCTCTCGGCGAGGAATGTGTTGCGGTAGAAGACATCGGGGAAGAGCACATTGAGCCGCGCGGCCGCGGCGCGCTCCACTACCTGATCGATGCCCTCGCGCGTGACGACCTCGTTGGTCCCGATCCACAGCCCCCGCGTCTCGTGGACCGTCCCGTCATCGGTGCGCGGAAGTTCGTAGCCCTGCCGGGCAATCTGCATCTGCTCGGCAGTCATCTGGCCCTCACCCCGCGGAAGTGTCTCCGCGATCTCTACGACCTGCGGTCCGTCCGGCGTAAAAAGCGTTACTTCCCCCGCTATCGTGATCTCATCGGGGACATCCGCCGGCAGCGTCCCGATCATCCAGCCGGTCGGCTCTTCCAGCGCGGTCCACTGCGTCGCCAGCGGGCAGACCGTCTCTCCCGCCCGGACTGCCAGCGGCACATTGACCACGGGGAATGTTTCGTCATTCGCGTCAGTGACGGTCAGCTTCACGCGGATCGGCCCGTCCGCTTCCCAGGTGGACTGCGCGTCGGCCAGCTCCACGTCATATTCGGTCAGGTCCGCGAGCGTGAACGTCAATTCGCGCGAGACCTCGGCGCTGTTGAAGTAGCCGGGAGGAAGCACGATATCCAGCCAGTGCTCGCCATCGATCGGATCGATCAGGAAATACCGCCGCCCGCGAATACCGACCAGTCCGCGATCCGGCAGACCGGCCGGGTCGAGGTCGAACCACGCACGCAGGTCCGCGGGCTGCGTGGCGGCCCGCCCCTCCTGCGAGAGGTCGATGTCCTCGTGGGTGTGGATACGCGAGATGGTGGCCTCGCCGAAGTGATACAACCGCCAGTACTCGCTGCCAAAGCGCGAGTTGAGTGTGATCGGCGCGGTCTCCAGCACCTCGTAGCGGAGGCCCAGCGGGAGTCGAAACTCCTCGTCTCCGTCATAGTGCAGCACCTGGGCGCCCATCTCCACGTCCAGAAACTTGACCGTCCCGCCCTCACCGTACCCCGGGCCGCCCTCGACTCCCCGCCCGCGCACGTTCAGCACCGATCCGTCCTGCGCCAGCGCGCAGCTTGACGCAAGCACGGCGAAAAGCATGATAGCTTTCCGGAACATCAACATCTTCCTCTCATTCACAAGAAGCGATCCGAAGAACGATTACCCGCGACGCCCGCCGAATCCTCCGGGGTCGTACGAAGTGGGGCCCGCGACCATCGACAGCCGCAGGCGGGCATAGGCTCATCGCGAACCGCTCAGTCGACCGGGCCCGGTTCACCGCGGATTGCCCGGAGGATCGCGATGAAGATCACGGCCCCGATGACCGCTACGACGAAGCTCCACAGGTTGAAGCCGGTCACACCCACGCCCCCGAGCAGATTGAACACCAATCCGCCGACGAAGGCGCCGATGATTCCGACGATCACGTCCATCAGGCAGCCCTGACGCGTGCCCATCAACGCGGAGGCGGCCCATCCCGCCAGTCCGCCAAGGATGATCCAGCCCAAAATACTCATCATCCGACCCCTTTCATGTGCGAGGTCAGCCCGGATTGCGGCCCGGTGATCCCGCTGTCACCTCAGATGCGATTTGCGTCACGTCTTTGTCCGGTCACGCCCTCGGCGGCGGAGTATCCTCGTCATGAGGCGTCTCCGGCTCTTCCTGCTCCGGGACCTCCTCCGGTCCGGGCGAACCGTCCTCGGGGCGGTTCTCGGTGTCAACGTTCCGAGGCTCGTGATCGACCACCGGCTCCTCCGGCGGATGGCCGGATCCCTGCTCCGACAGCCCGCCCTCACCGAGGTCTTCCGGTTCCCGCTCGCTCGGTGGCTCATCCAGCTCAGGTGGCGCTTCTTCGCTCTCCCAGCCGGCGGCCTCTTCGGCGGACGGTTCGGTCTCGGCCTCGACGTCCCGCTCCACCGCGCGCACGATGGCCAGCGCTGCGAAACCGGTCACGACGCCGGCCAGTATGCTGAAGAAAGTCAGTTCGATCAATTGTTCGCTACCGACGATAGCGCCGTAAACGATCGTTCCCGCGAACACACCGGCGATCGCCACTACTCCGTCCATGATGCAGCCCTGCTTATGTGACCACAGAACGCCGGTGATCCATGCCAGGAAAGCACCAATGAGAATCCACGCGATGATCGACACAGCCATACCCGTCGCCTCCACATGTGTCTTCCATCTGTCAGGTCTCATTATGTGTGTTAGCGGTGCGGGGAGAAGTTCCTGCGTTGGGTAAGCACCACCGGGGAAACGGTCCGTGCCGTTGTCTTCGCTGCTGTCGCCGCCCCTGCTGTCGTTGCTTTCGTCGCTGCAGGGCCTACTTGATGGCGCCTGCGCCGAGGCCACGGACGAGATGCCGCTCGACGATCAGGAACATCGCGACCACAGGGATCGTCGCCAGCAGCGATGCCGCCATCAGGAGGTTCCACTGCGCGCCGTACTGGCCGATGAAGCCTGGGATCGCGACAGTGAGGGGGCGAAACTCGTCGCTGGGGACGAAGGTCAGGGCGAAAACGAATTCGTTCCACGCGGTGATGAACGCGAAGATCATCGTGGTCACTACGCCGGGCTTGCAGATCGGCAGCAACACCCGTGTGAGCGCCTGCCAGCGGGTGCAGCCGTCGATCATCGCCGCCTCTTCCACCTCGCGCGGGACCGTGGAGAAGTAGCCGGTCAGCAGCCAGATGCTGAACGCGAGCCGGCAGGCCGCATCGGCGAGGATCAGCGCGATAAAGCACTTCCAGCCCTCCAGCAGGCCATACTGCGTGAACTGCGAAAACAGGGCGATGATCAGCACGATCGGCGAGAACATCTGCGTCATGAGGATCGTGAACAGCACCCAGCGCCTGCCGGGGAACCGCAACCTCCCGAGGGCATAGCCGGCGGGGATCGCGCAGGCAAGCACCAGCACCGTCGCCCCCACCGCAATTATCGTGGAGTTCAAAAAGAAGCGGCCGAGCGGCATCTTTCGAAAGACCTCGACGAAGTTCCCCGGCCGCGGGTCCTCCGGGACGATGGAGAACTCCCGCGCGGAGATCTCGCCCGGGCTCTTCAGCGCGCCCGACAGCATCAGCGTGTAGGGCAGCAGGATCACGATGATGACCGGGACCAGTGTAAGGCCCAGGAAGATGCGCTGCGTGCGGGATGAGGTCACATCCGCTCGACCTCCTCCCGGCCGAATGTGAGCGTATACGCGACCGCGAAGATCATCAGCACAACGAAGGTCAGCACCGCCATGGCGTAGCCCTGTCCGTACCCCCGCTCGAGGATCGCCACGCGGTACATCCACGTGACGATGATGTGCGTCTGATTCGCCGGCCCGCCCCGGGTGAGGATCCAGATGATGGGGAATGAGTTGAAGACGTAGATCACGTTCAGCACAACCGCCACCAGCAACACGGGCTTGAGCATCGGCAGCGTGACCGCGCGGAAGCGCTGCCAGGCGTTCGCGCCATCGATCAGCGCGGCCTCGTAGAGGTCATCGGGGATGGACTGCAGCCCCGCCAGCAGCACCATCGACGTGAAGGGTATCGAGACCCATATCCCGACGACGATGACCGAGACGAAGGCAAGCTCCGGCCGCGCCAGCCACGCCGGTGGCAGGTCCATGATCCCCCACGCGCGCAGCAGGCCGTTGATCGGGCCCTGGGTGGGGTGCAGCAGGAAGGTGAAGATAGCGGCGGTGATGACCAGCGCGGTGGCCCACGGCAGCAGCACGATCGCGCGCCAGAGCCTGCGGCCGGGCAGGCGCTCGTTCAGCGCAAGCGCCACGAGCATCGAGATGACGAGCGTGCCGCCGACCACGGCGACCGTCCACACGAGTGTCTGCGGGATGATCTCGCGCACGAAGACCTCGCTGGCGAAGAGGGCGCGGAAGTTCGCGAGGGTCCCGAACTTGCCGGGAATACCCTTGCGATCGACCTCGCACACTGAGACGTAGAATGTGCGCGCGATCGGGTAGAAGACAACTCCTGTCAGCAGAAGGGCCGCGGGCGCGAGGAAAATCGCGGCCAGCAGCCCGTCACGTCGTCGACTCACGTGTTGCTCCCTGGTGTTGGTCGTGGTGGTCTTCTGATAATGGCGGCAGGCTGGGACTCATATTCGGGAAATCACGGAGCGGTCAATGCAGCCCGTTGCCGCAGATCGTGTGGCCTTATCCTTATGCATATCTCGAATCGGCCGAATTCGCGTCGTGTCGTCATGGAGGGGCCGCCGCGAGCGTCCGCTGCTGTTTGGCGCCGCGAGCGGTGAGGCGCGTTAGCGCCGAAGGTTCCACCCCGGCCCACGGAACCACGATTCTCCATCGGCCAGCGACAACGGCGGGCGGGCAGGGAAGCTTCGTTGCTTCCGCTACACGGCAGCGGAAGCCCCTCACCCTCCCGCCTCACACGACGAGGCGCGAGGGCCGCCCCTCCTGACGACAGCAACTCGCTTACTGATTGTCAACTCAGATTCGGATCACTTTGACCAGCCGCGAATTCCCTGAATATGAATGGAAGCCTGCAAGCCGTCCCAGCCCTCACCTATCCCTCCGCCAGTACCTCATTCACCCGCTCCGCGGCGTCATCCAGCGCCTGCTGCGGGCTCTTCGTCTGCAGGTGCGCCTCCTGGATCCCCACGATGATCTCGTCGGCTATCGCCTTCCAGCGCGGATGCAGCGGCACGAACTTCCCGTCCGGCAGCAGGCTCATCAGCACGCTCCACTGCTCGCTCTCGGTGATGTAGTCACTCTCCGCAACTTCCTTCAACTCCGGGAGCATCCCGAACGTCTTCGCCCACTCGAGCCGAAGCTCAGGATCGTAGAAGAACTCCACGAACTTCCACGCGGCATCCTTGTCCGCGCAGGACTTGAACATCACGAGGTTGTCGGTGACCGCCATGGTGACCTGCTTCTCGCGGGCGGGGATGGGCGCCAGCCTGTAGTCAAGGTCCGGCACATCCTCATCCAGCATCTTCCAGAACCACGGGCCGGTGATCGTCATCCCCAGCCTGCCGGACTTGAACAGCTCCTGCAGGTCCTCGCGACCGTAAGCGGTGGTGTCCGGCTGGCTGATCCTGTACCTGTGGATCATGTCCACCATGAACTGCAGCGCCTCGACGCCCTCGGGGCTGTTGAAGGCGGCTCGGGTCTTATCCTCGTTGAGGATCCGGCCGCCGTTGGCCCACAGGAAGTAGAAGAAGTACACATCGGTCTCGACCTTCGCCCCCTGCACGCCAAAGCCGAACGTTCCTTCGGAGCGGTCGGTTATCTGCCGGCCCACCTCGACAAGCTCATCCCAGTTCGCGGGGGGCTCGGGGACCATGCCCATGTTGCAATACAGCGCCCGCACGGACATCGCGATCGGCAAACCATAGAGCGTCTCCTCGTAGGTGGCGCCGCGCAGCGACTTGTCGATGAACCGGGCCTCGAACTCGTCGCTCACGTAATCCTCCAGCGGCTGCACCACGTCCAGGTCCACCAGTTCGGGCAGCCAGATGGTGGCGATGTTCGCCAGGTCCGGCGCATTGTCGGCACTGATGAGCGTCGAGAGCTTCTGGAAGCCCGAGTCCCAGTCGATCACCTCGATGGTGATATCGATGTCGGGGTTCTCGGCCTCAAACTGCTGCTCGACTTTGTCCATGAACGGGCGGGTGTTCGTGTCGTATTCCATCGCCAGGAAGCGAAGCTGCGTCTTCCCATCGACCGGCTCAGCATCCATCCCGGCATCCGTGCCATCCTGCGGCGGGCAGCCCACCAGTAGAAGCATCGCGACCGCTGCGACCATCATGACCGTCATCCAGCGCCTCATGCACCTGCACCTCGCTCGAAGAGTCTCGCAATCGGACCTGCATTTCACGCCGAAGGGGTGGCAATCCTTCCCACGGTGCGGTTCACTGCACAAGCAGCACCGCCCCTTCCCACGCCGGCGCGTCGATCGTCAGCGCGCCATCCTCCACCTCATACTCGCGATCGCGCATCAGTTCCCGGGCGCTCGCGCCCTCCACCGGAAGGTCCAACCGCATGGTACGGTCTTCGCCGGACGCGTTCATCGCCACCACCAGCATCCCGCCCGGGCCCACGTGGGTCGATACAAGCACGTCCTCGCTCGGCGCGCTGACCGGCCCATCGCCCTGCCAGTACGGGAACCACTCGGCCTGCTCGATCTCGATCGCATCCCATGCGCCCCACACACGCGACATCATATCCAGCAGGTTGCCGCGCGCATACGGTCGCACCGGCACATCGTGCAACAGCGCCAGCGGCACCGATTCCTCGTAGGTGAAGGGCCGGTTGAGGTAGCTGAGAAACTCCGCCGGCACGCCCCAGTTGTGGCCCATGAACTCGGCGCGGTAGGCGTCCAGCGGGAGGCGGAAGCCGTGTTCGTGCACGTCAAGCTGCTCGCCATCCCAGTAGCTGTCAACGAACGCGAGCGTCGGTATCGACACCGTCGCGGACATGTGCGCCGAGATCAGCCCGTCGGGCTTGCGAGACTTGATGACATGGCGCATCCGCCGCATCAGGTCCCGCACCGCGAAGACCGGGTACGTGCGATGCCGCTCGCCATCCGCGCCCACGTAGCCACACCCGTGGAGGGCGTTGGTGCACCCGAAGGGCTCGGTCGTGCCGTCGAGGTAGACGCCGTCGATGTCGTACTCGTCGATCATCCGGGCGATGCTGGTCAGGTAGTACTCCTTCCACGGGCTCTTGAAGCAGCACGTGTACGCCGTCTGGGGGTAATCGTGGCGAGTGTAGCCGCCGCGCCGGGGCTTTACCAGGATCTCATCCCGGTAAAGCTCCCATTCCGGCGCGACGTTCGAAAGCTCGTAGCCAAAGTAGATCAGCAGGCGGATGTCGCGCTCGTGGCAGGCCTCCACGAGGCTCCGCAGCTTCTCCTGGTGCTTGCTGGTGGAGCCATAGGCCTGTATCTCGGTCCATTGCTGGTGGATCACCAGCGTGTTGACCCCCTGCTCTTTCAGGTAGTCGAGTATAGTGATGGTCTCGTCGGGCGCTCCGAAGGCGATTGCCCGGCCCTCGACCCCGTCGATGAAGCTCGCCTGGGCGCCGTGCACCGTCCGCGTGGTGCCGTCCGCGGCAAACTCGGGGGCCTCGCCATCGAAGCCGTCCAGCAGCAGCGTGCGCTTGTCCCCGGGGAGGTCGCGAGGGGGCAGGCCGTCATACGTGCGAGGCATGCTGCTGATCCGCAACTCATCGACCGCGAACTCGCTCGGTAAGCGGTGGCTCATGGTGCCCAGCGCAATACGCCCGTCGCCCAGGGGGCCCGGCAGCAGCGGCTTGTCCCAGGGCCTGGAGGCCACCTTCTCGCCATCCAGCCATATCGTCGCCGCGCCGCCGCCCCACGCGAAGGCCACATGGTGCCAGGAGCCCTGCTCCCACGGCTCCTGTGGGCCCGGCGATGCGTAGAGCGTCAGATCCCCGCCGAGGCGGGTATAGAGCCGCAGGCTCCGATCATCGATGTTCCAGTAAAAGCCCAGGTAGTCCCCGTTATCCTGCACGATGCGCAGAAGCTCGCGGTTGTAGCGACCCCGCTCGGAGCGCTCGACCTCAATACCCGGATCGAACAGCGGGCTGACCCACATCTCGACCGTTCCCCGCTCCAGGTCCAGATTCCCTTCGGCCGGATACGCGGCGTACGCGCTCACGGACGCGCTCTCATCTTCCATGCCGTACCACGCGCCGTGCGTGATGTGCCACTCGCGGTGCTGTGGCCGAACCTCGCGCACCGGTGTCGCCTGCAGCCCGAATGTCGCGCAGAAGGTCTTCCCGGGCTTCAGCGCCTCCTCGACCATGCGCAGGCGCAGCGTGGTCACCCCGTCGCGGGTGCTGATGGTAATCGCGCGCTCAGGATCGGCGGGCCGCCAGCCCTCATCGGATTCGCCGAACCACTGCACTCCGCGCCGCTCGTCGCCCAGCCACACGAAGGGCATGAAGTGATGCTCCCAGCCCTCGGCGGGCAGAGCGGTGCTGACCGAGCCGCCCCAGCTTGCGTTCGCAAGGTGCAGGTATTTCGCATGCTCGGCGCGCAGCGGGATCTCCAGCACGATCTCCTCCAGCGCCTCGCCCCCGACAGGCGCGACCTCCAGGTCGAAGCGCATCATCCCGTCGAACTCGCAGGCCACGTCACACCGCATCGCGGCACTGTCGGCCCGGGCGCTGACCACGCCCTCGGCGCGCTGATCGGCCCGTTCCGTCCAGTCGAGTTCGACCTCGCGCCACGCCTGCTGCCGGCCTCCGGCGACCGTCACCACCCGCATCGGCGAGGCCAGGACCTGCTCGTCGCCCGTGGTCAGCCCGCTGAGCAGCGGGCCCCGGCCGAAGTCATATTCCCGGCCCCACACACTGACTGCACCGTCCGTCACGCGCACCGGCGAGTACATATCCGGCACCTCATCGCTGAGGCCGATATCACTGCCCAGCCACTGGGGGTCGGGTGGAAGCTCGAAGCTCGTCTCCGCGCGGGCGACAACCTCATCCCCCACCAGCGCCTCGGCGATGACCGGGATCGTCCCCGGCTTGAGCGCCGCAATCCCGAAGGTGGTCTCGGCGCGTGTGGCCTCGTCCACCGGATCAACCATCACCGGCCCCAGGTCGCCCAGACTGACCCGGAAACGCTCCGGCGTCCGCCCGGAGGCCGACGCGTCCATCTGCACCACTACGCGATCGGCCGCCACCAGGCCCCTCTTCAACGTGACTTCCAGCGGGGCCTGACGCGTGACCGGAAGCTCCTGCCGAAAGAGCGTCTTCCCGGCGGCCGTACCTGTCATGCGCAGGACGTAGTCCCCCGGCGTGGCGATCGGCAGCGCGAGTGTGCGGCTCTTCGCGGTCGTCGCGCTCGCGGTCTCATGGCCGCCATCGAGCAACGCGGCCGTGAGCGTGCCCTCCGCCACGCGGGCGTCGATCAGCACTCTATCGTCTCGCCCGCGCGTGACGGACGCCACGCCGATGGGCGCCGTGCCGGCCACAAAGCGCATCTCCCCAAAGTTCTCCGGCTCATGGAAGTTCTCGTCCATCTGCGCCCACGTCAGCGGCTGTCCGTCCGCGATGTCACGCGCGAAGTTCACCCGCCAGGTCTCCCCCGGCTTCGGCGCCCCGCCCAGGTCCTCCCACGGGATGCGCATCTCCACGCTCCATCCCGTCTCACCGGATCGCACCGCCGCCTCGACATCCGCGTCCCAGGAGGAGGAGCGCCCCTCGAAATCTGCGATATCCCCCGCGGCGTTCACGATCACCTGGTAGTACTGTGACGTGTCGGAAGGCTGGACGAAGACCTCGATTGCATCATCCTGCCACACCGCGCCATCGCGGCCACGCTTCTTCGCATCAGGCGCGTCGGCGTTGACATGCGCGACGACCAGACCACGCTCATCCCGGGCCACCATGCACGACGGCCCGTTGCCGGCCAGCGCGCCCCCGTGAACGAGGAAGCCCCCCACGCCCGTCGCGTCCGCCCACTCATCCTCCCCGATCTCTCCATCGATCCGGGGCGCCTCGATCTGCCCCACAGTCACCATCGGCCGCACAGGCTCCTGCGCATGCACCTGAGCTACCGTCACAGCCAGCAGTGCCCCTATCGCCGCCCGGATCATCATCTCGGATCCGCTCCCCTCGTCTGGCCCGCCTGCACGTCTCGAATTCAGCGCCGTAATCCGCGCTCCAAGGCCGTCGGCTCCATCTTCTTCATAGAGGGCTCAGCGGCCTTCACGGAGAAATATTCTCGAGGTACGTTCAATCGTCCCGGAAGGAGCCGCTCTCATGCGCCGACTACTCGCTGGTGTCGCCATCCTCGCCTGCTGCACAGCCGCACACGCCGGCCCGCTGCTCACAGCCTATGAGGCTGATCAGCCGCCGACTATCGACGGTGATCTGTCCGATGCCTGCTGGGAGGCTGCGTCCGCAACGTCACGCTTCGTGATGTGGGGCAGTGATGCGCTCGCCGAGGTGCAGACCTCGGCCCGCGTATGCTTCGACGACCAGCGGCTCTACATCGGCGTGGAGGCCATGGAACCGAATCTGGAGCCTCGCCTGAACATGCTGGATATGGTCAAGGCCGACGCCACCGAGCGAGACGGCCGGGTATTCGGCGATGACAGTGTCGAGATCTTCATCCAGCCCGGCACAGACACCTACTACCAGCTTGCAGTCAACTCCATCGGCACGCTGTATGATGCGCAGGTGACCGAAAGCTCGTGGGACGGCGAGATCGTGGTCGCCGCGAAGCGCCTCACCACCAGCTACACCTTCGAGCTTGCCATCGACCTCGAAAGCATAGGCGCCGAGCCGTCGGGCACGTGGGGCGCGAACTTCTGCCGCAACCGCACCGCGGTCGAGGAATCCTCCACCTGGAGCGGCATCCAGGGCGCCTTCCATCAGCCCGCACAGTTCGGTGACCTGCGCTTCGCCGACTCCGGCCCCACCGCCACCAACGTCGCCGCGCGGGTGGCCGGCGAGACCGTCAGCATTGATGCCACACTCGGCGGCGAGGAGTCGCAGTTTTCCGCGGAGGTCGCCGCCGGGGAATCCACCACCGAGCGTTCGACCACAGGCGAAGGCCGACAATCGCTGCGCATCCCCCTGCCCGAGGGGGCCGCGGAGGTCGGGCGCGTTCACGTCACGTGGGAGCTGTCCGCCGGCGGCGCCCCCTTCCAGCGGTCGGTGGCGATCCCGTTGCGCGTGGAGGCCGGCGCGACGCGGCTGGCGGTGGCGGCGCGCGACGCGAGTGTGACCGCGTGGCTGAATGCGGAGGAACTGGACACCGGCGCGGGGGCGATTGATCTGGACCTGCAGCCGGGCGCGAACGTGCTGGCTCTGCACGCTGTCTCCGAGGGCGATGAGCCATCTGTTGCGCCCACGGTTACCATGTCGGGCCGGGAGCTTCCTGTCCGCTGGCTCCAGCGCACGGATAACCCGCCCGCCACCTGGGCCGCGCAGTTCAGCGCCGAGGGCTGGGAGCGCGCGGGCGAGACGATATCGTGGCCCGAGGGAGCCGGGCAGCAGTGGCTGGTCTGCAGCCTCTACCTCAGCGGGCCGGCTCCGCAATTGTTCCCGAAAATGCACACATTCCACATCCCGCGCGGCTCCGAGCAGCTCATGCGCCTGTATGCCCACATCCCGCAGGGCGTCCCGACCGAGGACTACCGCATGGTCGTGGACGTGCCCTCGTGCCTGCAGTTCCGCGCGGCGGAGACGGGTGGTGGCATGCCTCCCGAGGTCTCTCAGGCCGGTACCTGGACTGAGGGCGGCGTTGACCTCACCCGCTACCACGTGGCCTACCAGTCCCTTCCCGGCGAGGGCATGGAGATCTCGCTGCGCTGGGCCGATGAGAACAACACCACCACCGCCTATGAGCCCTCGCTCAGTTCCGGCGGCACGCATGGCTGGCGCCACATGCAGATGACGGTAACCGCGCCCGAGAACGCCGCGAGCGTCCACCCGCTGATCATCAAGTGGCAGAACCGCGGGATCACCGGCACGTTCTGGGTGGACAACCTCGTCTTCCGCGAGAAAGGCAGCGACGAGAACCTGCTGAAGATGGGCACCTTCGACGAACCCGGCTGGGGTAACAACTACAGACTCAAGCCGGAGGGTCCCGATGGCTCGATGTGCGCGAAGATTGTCTCCGAAGCCAAAGACGCCGACCGCCAGCAGGCCCTGTGGGTTGACAGGGAGGACGTCACACCCGTCGAGCCGGGGGAAGAATACGTGGTCGAGATGGACGTGAAGTGCCAGGACCTCGTCTCGCCCAGCGCCAGGCCCATCTGCGGGCTGCTGTTCGAAGCTCCCGCGGATCTGCCCGAGCAGCAGTTGCCCCTCTACACGGGCGTGCAGACGCTCGGCGGCGCCGTGACCGAGATCCCGCGCCGCAGCACGGTGGAGGTGCTCCCACCGCTGCATGACGTCCGCCCCGAACGCGCGCGGATCACGCCCTGCTACGGAACGCGCGGGGTCAGCGCGCCACAGGTCGTGCAGGCATGGGCCGACAACACGTGGGCCTCGGGGATGACCTGGATGTGGGGCAAATCCAACACGAATGTGGCCGAGCTTCTCAAGCCGCGCGGCCTGAAGATCATCTACCACCTCCCGTGGCGGGGCTGGAATGCCGTGGGCGACGAGATGCACGCCTACATCGAGGACCATCCCGACCTCCGCGCGCTGGACTTCGACGGTAAACCGGAGCGGAACCACTTCTGCCCCACCTGGTTCCTCTCCGAGGAAGGGGCGGACATACGCGCGATGCTCGCCGAGTGGGTGAAGGAATCCGTCGCCGCGGAGGACTGCGCGAATGTCAACTGGGACCTCGAGCAGCCGGTCGTCGATCCGCCCACCTTCTGCACCTGCGAGCGCTGCATGGCTGCCTTCCGCGAGCGCGATGACGTGCCCGATGACGCGGAGCTTGCACCCGAGAAGCTCCTGAGCGAGTACCGCGACCGCTGGGTGGACTTCCGCTGCCGCCAGAACGCGCGGGCCGCCGCGATCCTCCAGGACGCGGTGCATGCGGTCGATCCGGATCTGGAGTTCTCCGTGTACTCGGGCTATCAGTCGAAGCGAACCCGGGAGCACTACGGTGTTGACTGGGCGCTGATGCAGCCGAATATCGACATCGCCATCGCGGGGTACGGTGGCTCCGAGAGCGCCGTGCGCGCCACGCTCGAGGCCATGGACGGGAAGCCCTTCATGGGCGGCGAGATGTGGTATCTGTCACACCGCAGCGACGCGCGCCCGAGGCCCAACATGAAGACCTGGTGCAACCGCCTGCTGCGCAAGTTCGTGCAGAGCGGCTGCACCGGTGTGCTCATCTGGCACCTCGCGCCGATGAACGGGGGCTCGTTCTACGCGACCTCGGAGGCCACCGCACTAATCGCGGAGTACGAGGACTGGCTGCGCGAGGACCTGCGCGCGGACGAGAAGGTGACCGTCGAGGGCATCCCCGCCAGCGACTGGGCGGCGTTCGAGCGCGATGGTGAGGTGATGGTGCTGCTGCTGAACTTCGCGGATGAGCCCAGCCCGGTCACGGTTACGATCGAGGGCGAGGCGCAAGAGATGCAGTTGGCGCCCTATGCGCATGAGGTGGTTGGGGGCTGAGCGGCAGATTTGGCAATGCGCCCGGGGGGCGACGAACGTATCGGCGTCCCCCTTTTGCCTGCCATCTGCGTGTCCATCTGTCGCAGTTATCCTGTCTGTCCTGTGCGCGCTCCAAGCCCCTGCCGTTCCCGCCACTCCTCGATCATCACCCGCACGCGGCGCATCGTCTCATCCGTCTCGTCGCGGATGTTATCCACCGGCGACAGGATCGTCCCCACCGGTCCGAGTTCATCCAGCGCCACCCGCACCGCCGCGCGAATCTCCTCGTCGCTGCCAAGCTCCACCGTGACGAACCCGTTCACCCCACCCCACAGGGCCATCCTGTCTCCGACGATCGCGCGCATCTGCTGCATATCGGTCCCCGCGCCCTGCACGGGGTCCACGCCGATCAGCACATCCACGCCTGCCTCCAGCAGGTATGGAAGGATTCCCATGGTGCCGGACGTGTTGATATAGCCGAACCGCGCGCCGTGCTCGTGCGCAATCTCTACCTCGCGGCGCAGGCCGGGCAGGATGAAGCGCTCAAACATCTCCGGTGACCAGAAGTCCGTCCCCTCGTACCAGCCGCGCCGGGTGTACAGATCGATATCGGCGCGCAGGACCTCCTCCATCCGTCGCGCGTTCCACCGGTGGATAATCTCCGCGAGTTCATCGATCATTTCAGGCTCATCGATCGCCAGCAGCATCAGTTCCTGCTGCCCGCACAGCCACGCGGCCGCGTCCATTCCCACGCCCATGCCCCCTGTAAGCAGCAGATCAAGCTCCCGGGCGAGCCCCTTCGCCCCCGCAGCCGCCTCGTGGAATGCGCGCACATCATCGGGATGCGGCTCATCCAGCAGCCGGCGGAGGGCGTCCAGGTCGCTGTCATCTCCCACCGGGAAGCGCTGGCCCCGCGGGATCAGGTAGTCGTCCATCAGCGGGACGTGGCCCGGACAGGGCCAATCCTCGGTCTCGAGAACCTCCGTCTTGAGCGTCCCGTCCGGGGTCCGGTATTCCCTGTGCAGCACATCGGGTTCGCCGGAACGCTCCTGCCGCCACTGCCGGACCTCGACTTCATCGGGATAGCGAACATCGATGCCGGGCAGGTCCCGGTGTTCGAGGTTCCTCGCGGACGCCCACGAGGCGGTTGCGACGAAGGCGTCCAGACCCATCTCCACCTGCCGGCGCACGAACTCTTCGTCGCTGTCACAGCGACCGCGCAGCGCCGCGAAGATCATGAAGCTACAGGGGACGTGGTCCACCGGCTGGCACTCAATAGCCGCCAGCATCCGCTCGCGACTGGTCATTGTCGGCACCTCCGTGTCGCGATGCTTCTCCCTGTTCTCGGTGTCTCGAGACGAGAGGCCAAAGCGCGTCCGACCTGCGGCCTATTGCTCGACAACCGCGTGCTCCCCACTGGCAACCAGCCCCCGCTCGTCCGTGACATTCAGAAAGTACACCCTCGCGCCCGCCGGCAGCACCGCGCTTACCCGCCCATCCCTGATCTCCGCGGGGGCGGTCAGCCATTCGCGGTCCGGCCAGTGTTCGTCGGAGTCGGCGGTGAAGAGCAGTTCCGCGCTTTCAAGCGGCGTATCGCTCTCCACTGTCATCCACACCCGGTCGCCCTCACGCCCCTGCTCGACCACGCGCGGCAGCGGCGTCCCATCGCGCAGGATGCTGTCGGCGAAGGCGTAGATCTCGCCGGGGGTCCAGCCGGGCTTGTGCCCGTGCGGCATCCGCAGCCGGATGCACAGGTGATCGCGGACGGGGGTCGCGCGGCAGGAGGCCTGCAGGCCCGGCAGCCAGAACGCAAAGTCATTGGTGCCGCTGATCCAGAGCATCGGAAGGTTGGCGCCCGACAGATAGGTCTTCGGGTCCCACCAGTCGAGCCAGCGCCTGCGCTGCTTCTCATCGAATCGGCCCAGCACATTGATGTAGTGACACTTCTCGTAGAACCCGCAGCCGTAGACGGGGATCGCCAGCTTCAGTCTCGGATCCACCCCCGCGACGATGCTGGTGAGGTAGCCTCCCCACGAGATGCCGGTGATGCCGATCCGATCCGCGTCCACCTCCGGCTGCGCGGCCAGCAGCGAGTGGGCCAGCAGCACGTCCGCGACCGCGTGCCAGGTCCACTGGTCCCGCATCGGCTCATCGATCTGGTCCCAGCCACCCCACCCCGACGGCCCGCCCATCTCGTTGCGGGGGCGCTCACCGGGCTCACCGCCCGGAAGCCCACCGGCGGTGTCCATGGCGATCGCCGCGTACCCGCGTTCATTCCAGATACGCACCCATTCGTCGAAAGCCGTGCCCCCTCCGCCGTGGACGAGCACCATACCCGGGACGCTCGCGCCATCCTCGACCTCCGGCACACCCATGTACGCGAAGACTCGCGTTGGCTTCGACTGGAAGTCCGGTCCTTCGTAGAACAGCGCCTCGACGCCCTCTGCCTCAAAGCCCGGGGCGTCAAATGTCTCGGGCACTGCGCTGAATGTCTCGACATCCCACATATGCTGCTCCCCTGTCGCGGCTGCTGCCGCGATCGCTACCACCATCACCATCATCGTCGTTTTGGAATCCATGCAGTCCCCTTCTCCTCGCAGCGCCGCTGGTCCTTCGGGGCGGCCCGCACCATATGTCGCGTGAAAAGTGCCCGTCACTGATGTTGATGGACGTGGCAATGTTCTCGGGCGTTTCGATCGGCAGGGAGGTATCCGCACCGCGCGCGTGGAATCGTTTTGCCACGTCGCCCGATCACGACAGGGAGGGTCTCTCCAATGCTCAATGTAGCTGTCTGCGGCGCTGGCGGCCTCGGCAGCCGCCATGCAGAGAACTTCAACGCGATTGCCGACACCAATGTCACGCTTGTCTATGACCTGGCCGAGGATGCCGCGGCCGAGCTTGCGGGGGCCGTGGACGCGCGGGTGGCGTCCAGCGAATCAGAGGTCTTCGGTGATGACGTGGACATTGTCGTCGTCACCACCCCGACGCCACACCACGCGTACTACACGGTCAAGGCCGCTGAGGCCGGAAAGCACGTCTTCTGCGAGAAGCCCATGTGCCGGACGATGGAGCAGGGCGAGCAGATGCTCGAGGTGGTACGATCATCCGGCGTGACATTCATGGTCGGCCATGTGCTGCGCTTCTTCCCCGAGTACGCACGCGCCAACGCCCTGATCAGGGCCGGTGAGATCGGTGAGGTCGGTGTGGCGCGGACCTCGCGCATCAACACCATGCCCGCCGGTCGCAATAGCTGGTTCCATGACTACTCGCTGTCGGGCGGTGTCACACTCGACATGACGATTCACGACTTCGACTGGCTGCTGTGGACGTTCGGCCCCGCCGAACGCGTCTACTCGGTGGGCGCTCCAGAGCATATGCCGCTGCTGGATTACGGCCTGACCACCATCAGGTTCGAGAGTGGCGCGATCGCGCATGCCGAGGGAAGCTGGGCGGACACCGGATCATTCCGCACCAGCTTCGATATCGCCGGCAGCGACGGCCTGCTGCGCCACGACAGCACGCAGATGGCCACACTCACCATCCAGCACCGGGCGTCCGAGGAAGGGCAGGCCGGTGTCCAGGTACCCTCCAGCCCTGCCTCGAAGTCACCGTATATGATCGAAGATGAGCATTTCGTGGATTGCATCCTGACCGGCGAGCCGCCGGCCGTTACCGGCGATGAGGCGCTCGATGCAGTCGAACTTGCCCTCGCGGCTCTTCAGTCCAACGAAGCCGCGGGTGAAGTTGTAGAGTTGTAAAGGCAGTCGCAAGTCACAAGTCGCAAGCTGAACGAAGAACGGCAGCGACCAGCCAACGACAGTCGCACGTCGCAGGCTGAGACGGACAGCGTTCCCGGTGGTCGCTTCCGGTTGCTTACGTTATTCTTTGCCCGATGCTGGCACAGCCAGCGAATCTGATTGCCGCAGTTCGGGAGGATGTTGACATGCCAACCCGCCTGTCCATCATGAGCTTCGCGCATCTACACGCGGACTTCTACGCCACTGCGATTGACTCGCTGCCGGACGTGGAGCTGGCCGGCGTGTGGGATGACAACGCCGAACGCGGAGAGGAAGCCGCCGCGACGTACGACACCCGCTTCTTCCCCACGCCCGAAGAGCTGTTCGACAGCGCCAACGAGATCCAGGGGACCATCGTCACCAGTGAAAACGTGAACCACAAGCGCGATGTGCTGGCCGCGTGTGAGGCCGGCGTCGATATACTCTGCGAGAAGCCCATCTCAACCAATATCGACGACGCGCAGATAATGATCGACGAATGTGAGCAGGCGGGAGTGCAGTTGATGATCTCCTTCCCCTGCCGCTATACGCCGGCGTTCGAGGCGCTTCTGGCGGCCGTGCGAGAGGGCGAACTGGGCGATATCGTTGCCATCAAGGGCACCAACCGCGGGCAGAATCCGGGAGGCTTCTTCATCGATCCCTCACTGTCGGGCGGCGGCTCGGTCATCGACCACACCGTCCATGTGGTGGACGTCATCCGCGCCCTGCTGGAAGAGGAAGTCGTGAAGGTCTACGCCGAGACCGACACGGTCTTCAAGCCCGATCTGCCCTGTGAGGACGCCGGGATCCTCTCCATGAACTTCGAGGGCGGCTGCGTGGCCACGCTCGACGCCTCTTGGTCCCGCCCCGACAACTATCCCGTGTGGGGTGACGTGACGCTCGAGCTGATCGGCACCGAGGGCAACGCTTCCGCGGACCTGTTCGTCGAGCGAGTTGACACCTGGCGCGAGTCCGACGAGACCTTTCTGTGGGAGGCCTACGGGGAGGACTCAAACGCCGCGCTCATCGCCGACTTCGCCCGCTGCGTCGAGACCGGCGCTCCGGTACCGATCACCGGGTACGATGGCCTGAAGGCGATGGAGGTGGCGCTCGGCGCATACCGCTCCGCCGAGGACACCGAGCCGGTCGGCCTGCCGCTGCAATAGGGCGCGCCCGGCCGGCACCTGGCTGCATTCATCTGTACGGGAGGGGTCCGCTGTGCATTTCCTGACCAGGTTTTGTGGCATACTGTTTCTGCTTCTGGCGCTCACAACCATCGTTCTGAGTATCATGGACAGCGCTCCGGAGTTTGCTGCGGTGGCCGATCAACTCGGCACCGAACCGATCAGCAGCTCCGTCAAGTTCAATATCGGGTTCCAGATTGTGTTCGACGTATTCGCCGTCGCTATCTTCGCCCTCTTTGGCTGGTTCCTGTGGTCGTCGGAGATCCAGCAAACGTGGGCTGTCGTCATCACCGCCCTGCTCCTTATCGGCTCCATCACCATCCGCGTGGAGCCGCTGTTGCCCATGGATGTCGCGCGACATTCTCCCGGAATCGTCTTCTGGGGAGCCTACGTCGTTGACGACGTCTACCCGCCGCCTGTGCCCGCTCAGGGCCAAACCCGCAACGTGACCACCTTCCCGGTCGATCAGTACTACGCCCTGGCCGTCACCGAGAAGAACCTGTCCGGGGGCGAGATGCACGCCGGCAAGTCCGTTGCGCTGAACTTCAATGAGGCGAAAAGCGCCATGGGCCAATACTACGCCGCGGGCTGGCAGGGAGTGCAGGTCACCGGCAAGGTCGCGGGCACCCGGACCATCCTCGACTACGATTTCGAGCGCGAGACATACTCTGTTCCCCACCTCATGGTGCAAAAAGTGGACCAGGTCGGGGCCCGTAACCAGGGACAGCAGTGAGCGCGTTGCCGGACGCCATCCTTTGCGCCAGGCCCCGGGCCGTGGCTGCGTCTCGGCGCCGCCCGTATCTACGAGGTGCCACTGAGATCCACCATGCCTGACTTCCTGCAATCCACAGCCGCCCGAAAGCACGCGGAGATCACCGCCGAGATGGAGGAGCTTCCGCAACATGAGCTGCTTCAGCGCTCTCTCGGCAGCGATACAGCCCCGCGCCGCAACCTCACCGCCGCCCTCAGCGGCCGCGAACTGCGCCTTATCGCCGAGTTGCGCCGCCCGCCGCGCGATGACGTGGAGGCGGGCCTGATGTTCGACCCGCGTTACATCGCTCAGGAGTTCGCGGGCGCGGGCGCAGCGGCACTGAGCGTCTTCACCGATGATCCGCGCGTGGGCACCGAACCGCACCTGCTCCGCAGGGCCCGCCGCTACATGGCTCTCCCGGTGATCCAGTGGGACTGGTTCGTCGATGAGTACCAGGTCTACCGCGCGTGGGACGACCAGGCCGATGCGGTCGCGCTGGTGGTCGGCCTCGTGGACGACGACACCCTCCAGCAGATGATGCGCGCCGCGGGCAAGCTGCGGCTGACAGGCATCCCCGTGGTCTCCGATCGCTTCGAAGTTGACAGCGCGCTCGCCGCGCAGCCGAAGGTCATCGCCATCAGCAATCGCGACTGGGATGACGATGAGACCGATGTGGACGTTACCGAGCGGCTTGCGCCGCTGATCCCGGGCGACATCCTCGTCATCTCCGCGCGCGGCATCACGTCCCGCGAGGATTGCGAGCGCGTGGCCGCGGCCGGCGCTGACGCGGCGCTTTTCGAGCCCCCGACGGACTACGAACTGGCCAAAGACGCCATCCGCGATCTGCGTGGCGTCCCCGCGCCGGGCCGCCACGAAGACGGCACTCCCCGATCACCCGATGACGTGGCGGACTGACGGTCCGCCCCTGATTGCCAGCGCCAGCATCTTGCGCCCCGGTGGGACTGAACACGATTGATCTCTCAGTCTCGTTCGCCTGGAAAGGGCTCCGAGCCCCCGTAGCGAATCATAAGACGTGTATGCTCCAGCCGCTGCATGTGCATGTTCAGACGCTGAGTGGAGGACTGGTAGTCATGGCCGAAAAAGACCTGATCATCCCGATGATCGACCACGCGGTGCTCGCACCGGACGCGACCCGCGACGACGTGCTCGCCGGCTGCGAGCTTGCGGCCGAGCTTGAGACCGCCACCATCTGCATCCACCCCCGCTGGGTGGACGTCGCCGCCGAGGCTCTCGCGGCCTCGCCAGTCACCGTCGGTACCGTCGCCGGCTTCCCGCTGGGCGCGACGACCCGGCAGGTCAAGGCGCTCGAGGCGCGCCAGGGCATCTCCCGCGGCGCCGATGAGATCGACATGGTTCTCGCCATCACATCGCTGAAGTCCGGCGATCACGACGCGGTCCTCGATGATATCGCCGCGGTGGTCGGCGCCGCCTACTCATCCGACCTCGAGGAGCCGACGGTAAAGGTCATCCTCGAGACCTGCTACCTCACCGACGAGGAAAAGCGCACCGCCGTCGAACTTGCAGTTGAGGCCGGGGCGGATTTCGTCAAAACCTCAACCGGCCTCGGTCCCGAAGGCGCGACCGTCGAAAACGTGCGCCTCCTTCGCGAACTGGCGCCCGACGACGTTGGCGTCAAAGCCGCTGGCGGCATCCGCACCGTCGAGGACTGCCTGGCGATGATCGACGCCGGTGCCAGCCGCATCGGCACAAGCTCCACCCGCTCAATCGCCGAGGAGCTTGGGATACTGTAGCCTTTCCCGTGCCACGGAACGACGGCGACTTCGCCGCTGAGAAGGGAGCGAACCACTGCCCACCTACGCCGCCGAAGGTGTCACACTGATCGCCCACCCGTTCAAGGGCACAGGGCGCATGGTCGCCCTGTACACTCGCGAGCGCGGCCTCGTCACCGCCGTCGCGCAGGGCATCGGCAAGCCCGGCAGCTCCCTGGCGCCCGCGGTGGAGGTCTTCACGCACTCGAAGCTGCATCTGGCCGAGGGCAAAAGCGCCGATCGCCTCACACAGGCGCGTGTCATCGAACCGTTCTACGCCCTTCGGCGCGACATGACCCGCTACGGCTACGGCGCAGTGGCCTGTGAGTTGATCGATCGCACAATGGAGACCGGCCAGATCGTTCCCGGCCTCTTCGACATGCTCATCACATATCTGCGCGCGATGCTCGAAACGGACAGTCCGCGGGTGCTGAGTTGGGCCTTCGAGCTTGCCTATCTGGAGCTGTCGGGCATCGGCCCGGTCATCGACCGTTGTCCTGCCTGTGGCCGGGAGACGCTCGGTGGCGCCTACATTCCCGCGGAGGGCGGCACCCTCTGCGCTGAGTGCGCGCCCGCCGAAGCCCCTGCGGTGGAGGTCTCCCCCGGAGCCGCGCGAACCATACAGGCCATGCGCTCGTTTGATCCGGACGCTCTCGAACGGTTGCGGCTCACCCGGCCCACCCACCGCCAGGTCCAGCGCCTGATCCGCGATCATATCCGCTACCACCTCGATCTGAACCTCAAAAGCGAGCAGTTCGTGGAGAGTCTCGGCCGATGGAAGCCTCCTGCAAGGCGTTCGCGTGGCCGCGCCGAAACTCAATCCGGAGGTGCCGAGGATGACCAATGAGCAGGTCGCCCGCAAGCTCGAGCAGATCGCGCAGCTTCTCCAGATTGAGGACGCGAACACGTTCCGTATTCGCAGCTATGAGCGCGCCGCCGAAGCCGTGCGCGGACTGGGCGAGGAGCTTTCGGAGATACGCGCATCCGAGGAGGGCCTGCAGTCCATTCCCGGCATCGGCGACGCGATCTCAGAGAAGATTGCCGAGTTGCTCGACACCGGCGAGATGACCTACCTCCAGGAGCTGCTCGCGCGCTACCCGGAGGGCTTCCTGGAGCTGCTGGAGATCCCCGGACTCGGGCCCAAACGCGCCGCACTTGTCCACAGCGAGTTAGGCGTGGGTACCGTGGATGACCTCGAGGAAGCCTGCATCCGCGAGCAGGTGCGAGAGCTGAAGGGGATGGGCGCGAAGTCCGAACAGAAGCTGCTCAGCGCCATCGAGAAGTACTGGGAGGGGCGCGAGCGAGCGCTGCTGGGCGAGATCCTCCCGGTGGCGGAGGTCATCATCACGTTCCTGCGCGATCTTGACGAGGTGATCGACGCCGAGTACGCAGGCTCCGCGCGGCGCGGGCGCGAGACCGTGGGCGACCTCGATGTCCTTGCGACCTCCGAGGACCCCGCGGCGGTCTGCCGGGCATTCGCCGCCGCCGACATCCTCGAGGAGGTCCAACTCGCAGGTGATACGAAGGTCAGCGGCCTGCTGCCCGGTGGCCGGCAGGTAGATCTGCGCGTCGTCGAACCCGTGGCGTGGGGCGCGGCCCTCGTTTACTTCACGGGCTCCCAGCAGCACAACATCCGCCTGCGGGAGCGTGGCCAGCAGCGTGGCCTCAAGGTCAATGAGTACGGGGTCTTCCGCGAGACCGGGGATGAGGAGGAATTCGAGGGGGAACGGGTCGCCGGGGATACCGAATTGAGCGTCTATGAGGCCCTCGATCTGGCCTGGATCCCACCCGAGCTTCGCGAGGATCGCGGCGAAATCCAGGCGGCGGCGCCAGACGAACTTCCCGACCTGATCGAACTGGGCGATATCTGCGCCGATCTGCACATGCACACGCCGTACTCCGATGGCCGCGCGTCCATCGATGAGCTTGCCGAAGCTGCGCGCGATCGCGACTACACGCACATCGGCATCACCGACCACTCCGCCTCGCTGTATGTCGCCGACGGCATCGGATTGCAGAGCCTCACCCGACAGCGCGATGAGATCGATGAACTCAATGCGCGTTACGAGGCTGAAGACGCGAACTTCACCATCCTCCTCGGATATGAGGCGGACATCCTTACCGACGGCACGATCGACGCCGACGAGGAAATCGTTGACATCGCGGACTACATCATCGGCGCAATTCACCAGGGCATGTCCGCCGATCCCGACCGTACGACGGACCGCGTGGTCCGCGCGTTTGAGAGCGGCCGGGTTGATATGTTCGCACATCCGACCGGCCGCATCCTGCTGGGGCGCGATGCCTACGGTATCCATGTCGGCGAGGTGGTCGATGCCGCGGTCGAATGCGACGTGGCGCTTGAGATCAATGCTGCGCCGGATCGGCTGGACCTCTCGGACGTACACGCGCGTCTCGCGGTTGACCGCGGGGCGAAGCTGTGCATCAACACAGACGCACACGCGGTCGAGCACCTGGACTTCATGCGCTTCGGGGTGCTGACGGCCCGTCGAGGCTGGGTCTCTGCGGCATCCGTCATCAACACGTGGTCACTCGCGGAGTTGCGGGAGTGGCTCGCTTCCCGTCGATGACGACGCAGCGGCGCGCCTGACACAGATGTTGCCGCTACTGCTGCTGGCCTTCCGCAGGCGAGACCGGCGGTGTGATGAGCCCCTCGGCCACGGCTATAGCCGCCGCCTGCGCCTGCCCGCGCGCGTGCAACTTCTCGCAGATCTCGCGCATCAGCGCCTTGATCCGACTCTCGCTGACGAATAGTGCCTCGCCGACTTCCTTATACGTTGCGCCCTCCGCGACGTGCTGCAGGATCTGACACTCGCGATTGGAGATCCCGTATTTCTCCGCCGGGTCCGTCGCCCGCTCGACCTCATCGGACGCCAGCGACTGCAGCAGGCCTCCCGCTGCCGCCGGCGACAGCCAACCACTGCCCTCGACAGCGGCCTTGATCGCCGCCAGAAGTTCCGCCCCGGGCACGTTCTTGAGAACCCAGCCTGCCGCACCCTCCTGGGCGGCGCGTACAATCAGGTGGCGCTCCTTACACATCGATACCATCAGCACCGGCAGATCAGGATGGTCCTGCCGTATCCGCTTGAGCAGATCGATTCCGTCCATCCGGTCGTCCTGCAGCAGATAGTCCACCACGGCGATGTCCACGTCTGCCTCTTCGAGCCTCGCAAGCGCCTCGGCCGAATCGGCTGCCTCTGCTACCACCTCTGCCTCGCCGGTCGCCGCAAACAGGTGCCGCAGGCCATCGCGAAATAAAGCGTGGTCGTCCACGATCAGAACGTGTATCTCAGACATTACTGTTTAGCGGGGATCTGAGGGGGACCGTCACGCGAACCTCTGTCCCCAGCCCCGGCTCACTCCTCAACTCAAATGAACCTCCGAGCAGTTCAGAGCGCTCGCGCATGGACGCGAGCCCTATGTGCCCGTCGGCTTCCGCCGAGCGAGCCTTCTTCGCATCGAAGCCATGACCTTCATCTGCGATCAACAGTTCGATCTCATCACGGCGCCGATCGACGACCACCTCCGCCCTTTCCGCTCCCGAATGATGTAGTACATTCGCCACTGCCTCCTGAGCGACGCGGTAAAGGGTGGTCTTGATCTTTTCATCGAGGTCCGATGTATCCGCAATCTCTCGCACCGAGAAGCGAGTCGCGGAGTCGGACATGCGGTCGATGTAAGCGCTGATCGCATCCGCCAGCCCGCCCCGGTCCAGCGCACTGGGGCGCAGGTCGAAGATGATGTCCCGAAGCTGATCGAGCGTCGTCGAGATCAGTCCCGCCACCTCGCGCATATCGTCGCGGGCGGCGTCCGGGTCACGATCCAGAATCAGCGCACATGTCTCAGCCCGGTAGTGGCATGTCGCGAGCGTCTGGGCCAGCACATCGTGGATATCTCTCGACAGGCGCTTGCGCTCATCCTCCTGGGCGGTCAGGATCTGCCGAAGAACGTCGGTGGTCTCAGCCTGCCGTTGTCGAAGACGGTCCTCAACAGCGGTCACGAATCCACATGGCGTCGGGAAGCCGGTGGTGGTATTCAGCGCCGCCATTACCTTCTGGCGAGTCTCGACGATCGTTTTCCCCGGCCACTCGTCCGGCAACTCCTCGAGCAACAGAACGAATATTACATGCCCGATAAACGTGTACACCTGGAACAACGCCACGAGCTGCGCGTCACGATCTGATTCGAGATCGCTCAGTCCTCCCAGCAGCCTGAACCGCTCCTTCTCACGGTCCGTCTGCTCTGCTGTCAGATCGTTTCTCAATCGCCAGCACGTGCGCTCCAGAGCATACCGACCCTCGTCCTCAAGTTCCGCCGTGCTGAAGTCCTCCGTGGTCCAGCCGCCGTCGCGCAACACCGAGACCGCCTCGGGCACCCACTCGGCAATCACTTCCTCAAGGCGGTCCTCGATAATCTGCGCTGCGTGAGCGAGATGCTCGGGTGTGGCGCCAAATTTCCCAAGGTCTATTTCGCGCTTCATCAGCGCACCTTCCCCTGCCGGATATCCGTCTCGGCCAGTCTCAGGACCTCGCGTGCCACGCGCGAGAGAGCTGCCCGGGCAAGCGTCACCTTCTCAGCACTGAGGCTGGCAGCGATGTCTGGAAGGACCAGCGCCCAGACGAAATGGAGCAGCGAACGATGCAACTGCAGCAGCATTGCTACCTCGGCGGCCCGCTCGCTGTCCACCGCATTCGCATTCAACAGGGCATACTGGCACGTCTCCCCCTGACATGCCGAAACGTTTCGAGGGGGCTGTGATGTCTCCATCAGACGTCGCGCGATCTCGGATAGAAGACACTCCGATTCGGTCGCCAGATGCGCCACGGACGCAAGTTCGCGGGCCCAGCCCATAGCCTCCAGTGACCGCCTTGCCTGGGTCGGCCAGGTGCTCACCACCATCGGACGCTTCTGTTCAACCACGCGCCCAAGCTTATGGTAGAAACCGCTCCTCAAGTCGGACGCATCATCTCCCCACGCTTCGCGGGTTGTCACTGCAATCACCGCGCCTTCCGTCTCCGATCGCTGCTTTCCATCCCCCCGCATGATTCAATCGCATGCTGTTGCCTAGACGATAGGCAAAAACCGTCC
The DNA here is from genome assembly GCA_964484945.1 of uncultured Armatimonadia bacterium. Lineage (GTDB taxonomy): Bacteria > Armatimonadota > Zipacnadia > Zipacnadales > UBA5352 > UBA5352. The sequence continues at coordinate 1,176 of CAZAHB010000046.1, read as the reverse complement.
TTCGGTGAAGTGTCCTTAGTGCCGAAGGTTCTGTCGAAAGTGGCGGTCCCGATAGTTCACTGCCCCCAAATGGCGCAGCCGGACACGCACCGGCGGGGTCACTGTTCAGCAGCGCTCTTCGGTGTGCCCTTCTCCAGCCACTCCTGGATTTCGTCGGACGCTGGCGCCACCGGAAAGGCGGGCGCGTAAACTGTGATCAGGTGGCAGGCCTCACCGTAGGGGTTCTGCATACCCAGGGCGCGGAAGCTGTCCTTCGGCCACACGAACACGCTTCCCGGCTTGACCGTGATCCGCTTGCGCTCGCCGTCCTCCATGCCGACGAGGTCCAGCTTCCCTTTCGCCACCACGGTCACACCCGCGTGTCCTGTCAAACCGCCTGCCTGCGGCGGGGTGATATGACCGGCAGGGATCTCAAACGAGATCGCAGTGTAGTCATCTCCGGCCGCCGGCACCCGGACGATGCCGTCCCGTCCGTCCGCGATGGGCTCCAGCGTTGTCACATCTGGAACGATGCGCATGTACTCTTCCAGCGGCTTCGGTTCGAGCATCTCGACCGTCCACAGTTCGTCATCGTCCATCGCCATCAGTTCGTCGAAGGTCTCATCCTCCGTCTGTTCCGAGTTCAGCCACTGTTTGAACAGGCCCGGTATGCTCGGCCTCACACTGATGCGCACCGCCCGACCATCGGGTCTGCGGACGGTGACCACGAAAGGCGCCTCTCCCGGTTCCGGCACATGGGGGATCATATTGAGGTTCCCCTTCCCCGCTGTGCAGCCGGTTCCCACCTGCATCCCGTCAGAGAAGCAGCCGAAGGGACGCTCGACACGCCCCTCTACAAACACCTGCACACCAAAGTACTTCGGGCAGTCGAGATGGTCCAGCGCCGCCCGGCCCGCGCGAAAGCCGAGCGTGGCGTACGGACCAAGGTGGCCGTGGAAGAGACGAAGCGTCTCTCGTATCTGCTCGGGGTGATCAAGCCGCCCATCTGCAACGTCCCGGGGCTTGACACCGGAGTGGAACGGGTGGCAGAAGGCCTGCGGTACACAAAAGGATGCACCACACACAGCAACAAGTATCGTCAGCGTCAGGCGTTTCACGTGCGTATCCTCCCTGAAACCTCGCGCGCCGGTGAGCACATTCGTAGCGTTTCCGTTCGCCGTCGCACGGTACAGCCCT